>CAMYKY010000095.1 GCA_947259165.1 uncultured Acidobacteriota bacterium | reverse complement strand
TGGGGGAGAGGTCGGCGGCGCGTTAGCGCCGCCGGGTGAGGGGGGTGCGTCGGTGGCGTTTATCCAGCCCCCGCGGAAGTTTTTGTGGGGATGGTTCAGTGACAGTCCGGGACTGTCCAGGACAGTCCCCTCTTCTTGCGGACCCTTGCGGATGTCTATTCCGGGATTCCGACGCGACGGAGTAGTTCGGAAAAGCGCGGATCGTGCTCGATGTCCGCAGCGAGAGGAAGAAGAGGCAAAAACGGCACGTCCATAGATCGCTGCGTATACGCTCGTTCCAGCCATTCGAAGCATCGGTCTAGCTCCCCGAGGCCTGCGTACACATGAGCTCTTTGTGAAGGGCCGACATATCGAGTTTTCGCGAGCTCGTCGAGCTGTGCGAGCACGGCTCGTGCCTCTTCGGTTTTGCCGACCTTCGCATAGGCATGTCCGAGAGAGCCCAGAGCGAAGAACGTGGGGTCGAGATTGATTGACGTCTGATAGCTTTGGATCGCTTCCGAGAACAAGCCCTGTAGCTCGTAGTGCTGACCGCGCCAAAAGTGTACTAGTGGCCAGTTCGGGTCCAACTCCAGCGTTTTTTCGAACTGCAGCTCGGCCTCCTGGTGGCGTCCTGCGTAGGCGAGCCAAAGGGCGAGATTGACGTTGATGATGCGCGACAACGGATCGAGCTCGATCGCCGAGCGAACGCGCTCGATGCCCTCATCGTAGCGACCGGTGATGATTAAGTAATCCGAGTACCAATGATAAGCGGTCGCATAGGTAGGATTGAGCTCGATGGCTCGTTGAAATTCGTGCTCGGAATCGACGAAGTCCCAATCGTACATGGTTTTGACATATGCCAGGGATGCGTGGGCTTCGCCGAGTCTCTCGTCGAGCTCGAGTGCCCGCTCCGCGGCGGCCCTCGCTTTTGGGAACGTGTCGAGCGGGGAGGCAAAATAGAATCCGGAGCTGATATAGCCGTCAGCCAGACCGGCGAAAGCGGGAGCATAGTTGCCGTCAAGTTCGATGGCTTCCTCGAAGAACTCGATCGCCCGCCGAATCCCGTCGTCGGTCCTTCGATTCCAATGGTAACGGCCTTTTAGGTAGGCTTCGTACGCCAAAGAGTCTTGGGTGTACTGTTTGGTGAGCAGCTCCTGTTGTTCGTCGGTCAGCCGCAACCGAAGCGCCGACGAGATTTCTCGCGCCATGTCCTTTTGAATCTCGAACACGTCGTCCGCGCTTCGTTGGTATTGCTCGCCCCAGATCAATCCGCTGTCGCGAGTGCGCACCAGCTCCGCACTGATGAGAAGCTCGTCGCCTCTTTGGGCGACTCGGCCCAGGACGAGAGCGTCCACTTCGAGCTCTCGACCGATCGTTTGAGGATCGATGGACTGCCCTTTGTAGTGGAATGCCGACGTTCGAGAGATCACCTTCACGTCCGGCAGTTGAGACAGGCTGATGATGATCGATTCCGTGACACCGTCGCTGAAATACTCGGCGTCGGGATCGCCACTTCCGTTCTCGAAAGGAAGGACGGCGATGGAATCGATGCCCTCGGAATCGCTCGAGAAGTACATGAAGCCGCCCGCTACGGCGGCCAACACGAGCGCCGCTACCGCGAACGCCGGCCACAGTATCCGCTTGCCGGAATCGTGCCGCGGAGCAACAACCGCTCCCGACTCGGAGTCCCGTTTCAAGTGCTTCAGGTCGATCAGTAGGTCCTTCGCGGTTTGATAGCGACCCTCGGGGTCTTTCTCCAAACATCGGCGGATGATGCGCTCGAGCTCCGGTGGGGCTTCGTAGTTGAAACGCGCGATCGCATCGGGCTGCGCGTTGGCGATTCGCTCGATGGTCTCCGTCGCGCTTCCGCCGGAGAAGGGCAGCCGACCGGTGGTGAGCTCATAGAGGACCACACCCAGAGAGAAAATGTCCGAGCGCCCATCCACGTCGCGCCCGAGCGCTTGCTCGGGACTCATGTAAGACACCGTCCCCATCACCATCCCGGCCGCGGTCTTGGCCTCGGTGGTTGCATCCGAATCTTGTGCCGCCTCGGTCGTGGCCGTCAGTTTGGCTAGACCGAAGTCGAGGACTTTGATCTGATCTCGCTCGGTGAGCACTAGGTTGGCAGGTTTGATGTCCCGGTGGACGATGCTCTTCGCGTGTGCCGCGTCGAGAGCGTCCGCCACTTGCAGGCCTATCTTGATGATGTCAGTCGGCATGAGCGGCTCGGCCTTTGCTCGCGCGGCCAGGTTGGGACCATCGACATACTGCATGGCGATGAAGTGGATTCCGTCGGCTTCGCCGATCTCGTAAATGTGCGCGACGTTCGGGTGGTCGATCGCGGAGGCCGCCTTCGCCTCCCGGACAAATCGAGCCCGTCGTTCCTCGCTTTCGGCCAGCTCCGGAGGAAGGATCTTGAGGGCTACCGTACGGTCGAGCTTGGTGTCCCGCGCCCGATACACTTCGCCCTGTACGCTTGCGGGCATGTTTCCGTTCGTCCCATGGCCCGGAGAGGGGCAGATTCCAACGAAGAGGGTTAGGCTTTGGAGTTGGAGAGGAAAGAGAAAACCCCGACCGCGTAGAACGATCGGGGTTTGGGCAGTAGAAGCCTCCGAGGAGGCAACTCCGCAACTACACGGTGAGCCTCGCATAACTCGAGGGTGGTTGTCCACTCCCTCTCCGGGGCGTGGTGGCCACCGACAAAAGCGTTTTCCTCCGACAAGCCGAATGCGGTTATTGCAACGGGCACTTCTACGTGTGCTCGAGTTGCGAGCGCGGTCAGCGCTACTGCGCACTCGCGTGTCGACAGGCGGCTCGACTTCGCCAGTGTCGCGCTTACAACCGTCATTACCAGCAAGAGTTCGATGGACGACGGCTTCATGCGCTACGCCAGGCTCAATACCGAAAACGCCGGCACATGCGAGCGCAGAAAGTGACGGATCACACTCTTGTATTGTGTCTTCGTTCTGGCAATCTAGGCGTCGAGAAACAAGATGAACTCAATCCGTCGTTCTGCTGCACGATTTGTGGTCGACTCGGCGTCGTTGTACGTCGTTTCTCGACATGAACGCTGCGCGAGTCAGCACTTCGCCGGCAACGCCGAACTTCACCCTGCGTTTCGAGCGCCTGGGATGGACATGCGTGCCAGCGAATCCTATGTGATGAACATCCCGTGGGGAGTTGCGCCATGAGCGCCAGTACAGGGGCCGATGCAACATCACATGCGCTGACAATCGACACAGCGCGGAGTCAACCACCGCTGTTCGTCGGTATCGATCTCGGACGCTGGTTTCACGTGACGATCGTTATCGATAGCGACGGTAAGTTTTTCGCCGAACGACGCTTCGCTCATAGCGTCGATGGCTTATCGACAACCATCGAGTGGCTCTTTGACATCGCCGAGCAAGTTCCTCAACGCTTCTCAGTCGCCATCGAGAAACCTCATGGTGCCGTAGTCGAGACACTTCTCATGCGCGGTATCGCCGTCTTCGCCGTCAATCCCAAACAGGTTGACCGATTCCGCGACCGCTTCGCTTTGAGTGGTGCCAAAGACGACCGACGCGACGCTTTCGTCCTCGCTGACGCTTTGAGAACCGATGGCCATCGCTTTCACCGCGTCAGCCTGCCTCCGCCCGACATCATTGTCCTGCGCGAGCACCTCCGCTCTCGCTCTCAGCTCGTCAAACAACATGTCGCTCTCAGCTCTCAGCTACGCGAGCTCATCGTTGGCTGTTGGCCTCACCTGCTCGAACTCGCACCTAAAAACAAGGCCGTCGACGCCTTCTTTGGCGAGCTCCTTCTGCTCTTCTTCGACGTCGACAACGAGAACATGGATTCGCTCCGTACTCTCATACAAAAACACCGTATCCGAAGAGTCACCTTCGATGACGTGATACGGACCCTTCAAGCTCCACCGCTTTGTGTCGCTCCCGGAACCCTCGACGCAACCCAGGCTCACATCACCGTGCTCACCCAACAGCTGCTTCTCGTCATTCGACTCCGACGCGAAGCAGACCAGTTTCTCGAGAGGTGGTTCAGACTACATCGTCGGCAATCCGAGCCCCTCGCCGACACCGCCATCCTCGCCTCACTGCCTGGGGTCGGCGCCCTCGTCCTTGCCTCTTTGCTCTGCCACGCACACGACGCCGTCCGCCTTCGAAATCTTGAAGCCCTTCGCAGCTTAGGCGGTGTCGCTCCCGTGACCAAGCAGAGCGGGAAACGCCGACAGGTCCTCTTGAGAAGAGCGCGCTCTCAGCCCCTTAATTACGCGCTCCATCATTGGGCTCACATGGCCGTCCTTCGAGATGCTAAATCCGAGAACCACTATCGCCGCCTGCGCAACAAAGGCCACAGCCACGCCAGAGCTCTCCGTGGCGTCGTCGACCGATGATTGCTCAGCGTTGCCGTCGCCATGCTTCGCAACAGATCGCTCTACGACCCTACACGCAGAAAAGAGGTTTCCTCTTGACCAGGCGTGGGGAGTCCATCCCGCCGGCCCCGATAGCCTCGACGATCTTGTAAGCGCCTAGCTGGGTGTCGGGAGCGAGCGCCATAGTGCTCCATTCTATGGGATGACGTTGATGTGAGATAGTCCGACCGTGAGCACGCGATACGTCCTGATCGAAGGCGGCAGGCGAGACCCCAAAGGCCATCCGGTCAAAGCCTGGGTCCGGGGAGTCCCGGTGGATCCTAAGGCCAAGGAGCAACTTCTGAAGACGGCGCAGCTGCCGGTCATCCACCGGTGGCTCGCGGCAATGCCGGACGTGCATTGGGGGTTGGGCGCCACCGTGGGGAGCGTCATCCCCACCCGAAAGGCCATCATTCCCGCTGCAGTTGGGGTCGATATCGGTTGTGGGATGGCGGCGATGCACACCACGCTCACTGCGTCGGACCTACCCGATAATCTCGCGCCCCTGCGCGCCGCCGTCGAAAAGGCCGTCCCCCACGGGCGGACCCGTCACGGAGGCCGCGGCGATAAAGGCGCTTTTGGGGACGCGCCGCGGCGTAACGCGAAAGCGTGGGAGAAGCTCAAAGACGGCTACGAGCGCATCGTTTCCCAGCACCCGAAGCTCGACCGGAACGCTCATCCGGTGATGCAGCTCGCTACGCTCGGCTCGGGGAACCACTTCATCGAAATCTGCCTCGACGAGGATGACGACGTTTGGTTTATGCTGCACTCCGGCTCGCGCGGCGTCGGTAACCGCGCCGGCGTGCACTTCATTCAGCTCGCGCAAGACGACATGAGGCGTCACCTGCACAAGCTGCCCGACAAGGACCTCGCGTATTTCGAAGAGGGGAGCGAGCACTTCGACGACTACTGGCACGCCGTCGACTGGGCGCAGCGCTACGCGGCGACGAACCGCGAGCTGATGATGGAGGCTATCACCGAAGCGGTGAAGCAAACGAAGCTCGTCCCGGCGTTCCGCGCCCAAGAAGAAGTCGTCAACTGCCATCACAACTACGTCGCCCGGGAGCACCACTACGGCGAGGACGTGTTCGTGACCCGTAAGGGTGCGGTTCGAGCGGGAGCTGGCGACCTCGGGATCATTCCCGGAAGCATGGGAGCGCGTTCCTACATCGTCCGCGGCAAGGGCAACCCGGAGAGTTTCGAGTCCTGCAGCCACGGTGCCGGGCGGGTCATGTCCCGCTCCGCCGCCAAGAGAGCGTTCACGTTGGAAGACCACGTCAAAGCCACCGAAGGCGTCGAATGCCGCAAGGACGCCGGTGTCATTGATGAGACTCCTGGCGCGTACAAGGACATCAATGCGGTCATGGAAGCACAGAGTGATCTCGTCGAGATTGTGCATCGTCTCAAACAGCTCGTCTGCGTGAAGGGCTGATATAGTTCGAGCCATGCGAGCGAGTACCTCGATGATTCTCGGAGCGTTCCTCCTTTCGGGGTGCGCGCAGCCGCCCGCTCGCTCCATGCGAATCGCCGTCGCCAAGTTCCAGCACGAGACGTGTACGTTTTGCCCTGGAGGGGACGTGGAGATCGAGGAGTGGTCGAAACTCCGCAAACCGTGGAGCGGCGAGGAGCTGCTCTCGTCCGGAAGCTACATTCGGGGTTTCACGAAGCGGGCGCGCGAGCTCGGAGATGTCGAGCTCGTCACCCTGAGCTCTCCCTACACAGTGTTCGGAGGCTCGTCGCGAAGCTGGAACACGAAAGAAACGTTCGAGCATTTCCTGGGGCAGATGATTACTCAGCTCCAAGCCGCCATGCCTGTCGATGCCGTCTATCTCGCGCTTCACGGCGCGATGGCGGTACGCGAGGTGCCCCGGCCGGAGGCGGAGATCGCCCGTCGGTTCCGGGAAGTCGTGGGGCCCGATGTTCCCATTGCCGGTACGTTCGATCTCCACGGCAACGAAGACGCTGAGTTTTTGCGCTGGGCCAACTTCGCCTTCGTGACCAAGCGCTACCCACACTATGACGCTTACATCCAAGGTGAGCGCGCTGCACGGGCGCTGCGCCTTGCGGTGAAAGGCGACTACACGTCGACAACCGCGACCCGTAAACCGGGCGTCATCACCCCGACCGTGCTCCAGTGGACCGGTCAGTCCCCATCCATGGACATCATGGAGCGGGCGCGGCGATGGGAGTCGCGCGAGGATGACGCGTACGTGAGCGTCTTCTACGGCTACCCCTGGTCCGACGTGCCCGACGTGGGCGCGACGGTTCACGTCATGACGAACGGGGACCAGGCGTTGGCGGATCAGATCGCCGACGACATGGACGAGTTCATCTGGAGGGTGCGGGAGGATTTTGCGGTTGGCAAGTACCCTCTGCCGGACCAAGCGGCCGAGATGGTGCGGGAAGCCGTTGGCTCTGGCGCGACTCCGGTAGCTGTCGGCGACCACAGCGATCGACCAGGCGATGCGACCCATATCTTGAAGGCGTTCGTCGCTGCCGGGATCGGGAAGACCTTGTACGGCACGATCACATCGCCCCAAACGTTGGAGGCGATGGCCGAAGCTTCGATGAGCGAAGGCGACGCCTTCGACATGGAGATCGGCGGGTTCACTCCGTCGGGAGGAACGCCCGCCCGCATTCAAGGAACGGTGGAGTATTTCGACGAGGGCATGGGCTATGAGCGCGTGGCGGCGATAGCGTTCGGCGACGGCAACCTCGTCATCATTACCCCGGCGTACGAGCAAGTTCTCTACCCGGACGAATTTCGTCTAGGGTCGATCAACCCGGACGACTACATGGTGTTCGTCACGAAATCGCGGGTTCACTTCCGCCGCGGATTCGACGAGGCTGGCTACGCGAAGACCATCGTCATCGTCGAGGCTCCGGAGCCGTTCGTGGGCACGACCTTTCTAGACGCGCTTCCTTATGAGCATGTGAACTTGGAAAACTACTATCCGTACGGGACACCGGCGCACCGTCGGTGATCAGAAAAGGAGATCAATGATGGAACGGCAAAAAGCCAGTGATTTCGATCAAGGACTTCTCGATTTGTTCGATGCTTATGTTCACGGCGGGATCGACCGCCGTCAGTTCTTGGATCGCGCGAAAGTGTTTGCTGTTGGAGGCGTGACCGCCGCGGGTCTTTTGGAGGCGTTGAGCCCCCGATACGCCGAAGCGCAGCAGATTTCGGAAAACGACGACCGGCTCGAGACCGAATACGTCGAGTACGACTCGCCGCAAGGCTATGGAAAGGTCAAAGCGTACGTCGTTCGTCCCAAGGGCACGAGCGGGAAGCTACCCGGCGTCGTTGTCATCCATGAAAATCGAGGCCTGAACCCGTACATCGAAGACGTCGCGCGGCGAACCGCGCTCGCCGGCTATCTGGCATTCGCGCCCGATGGGCTCACTTCGCTCGGGGGCTATCCCGGGACCGACGACGAAGGGCGCGAGATGCAGCGCAAGCTCGATGGCGACAAGCTCAATGAAGATTGGGTTGCTGCCGTCAAGTTCTTGCAGGCGCATTCGGGTTGCACGGGCAACGTGGGTTGCGTCGGGTTTTGCTACGGCGGGCGCGTTTCCAACATGCTCGCGGTGCGCGTCCCCAACCTCGCCGCGTCGGTTCCTTTTTATGGCGGGCAGCCCGCGGACGAGGACGTCCCCAAAATCCAGGCGCCGCTGCTACTTCAGTATGCGGGCCTCGACGAGCGCGTGAACGCGGGGTGGCCTGCTTACGAAGCTGCGTTGAAGGCGAATGGCAAAGACTACACCGCGCACATTTACGAAGGCACCAACCACGGCTTTCACAACGACACGACGCCGCGCTATGACGAGCAAGCGGCGAAGCTAGCGTGGCAACGGACGACGGAGTTCTTCGGCAAACACCTCAGCTGAGAACAACAGACTTCAGTCGGTTGTTTTTGACTTGAGGGTCCGGTCGGCGAGCTTCGCTCGGGGCGAGCGAGGCGAGCCGGGCGCGTAGAGGGTGAGGGTGCCGTTCGCTTCGCGCTGCGAGATCTTGGGCGCGGTCGCGGCGCTCCCCTCGGAGAGCAAACCGCCGAGCCAAGATCCTGGGCAAAGCTCGACGAGCTCCGAGACGAGCTCGGACGCGCTCGGATATCGACGCTTCGGCTCTTTGGCGAGCGCCCTGGCGAAGACCTCTTTCCACTTGGTTTCGCTCAGCCCTGTGGCCTCGAGGCCGCTCGGCAGAATCGGATCGGTGTGCACGATCTTGTACAAGACGGCGTGAACATCCTCTCCCGGGAAGGGCTTGCGTCCCGACAATAGTTCGAACGCTACGACCGCCAACGAAAAGAGGTCCGTCCTGCGGGTCAAGTCCTTCCCCAACACCTGCTCGGGGGACATGTATCCCGGGGTCCCGAACCGAGTCTGGCTTCGAGTGAACTCTGTGCCTAGTAGCTTGGCCACCCCGAAATCCACGATCTTGGCCTCATCTCCTTCGGATAGGAGGATGTTCGACGGCTTGATGTCGCGGTGAAGAACGTCGCGGCTGTGGGCGTAATCGATGGCGCTCGCAAGCTGGGCGAGAAGCCACATGACCTGATCCAGGCTGAGGCGCCGGTCGAGCTCGCCCAGCGAGACGTCGGGGATGTATTCCATGGCCAAAAAGGGAAGGCCCTCGTCGGTTTCCCCGATATCGTAGAGAGCGACGATATTCGGGTGGGCGAGCGAGCCGAAAATGCGCGCTTCCTGAAAGAAGCGTTCTAGATAGCCGGCATAGTCGGAGCCCTTTGAAATCAGCTCTTTGCGGATAGTCTTGATGGCGACCGTCCGGCCCAAGACACGATCTTGCGCCTTGTAGACGATTCCCATGGCGCCCGCTCCGACCACCTTCTCGATGATGTAGCGGCGGATCCCCGTTGTCGGAGGAAGCGTGGCGCGATCTCGGGTCTCGGAGTCGCTGGCCTCGGGCGCGAACTCATGCATGGGATGCTGGATCCTTTCTCCAGCTAAAGGGGAACTTCTATTGAACCACGAAACGGAGGCTCTCGGCAATCGCGGCCAGTGCCGCCTCAGAGAAGCCAGGCCGAAGCTACGCGGTAGGTGATGAAGCTGGCGAGATAGGCCAATCCCAGCATATAGCTGAACGCGAACGCTGGCCACTTCCAGGACCCCGTCTCTTTCGCCATCACGACGATCGTGGATGTACATTGCAACGCGAACACGAAAAAAATGAGCAGCGATAGAGCGACGGCGATATTGAAGACGGGTTGGCCTGTCGTGGGGTTGATGTCGTGTTGGAGTGCGCTGCGTAGGCCGTCGAAATCATCCGGGTCGCCCACGGCGTAGATCTGGGCGAGCGTGGCGACAATGACCTCGCGGGCGGCGAGGCTGGCGATGAGACCGACGCCGATCTTCCAGTCATAGCCGAGCGGTTCGATCGCCGGTTCGATGGCCCGACCAATATGGCCAGCAGCGCTGACCTCGAGCTGCTGCTGGGCTTGTGCCTCGGGCGTTATGCCCACTTGCGCATCCGCGCGCGGGAAATTGAGCAGCATCCAGACGACCACCGAGGCGGCGAAGATGATCGTTCCTGCGCGTTTCAAGAAATGACGTGCGCTCTGCCACACCTGGGAAGCCAGAAGCTTCAAGGTGGGGAAGCGGTAGGGTGGAAGCTCCATGTAGAACGTGGCGATGTTGCCCCGCACGACAGTCGATTTGAGAAGCGCTGCCGAGCCCAGGGCAGTAGCGGCGCCGAGCAGGTAGAGGCCGAACATGACGAGGCCTTGAATGCCCAAGAAGCCGCCAAGGGTCGTCGCAGGAACGAAGGCCGCAATCAGGAGCGTGTACACGGGCAGGCGCGCGGAGCACGTCATGAACGGTGAGACCAAAATCGTGGTGAGCCGATCTCGCGGTGAAGGGATCGTCCGCGCCGCCATGATCCCGGGAACCGCGCATGCCGAGCACGAAAGCAGCACGACGAACGAGCGCCCCTGAAGTCCGACCCAGCCCATGATGCGGTCGACGACAAACGCGGCCCGCGCCATGTAGCCGACGTCTTCGAGAAAATGAATGAGCGTGAACAAGATGATGATCTGCGGTAGGAACACGAGCACCGACCCGACGCCGGCCACGACACCGTCCGCCCAAAAATCTGCCAACAGTCCCGCTGGGAGCACCGTGCGCGACAATCGACCGAGCTCGCCCACGATGCCTTCGATCGTGTCCATCGCGGGAACCGCCCAGGTGAAGATGCTTTGGAAGACGAAAATCATCACCGCGGCGAAGGCAAGCCCTCCCAACAATGGATGCAAGAGCCAGCGGTCGATCCGATCGCTGCGAGTGTCCGGATCCATTTTCGTCGCACCGATGTCGGCGCACACCGTGTCGACCCACTCGAAGCGCTCCTCGGGAGCGTCGCTTTTGGGGAACGCTTTCGGTCGCGACCACGTTTCCGGCGTCTCGAGCGCGCGAAACAGCGCATCCAACCCGACGCCACGGTGTCCGACAACGGGAAAGACGGCCGTCCCCAATGTCTTACTGAGCTTCGCGAAGTTGATGTTGCCGCCCCGCGCACGCATCTCGTCGATCATGGTGACGACGACGGCGCTTGGCAGCTCCGAGTGCGCTTCGAGCGCTTCGAGAACCATGGCGAGGCTTCGCTGCAGCGTCGTCGCATCGACGACGATCAGGAGCGCATCGGGCTTGCCGTCGAGCTTGCCGTCGAGGACTTGCTCGACGACTTGCTCGTCGAGCGTCTCGCCACGAAGGCTGTAGCTTCCGGGAAGGTCGAGGACGCGGACCGAACGAGAGTTTCGCCGAACCGACCCTTCGCGACGCTCGACCGTGACCCCGGGGTAGTTACCGACTTTCGCGCGCGCGCCGGTCAGCGCGTTGAAAACCGTCGTCTTGCCGGAATTAGGCGCGCCTAGAAGGGCCACCCGCAGTGGCGACGCAGGAACGACAGCGGTGCTCATTGGCGCTCAGGAAGTAGCAGAAGTAACAGGCTCGACGTGGACTTGCGCCAAGTCGGCCTTGCGCAAGCAGATCCGATAACCACGAAGCTCGAGATGGATCGGGTCACCGAGCGGTCCGCGCCGTAAAACCGAGACCTCCGTTCCCGGAACGAACCCGAGCTCGCGAATCCGCCACGAGACATCGCCGTTCGTGCGGGGGAGGATCCGCCCCCGAAAGCCCGCGACCTGCTCTCCAAGCGACAGCTGTTGGACCGCGCCTGCGCCACGAGTGCTCATGTTATCTGCCCAAAGATGAAAATAGCTTTCATTATCGCAATGTACGCTAGCCTGGCCGGCCTGTCAACGCCCAAATCGTCCCAAACAGACCCCGACCCGGGCCACGCGGTGCTCTCAGCGTTCTGCTCACAGCCAATTTCGACCGCGAAAGAACACGTAGAGGCTGACGCACATCACAAACATGAGCCCGAGCACGCTCGGGTAGCCATACATCGAGGTGAGCTCTGGCATGTTCTCGAAGTTCATCCCGTAGATGCCGGCGATCATGGTGGGGACTGCAGCGATGGCCACCCATGCTGAGATTCGCCGCATGTCCTCGTTTTGCCGGATGCTCGTTTGTGTCATGTTGGCCTGGAGGATGCTTGTCAGCAGATCGCGAAACGAATCCACCTGCTCGGTGATTCGGAGCAAATGATCGTGGACGTCCCGAAAATACTCGCGCACTTCGGAAACGATGAGCGGACGAGGCACGGATGCAAGCTGCTTGAGTGGGTCTAGGAGTGAAGCCGCCGCCCGCCTGAACTCCTGCACTTCACGTTTGAGGTAGTAGATGCGCTCGACCGGGTTCAGCCGGTCCGAGCTGAACACCTGCGCTTCGACCTCTTCGATGTCGTCCTCGATGCCCGCTGCGACCGGGCCATAGTCGTCTACGACCTTGTCGAGAACAGCGTGGAGAACGCCGCTGGGTCCATGGGTCAGAAACTCCGGCCGGTTTTCGAGGCTGGTACGCAGGTCCTTCAGCCCGGTGGCGGGCCCGTGCCGCACTACGACGATGAACTTCGGGCCGAGGAACACGAGTATCTCGCCGAACTCGACTGATTCCGTGGCGTCCACGTAACGGGCGGTCTTGAGCACCATGAAGATCGAGTCGCCGTAGCTCTCGAGTTTGGGTCGTTGGTGCGCTTTGATCGCGTCCTCGACGGCAAGCTCATGAAGATCGAAGTCGCGTCGAACGTCCTCGAACTCCTCTTCGGTCGGCTCGTGGAGCCCGATCCACACGAAGTCGCTGCGCTTCCTGCAGAGTCGGGCGGCCTCGCTCGTCGTCAACGTGCCCGGGAGCCTTTGTCCGTTCTCGTAGGCTGCGCAGTCGACAATCACAGATGCCACTCTACCGGACACCCTCTTGTTTTCGTTGGTTTTTTTCGGGCTTAGGGGGAGGGAGCTGAGGCTCAATCTCGTCAGAGGCGTTCGCGCTTGGTTTTTTTGTCGAACCCGCTTAGCGTAGACGTGCGGAGGCCTAAATCATGAAGGAGAGCGAGAACATTCCAGGGTGGCGGCTGACGGAGGACGCACTTCGGGAGCTCGCCTCAGAGATCACCGCCGGAAAAAGTCTCGTTCCGTCGCCCTGGCTCGAGAGCGCTCGAGTCGCGGTGTTGCTTTCGTTCGACGTCGACACGCAAACATGGGAGCTCATGAACGGTGGGCAGTCCTCACTCAGCGATCGTTCCCAGGGCGAGTTCGGCGCCCGCGTCGGGTTGGACCGCGTTGTCGATCTTCTCCGAGACTATGACGTGCCGGCGAGCTTTTTCATCCCGGCGGTCTCGGCGATGCTCCATCCGAACATTGTCGAGACGATCCAGTCGTCGAAAGCCCACGAGATTGGAGTTCACGGTTGGATCCACGAGCATCCGACGTGGCTCGAGCCGGACGAAGAATTGTCGTTGATGGAACGCTCGATCGACGTGCTGACGCGGCAGAGCGGCATCCGGCCGCTCGGCTACCGCGCACCGGCCTACGACATCCGTGCATACACCTTCGAGCTCCTCGAGAAGCTCGGCTTCCTCTACGACAGCTCGCTCATGGCCGATGACCGACCTTACGAGATCTTGGCGAAAGGTGAGCCCACGGGCCTCGTCGAGCTACCGGTAGAGTGGATGCGTGACGACGCGACCGTCCTCGACCCGAGGGGCGACAACTACACGCCGCCTCGCGATTGGCTGGGCGTTCTCATCGACGAATTCGATGTGGCGTATGAGGAGAAGACAGTTTTTTCGGTCGCAATGCACCCACGTACCATAGGGCATCGTTCGCGCATCGTCGTGCTCCGCGAGCTCATCGAGCATATCCAGGCGAAAGGCGGGGCGTGGTTCGCCACCCACCGTCAGGTGGCGGAAGAGGCCAAGAAACTTCTCGCCGGCTGAGCGACGACAGATGCCGACCCAAAGAATCGACGACGATGTACACTGAAAGTAGATGCTCGATGCCGTGGCGACGGGGCTTCTCGTCGTGTGGGGTCTTCTCACCCTCCAGACGATCGTCAATCTCCTGACGTTTCGAACGCTCGCAAGGGCGACCGGCGAGTCAACGTCGCGTGTTTCCATCGTCATCCCCGCTCGCAACGAGGAGCGCTACATCGGACGAACGCTCGATGCCGCGCTGCGTCAGGAATACCCCGACTTCGAGGTTATCGTTGTCGACGACGAGTCGACGGACGGTACCGCGGATGCGATCGCCCGCCGCGGCTCCGACCCGAGACTCGTACCGCTGGGGTCACGCCCCCTGGAGCCTGGTTGGCTCGGCAAGCCGAATGCGCTCGCGACCGGAGCAGCGAAGGCGATAGGGAAGTGGATCTTGTTCATGGACGCCGACGTCGAGTTGCACCCGAAGGCGCTGCGCGATTCTGTCGCTGCGTGCGAAAGCGGCGGTTGGGACCATTTGGCCCTACTCCCGCATCTCGAGCGCGAAGGTTTTTGGGAAGAGCTCCTCATGCCGATCATTCCGGTCGTCGCGCTGGTCTACTTCCCATCGTTTCTGGCCCACCTTCCGTGGACCCGTGTGGCCGCGGGCGGTGGAGCGTTTGGCCTGGTGCGCCGCGAGGCCTACGAGGCGATGGGCGGGCACGAGAATCTGAAAAGTTCGGTCGTCGACGACATACGTCTCGCGATGGATCTCAAAAAGGCCGGTTTCGTCAGCGCGGCGCGAGCGGGGATGCACCGGGTGCGCCTGCGCATGTACCACGGCCTCAGCGAGTTCATCGAAGGGTTCACGAAAAACGCGCACGCCGGCTTCGGCCGCTCCGTGTGGAAGCCCGTGTTTGCGGTTGTGGTCTTTCTTTGGATCGGCCTCACGCCCTTTGCGTGGCCGGTACTGGTTGCACTTTTTCCCTCGTCTGCCTTCACCGGGGTCGTGGGTTCGCTCGGAGCCAGTCTTGCTCTCGTCTTCGTGAGCCTCGGGCTGGTTCACGTCCGTCTCGGGTTTCCCCTTTGGTCGATCGTGTTGTCACCGATCGCGACGCTGGTCACTCTCTACGTTATGTTGCGCTCGCTTCGAATGGCGCGAAGCGATGGCGTCGTCCGCTGGCGCGGCCGCGAGTACCCGCACGAGAGCACAGAGTTCTGAGAGAAAAGGGTGTGACAGAAAAGTCAGGGGACAGGTACAATTTATCTTTCACAATTTCATGAGATAAATTGTACCTGTCCCCTTTTCTGTCACGAGCAAATCACCGCTGCGCGTCGTAAACGGCCTTCGCCTCGGTCGCCGTCACCGGGATACCTCCGTGCTCGCGCATGTACGTGAGAATCTTGCGGCACTGCCCACTGAGCTTGGCGCTTTGCATCGCGTACGTGTGACAAAGTAGCCCGACGATTTGCGATGCTCCCGAATGCGCGCCGCGCTCCACGATCGCATCCCAGACTCGGCAAAGCGCCTCGTAGTTCGAGAACTCGTTCACGAGATAGTGCTCGTTGAGAAGGCGCCGCGTGGTGTCGGAGGCCTGTCCGTCCCAGCCGAATGGGATCTCGAACACGGGGCTCTCTCCACGATGCTCCGCTGCACGAGCGCGGTCGTTGGGGGACATGTAGTACGCGCTCGTTGGAGCGTCGCCCCACGCTGCTAGCTTCTCGGGCCAGTCGATCCCCGGCGCGCACGTCACGTCGATGGGGATGCCCACTTTGGCGAGCACTTTGATGATGTCGAGCGTGACACCCTGATACCCACCTTTGTAGGCCGCGAAAGGCAATCCCGCGTCGGCCATGAACGCTGCTTTCGACCGGATGATGGGCCCCATGTGTCCGATGTCCGAGTAGTACGAGCCGGAGGCGAGTCTTGTCTCCGGCGTCGAGTAAAGATCTTCTTCCGGATGTAGGGTCAGGTCGCCGCCGTCGGCCATCCACGCTCGCCAGAAATCCATGAATGGGCCGGCAAAGAAGCGGTCGCGGTACATAGGGCTCGTTTGGACGCAAATCGTGCCCTTGCCATCGACACAATCGTCGACAATCGACTTCACGACAGCGTATTTTTCGAGGACTGCGGTGTCATCTCGCGGTGTATCCTCCGGGTCGGGGTCACTGTCGATGTTGACGATGAAGTACAGTTTCCGGTCGTTGGACGTCATAGCGCATCATTATTATAAGCGCCTCTCGACTTCCGACCTTCATCAAGCCTCGGACAGACTTCAAAAATGCCGAACCTCGCGCTAAGCTACCGCGATGATGAAACATGAGAACACACGGAGAATGTTCTACGCCCTTGCCGCCGCGGCACTTGCCGCCTCGCTTTTGCTCTCGGGATGCGGTGGCGGCGGGGATTCCATGGAATCTACCGATACGTCGACCGACGCTGCGCCGGAGACGCGTGCCGACCTGTGCGCGCTTCTCGCGGCGGCGGATATCGAGGAAGCGCTCGGCGCCGCCGCCGGGGATCCGCAATCAGGCGACGAAGGGCTTGGACAGTGCGCTTGGGCAGCCGCTGACGGCTCTGGAACGGTCGTGGTCCTGACGCTCGAAAATGCCGTTCTCGGCTCGTTCGACGAATTCGTGACCGACTTCGGAGAGGAATTTGGCGGTGAGAATCCTCCGCCCGACGAATACCATCCGGTCGATGGTGTCCCCGGAGACTGGGCGATGTACGTGGCTGAAGAGCACATGGTGCGCGCTTTCCGTGGCGGCCATGTTCTCGAGATCAGCTCAGCGTCGGCCGAGGAAGCGCAGGTGGTCGATCTGGCGACGCGCGCGATGGGCCGTCTGCCCTAGAACCGCCATCGGATCCCGAACGTCGGCAGAAGGGGGAAACCTTCTGACGGCGTTTCGTTGATACTCGGAACCTCCGAGGTTGGGTCGTACTCGAGCCGTGGCTCTAGCTGAACCGCGTTGTCGCGATTCAGCGCGTTGATCACCTCGAAGTAGAGCTCGAAGTTACCCGCGTTGCCGCCGGGCCTCCAAGTCGCGCGCACGTCGAAGCGTGCGTAGAATGGGAGCCGCCCGGTGTTGAGGTTGTTCGTGTCCCCGAGGTCCGCCTGGTAGACCAGAAGACCGTTGACATCGGTCTCGGGGATCAAACGTTCGGGATCCTCGAGATCCTCGATGGCTGCGACGCGAACGCCCAGAGCCGGTGTGTACGGGAACCCGGAAGCGAGGCGCACCGTCATCGCCAACGTCCACGTGCGACTCAAGCGGTAGCTCCCGACAAGGTTCAGCGAGTGCCGCCGATCGTAGTCAAACGGATAGAGACGCGCGTAGGCGTCGCGCTCTCCGCGAGTCCACGTGTAAGAGAGCCAACCGGCTAGGCGTGAGTCAATCGAGGTGGGAGCTTTCGAAAGATAGACGTCGAAACCATGAGCGCTTCCGCGGGCGTCGTTCGACGGATTGCTGGTGATGATGGGTGCCATCGGGATGCTATCCCGAAGCTCGGGAGGGAAGTCGTAGCGAGAGACGCGCTCGAGCCTCTCCTGGTCGGTCTCGAGGCGCCCCACGATGATGTCGTCGAAGCTCTTGTAGAACCCTTCGACGCGTGCGGTCACCCCTGGACTCAGGTCGCGCTCGAACCCGGCGATGTAATGCGTCGAGCGCTGATGCGCCAGCTCGAGCGCGCTCGCATCGGTGAGGTCGATGAAAAAATCGGATTGAACCAGTTTTTCATAGCCTGGGCTCTGCGTGTACAAGCCGAACGCGCCCTTGACGCGCGTGGATGGATTGATACGGTAGAGGGCGGCGAAACGCGGTGACACGGTCGCGCGTCCGTTGGCCTCGCTCCAATCGAAGCGAAGACCGGGCTCCAACGTCCATGATGAGCCGAGGACGAACTGATCCTGGACCCAAGCGCCGACGCGGTTGGCGGGGACAAACGAGTCGAGCGAGTCCGGCAGTCCGGCGCCACCGCGAACGCTCGACCCGTTCGCTTCATTGCTATTGCGATCGCCCAGGGCTTGGAACGAAAGTGCCGTCTTGAGGCGGTGAAATTCGAATCCAGACTCGAGAAAGTGATTGTCGCCCGCGAGAAACGAAAACTCCTGGCGGAGGGCCAAGTCCTCGACCGACAAAACACGATCGAAGATGATTCTGCTGAAGCCGAGAGCTTCGTCGCCCGGAGCATTCGAGCGCTTCGATCCGTTTAGAACCTGACCATTGACGTCGAGAAAGTCACGATTCCGGTACCACGAGAAAATCGTTCGAGAGTTTGCTAGTGGCCCGATCGAGGAATCGAAGGAGACTGAGACGAGGTCGTTGCCGGCGTCGTTGACCAGGTTGCCGAACTCCATCGGCGTTTCTTCGTCGTCGATACTGAGATCCGTGTCTTCGCGACTTCGCAGCCCGAAGATGGACAGCGTCGCGTTCGTACCAATACCGACGTTGACTTTCGCCTGCAGATCCCCGAAGGAAGGAAGATTCTGGTCGATGATGTGCTCGGCGACGAGGTCGAAGTACGTTCGGCGCGCCGTGAAGAGCCAAGACCCTCGAGTGTCGTCACCGGGTAGACCGCCTTCTAGAATCACGTTCGCATCGGTAATACTCGTTGCTATCGATCCTGCGAAACCCTGGGTGGCATTTCCCGAACGGTTCTCGACGATCAAGATCGACGACAGTCGGTCGCCGTATTTGGCGCTGAAGCCACCCGCGGTGAGCTCGAAATGCTCGACCGTTTCCGGATTGAACGCGCTGGTCAGTCCGAAGAGACGATAAGGGTTGGAGACTTCGACCCCGTCCATAATCGTGAGGTTTTGGTCGGGCTCGCCGCCGCGGACGCTCAGCCTGCTTCCGAAATCTTCTGTCGCTGCGACCCCGGGAAGCGTTTGGAGGGTCCGGAAGATGTTGTCGAGACTCCCGGCGACGCGCATGACTTCTTGTGGCTCGATCTCCGCGGCGGACGCCTCCTGCCGACGGGGTCGTACCGCTCGCACTTCGACCGTCTCACTGAACTCGCCCATCTGGAAGAGCGAGATTTCCAGATCGCGCAGCGGCTCATCGCCGACTTCAACCGAAATCGTCTGGTCCAAGTACTCGGGGGCTGAAATCGTCAAGACCCAAGTGCCGGGTGGAAGCTCTAAAGAAAAGCTGCCGTCCTCGCCGGTGACGGTTCGAGCCGGCGTCGCCTGAACCGTCGCACCCGGAATAGCTTGGGCGGACGGACCATCGATCACGCGGCCGCGAAGGCTCTTGGAAGACTCGGGCTGCGCGCTGGCAGCCGATACGGCCGCGAGCAGGGCGGCCACGAGAAAAATCAGCTTCATTCTAGGGGTGTAGCGTTCCAACAGGTCCTCGTCTGAGTTGTCGCGGCAAGCGGGTAGCAATTCCCATACTACTACGCTGATTTGCGCGACGCGGACGAGGTACGCTGTCACGCGATGTTTGCGGGAGCCTCCAGAATCCTACGGGGCTTCAAACACCAAGAAATACTGAACCGGAAGAAAGTCGTGCTCTTCGACCAATCGGAATCCGGCTTTTGTGACTTCATCGACGAGGGACTCTCGCGCCAGCCGCATCGCCTCGTTCGGTCCCTCGATCAGGTCTGCGTCCTTGCGGAAATCCACGATCGCGAGCCTGCCTCCGTCGCGGAGATCGCGCGCCAGGATCTCGTAGTACGCCGGTCGATTACCGATGTGGTGGATCGTGTTGCAGATGAAGAAGAGATCCACCGAGTCGGGTGCGAGCATCGGGCTCGACGCCGTTGCGAGTACCGGCACGATGTTTGGCTGGCCATCTTTTTGCGCACGCTCAGCGACGTACTCGAGCATCTTGGGCTCGAGATCGACAGCGTAGGCGATCCCGTTGTCGCCGACCGCCTTCGCGAATCGTCGCGCGAAATACCCGGTGCCAGCACCGATGTCGGCAACAACGTCACCAGCAGAGAGCTTCAGGGCTCGCACGACATCGTCCGGCTTCTGCTGCGCGTCACGCTCGGCGTTTTCGAACTCCTCGACCCAACGGTCGGTGTTGGCGAAAGAGTGCTGTGGGTCGTGATGGTGTTGTCCTTGATGCTGCGCCAGGGCCATCAACATCACCAAGAATGTACTCGTCATCGCAGTCGTCCCTTCTAATCGGAGCTTCTAACGGTGAATTTGTACTCACCGTCTTGAAGCGCCCCATCGTCGCCGGCCGACTGCCAAGCGACCACATAATCACCGTCGCCCAAATTATCGCCCTGGACCATCCCCATGAGCGATTTGTCACCGCCGGGGTGTACGAAAAGCTTCACCTCTCCGTTGGGCCCGGTCATCGTGATCTTACTAACGTCGCTCTTCGGCTCCTGCGAGAACCAGACTTGGACCGATTCCGGAACCTTCGAGAGGGAGGCGCCGTCCTCGGGCGCGGTCTTCGTGACTTGCATGTGCGCGAGCGCGACGGAGCCCGCGAGCGCAAACAGAACGATCATGTAAACGAACGGCCTTGCTAGTGTCACAGCATCTCCTTTCATCCTCGTCAGTCTACTAGGTCTAGGTGCTTCACTGCTCGCCCAGACGATTGTATTTTTCGAGAATCGCGCGGAGCCGGTCGTGGGGAAGCCCGTGGACGGTGTTCCCATTGATCCCAACCATCGTCCGTCCCGCCACCATCGCGTTCACGACCGCTTCTTCGGTCGCCTCCGCCGTCGCCTGGAATAACGATGACATCCTGTCATTCGAGAGCATCTCCAACCTAACCGGCTCAGTCCGACTCCATCCGTCGGGGTTCGCCGTCGAGAACGCGATGAAGATGTCCCCTGAACCGTTCGTCCCGAGCCCGCCCAGGCGCCCGATCCCGATCGGGACACGGCGAGCCAGCCGCTTCAGTTGATGCGGCAACAGAGGCGCATCCGTCGCCACGACGACGATGATCGAACCGTTCTCTCCAGGCTCCGGAGTGGCGCCGAGCTCCGGCCTTAGGTCGTCGATCTCGCGACCGACTGGAGCTCCGGCGATCCTCAGGCCCTCTCGCCCGCCGTAGTTGCACTGCACCAGGACCCCCACTGTGAAGTCTCCAACTCGACGCGATGACGTGCCGATGCCGCCCTTGAACTGGTTGCAGACCATCCCCGTGCCCCCGCCGACGCCGCCCTCCGCCACCGCGCCCCCAGAGGCGGTGTTCAACGCTTGAAAGACGTGCTCTTTTCCTACATGGAAGCCGTTGATATCGTTGAGGAAGCCGTCGTAGGTCTCGGCAACGACGGGTAACCCCCACCAATGGTCACCGGCGAGCCGGTCCACGATGTTGTTGTCCCGCATCCACTCGATGACAGCGTCGCGAACCACACCAACGCTGTGCGTGTTGGTGATCATCACCGGACCTTCGAGGAATCCGGATTCTTCGACCCACGTCGTGCCCGTCATTTCGCCATTGCCGTTGAGCGAGTACCAGCCCGCGAACACTGGCGAAAAGATCTTGCCGCGCGGGAGAATCGCGGTGACGCCGGTTCGGACGGGCCCGTCTCCAACGCGGAGCGCGCCGTGGCCTTCGATCAGGGTCACGTGCGCAACCCTCACACCGGCGACATCCGTGATGGCGTTGAGAGGCCCAGGCGTCCCCTCGAACGGTACGCCGAGATCTCGCGCTCGCGGTTGGCTCTGACCCCGGGTTTCAGCCACGACTGCGATCAGCAGCGCGGATAGAACGACTACGAACGACTTCAGCGGCACATGGACCTCCTGCTTCGCCTCACCTAATCACGAGTCCAGACCGACGCTCAACGCCGCCGCTTTTTGGCGAGATGATAAGTGAGGGCCATCGAAATACAGTCGCGTAACTGCTTTTCCGGCAACGAGTCGTTGGTGAGAAATGTGATACTTCGGTCAACCCCAAAATTCTCGAACGCTCT
>CAMYKY010000094.1 GCA_947259165.1 uncultured Acidobacteriota bacterium | reverse complement strand
ACTCACCGGAATGCCGGCATCGAGATAGGCGCGTACGGGGGTGACCCATTCGGTGCGCTCTTGGCCCCAATACTTGACGAGGCTCGGTGCGGCGAGATACAGGTGATGCTGCGCAGTGACGTGGAGCCCGAGCGCGCGCATACGGGCCAGTTGATCCTCGCGGGGGATGAAACCGTGCTCGATCGCCCACCGCTCGTTGGCGATGCTCTCGTCCGCGTGGGCCTTCTCGTAGCCGTCGAGCACGAGATCGATCGCGGCGTCGCCGACGGCGTGCGTCCCGACGCGCCAGCCGAGACGGTTGAGAACGCGTACCGTCTCGATGAATTGCTCCGTGGGATAAGTCTGTAGCCCGAAATACGTTCCGTTCTCACCCCAAGGCTCTTCGTAGGGGTCGCGCATCCAGCCGCCCTCGAAACCACCGTCGACTCCGAGCTTCACTCCTGCCACCTCGAGCCAGGCGTCGTCTTTGTCGGGATCGAGGCTCCAGCCTTCGATTGTCTGCTGTATTTGTTCGGGTGCGACGGCCGGCGTGATTCTCAGCAGAGCGCTAACGCGCAACGGCAGTTCGCCGCGGCTTTCGAGCTCGGCGAGCTCATTGAAAAGCTCGACGTCCGAGCTTCCATAACGGATGCTGGTCAGTCCCACCTCGGTGAGGCCCCGAAGCTCGCTCGCGAGCGAGTCGAGTCTATCCTCCGTGTCGGTACGCGAATCGAGTTGGACGAAGCTCTGGGCGGTGTCCACGAGCTCCCCGTTGAGGCGCCCGTCGGGATAGCGGCCGATACTGCCTCCGTCGGGTGCGGCAACCGTTTCATCGATCTCCCACTTTTCGAGCGCAGCACTGTTGACGAGGTAGAGATGACCGCCACGGACCACGACGACCGGGTGGATCGTCGTCGCGCGGTCGAGGTCGTCGCGATAGGGAAGTCGTTGTTCGCGGAGCTGGCCTTCGTGCCAGTCGCTGTTGGTGACGATGACCTCGCCTTCTGGAGTCACGCTCGCCTCTTCCGCGATGGCATCGATGATGTCCTGCAAGCTGCGCGTGCGTGATAGATCGACGCCGGGACCCCCACCGATGCTGTGGTAGTGATTGTCCGCGAGACCAGGGACCACGCTGCGCCCTTCGAGGTCGATGCTGTCTTCCGATTCGAGAGCCGTGATCTCGTCGTCGCTGCCAAGGGCATGGATGCGACCGTCGAGTATCGCGACTGCCTGGTGGATCGTCGTCTCCCCGTCGAGGGTGATGATCTTCCCATTGAAGATGACGGTATCGACGCGCTCGGGAGACTCGCAGCCGGCCAAAAACAGCCCGAATGTCGCAACCGCGACCACACCGTGCGCCGCGAACCTCAACCGAGCATGGCCTTTCGGCGTTCCACGACGTCGGCCGAGAACCAGGAATCCAGGAATCCGCGACGGGCTTCGTCGCGCGTGGCCCGGATGCGCTCGAGCATCGGTGCTCGTAACGCGAGCTTGCTGTGGTGGAACGCACTCCGCGGCTTGTTCCCGAGCTCGCTTGCCGCTGCGAGCGCGTTATCCAGCAAGGATTCGGCCGACACGATGCGATGAAGGATCCCGGCGTCGCGAGCCTCGTGCGGTATCAGTAGTTTGGCGCCGAGCAGAACGTCAGGTACCGACGCGGGCGTAAGCGTGTGTCGCATGATCTCGAACGCGCTCGCGGGGAAGACGATTCCGAGGCTGACCTCGGAAACACCGAGCTTGTAGTTTCCCTCGGCGCCGATTCGCAAATCCGTGGCGCATGCGAGCACGCACCCGCCCGCGATTGCATGGCCGTTCACTGCGGCGACCACGGGCAGCGGAAACTGGAGCATCGCGAGGTTCGCTTCCTCGAAGCTATCGACGAACGACGCCATGCCGTCGCGGTCTTCGGGAAGGCTCTTGAGGTTCAACCCGGCCGAGAAAAACTTGTCATAACCGGTGAGAACGACGGCCTTCTTCTCGGCGTCAACCGCCGCACGAAGGCCTTTCGTCAACGAGTCCAGTAGTTTTTCGTCGATCGCGTTCGCGTTGTCGCACTCGAGTCGTATGAGATGAACGTTGGCCGGTATGCTCATGGGTTATTCGAGGGCAGCCAGCGCTTCGAGCAGCGGCTCATAGTCCTCACGCACCTGGTAGTCGTAGTTCACGTAGCGGAGGATGCCTTTCTTGTCGATCACGAACGTTGCTCGGCTCGCGTATTTGGAACCGTTGATCTCGAGCGGTTTGACCCCGTAGGCGTCGATGACCTCGGCGTTCTTGTCCGAGAGCAGCACGAGCCCTTTCATCTCGCCGGGCTTCGCCACCACACTCATGCCTTCCGAGTGCTTGCCCACGCTCTCGAGCCAGTTCCATTGAGAGTACGGCGTATCCACACTGATGCCGAACACCTGCGTATCTTCATCCAGAAACTTCTGGATGTCGTCCTTGTAGGACGAGAATTGAAGCGTTCACCCACCGGTCCAATCGGCGACATAGAACGCGAGCACGATGTTCTTTTTACCGAGGACGTCGCCCAGGGAGATTTTGACCTCGCCCGGTGTTTCGCCGGCCGAAGAAGGGAGTGGGTTGGGAAATTCGGGAGCCTCGTCGCCGACCGTTAGCGATTCCTGTCCGGTGACGCTCGTCACGACCAGAAAAAGCAACGCCGCGATCCAGGTGGGGATGCGATTGCGCTGACGCATGTTCACGTACCTCCGTTCCGAACGATATGCTACCGGTCCTCGTTTCTCAACTTTCTGCTTTTGTCTCTCAATTTCTCTTTGTTGCGCTCGATGTTATCGAGCCGGTCGCGCATCCGCTTTTCGAACCCTTCCGACGTGGGCGTGTAATACCGGCGATCCCGGAGTCGTTCTGGAAGGCAATCCATCGCCGCGACCTTCTCGTCGTTGTCGTGCGCGTAATCGTAGTCTTTGCCGTACCCCCACGCTTTCATGTCACTGGTTACCGCGTTTCTCAGATGCAGGGGCACCGGTTCGGTCGCGTCCTCGAGTGCGTCCTTAGCTGCTCGAGCGTAGGCTCGATAGATCGCATTCGACTTGGGAGCCGCGGCGAGGTACACCACCGCCTGCGCCAGGGCGAGCTTGCCCTCAGGAACCCCGATAAAGTGAAAGGCATCCTTCGCGGCGACGGTTTGTGCCAACGCGCCGGGCTCGGCCAACCCCACGTCCTCGGATGCGAAGCGCACGAGACGCCGCGCGATATAGAGGGGGTCTTCTCCCGCTTCGAGCATGCGGGCCAACCAGTAAAGGCTCGCGTTGACGTCTGAATTGCGGATCGACTTGTGCAAGGCCGAGATGAGATTGAAATGCTCTTCTCCACTCTTGTCGTAGAGGAGGGCTTTTCGCTGCAAGGCGGTTCCGAGCTCGGCAACCCCGATCACGCCGTCGGGTGCGGACATCGCGGTCACCGCCTCGAGCACATTGAGCACGAACCGGGCGTCGCCATTCGCTTGGCGCGCCAACCATTCGAGCGCTTCGTCTGCGACGTTGAGGCGTCCTCCGAGACCTCGCTCCTCGTCGATGAGCGCCCGTCGCATCAATGAGACGAGTTCTTCCGGCGTGAGCTGGCGAAGGATGACGACGCGGCAACGTGACAACAGTGCCGCGTTGACCTCGAACGAAGGATTCTCGGTGGTTGCACCGATGAGGATGACGTTGCCTGCTTCGACGTGGGGGAGGAATGCATCCTGCTGCGCTTTGTTGAAACGGTGGATTTCGTCGACAAACAGCAGGGTGCGGCGACCGTAGACGTTTCGTTGCTGCACGGCTTCTTGCATGACCGTCTTGATCTCTTTGATCCCCGAGACGACAGCGCTGAAGGGAACGAAGTGGGATTTCGTTTGACTAGCGATAATGCGCGCGAGAGTCGTCTTGCCGGATCCCGGCGGACCCCACAGAATCAGCGAGCCAATGGTGTCTTTTTCGATCGCCGCCGCGATCGCCGTCCTCGGCCCCGTGATCTCGTCCTGGCCGATGAGCTCGTCGAGATCGCGCGGCCGCATCCGCTCGGCGAGCGGCGAGCTCGCGTCGACTGCTCCTTCGGGTCGAGAGAAGAGATCGCGCTGATCCACGGCCAAGCATAGCAAAGAACTTTCACCACGGAGCCACGGTGACATGGAGGGTTCACGGAGACAAACAAGAAAGTGTTGCCACGAAGACGCAAAGGATTTCACGAACGTCGTTCGTGGATCTCCGTGAAATCTCCTTGTCTCCGTGGTGAAGTGCGCCTAGCGTCGGGTTGCCTCGAATAGGACGAGCGCGGCGGCCGTGGCGACGTTGAGGGACTCGATGGCGCCTTGCATCGGGATGCTCACACGTAGATCGCACCGCGACAGCGTTGCGTCGTCGAGCCCGGCGCTCTCGCCTCCGAAGATGACAGCGAGGGGCGGGGTCCAACGGACGCTTCGGTAGTCGGCTCCGCCTTGCGGGAGGAGCGCGGCCTTGCGAAACCCGGCGAGCCCATCCATGCTCGAAGCCTCGTATACCGGGACGCGAAGAACGCTCCCCATCGAGCCTCGGACGGCTTTGGGGCCGAAGGGGTCGGCCGAGCCTTTGAGTACCACGAGCGCCGACGCGCCCGAGGCTTCCACAACGCGGGCGATGGCGCCGAGGTTGCCCGGATCCTGAATGCCGGCGGCAACAGCCACGATGCCCGAGCTCGGCGCTCGCGATTCGGGTCTTGCAGCGATCGCCAGAATCCCGTCCGGCGATTCGAGCGTGCTGAGCTGACGAAACAGCGCATCCGGCATCTCGACGAGCTCGACGGGTGGCACACCGTCGGGTGTTGGAGCGTCCTCGTATGAGCTCGAGACCACGATCGTGTCCAGCCGTGTCTGACTGCTGATGGCAGCGTCGACGAGCTTGCGCCCCTCGAGAAGAAACTGGGGTTCGCGCTTTCTGGGGTGGGCGAGCCGTCTCAGAGTTTTGACGAGTGGGTTGTTTGGGGAGTCGATATGTTTCATGAACCTCTTGCGCAAGGCGAAGTGCGTTCGCTATCATGCCAAAAAGCCATGACTGAGCAAATCGTCAAAAAGCTGAAAGAGGAGATCAAGACACTCGAGGAGGAGCTCCACGTCGAGCTCCCCAGAGCGTTAAAAGTCGCCCGTGAGCACGGCGATTTGTCGGAGAACGCCGACTACGACGCTGCGAAAGAGCGCCAGGGTTTCGTGAACGCAAGGATCGGGCAGCTGAAGCATCGTCTCGCCGAGCTCTCAATGGTCAACTTCGACAACATCCCCGAGGGCAAGGTCTCGTTCGGCTCACAGGTCACGGTCTACGATCTGGAAAAAGAGAACGAGATCGTCTACAAGCTAGTGATGAGTGAAGATACGGACGTGTCGAAAGGGCTTATCTCGACGACGTCACCGATCGGCCGCGCACTCATGGGCAAACAAGAAGGCGACGAGGTAGATGTCGAGACTCCGGGCGGAATGAAGAACTTCGAGATCACCAAGCTGATCACGATCCACGACGCGAGCGAGTGAGCTCGTAGACCCGCCCCTCGTCGAACGACGCAGCGATCGCCAGACGCTCCGACAGCGCTGCCGCTCTCGTGAGAAGCTCTTCCCATTGCCGCTCGTCGTAGCCGTTTCGGTGGAACACCGCGAAGCGCACACCAAGCTCCTCGAGCAGGCGGAGACCGTCGTCGTCGGGAAACTGCGCGAGGCGCTGAAACAGACGACGGTGGCTTTGCGGCGTGAAACCACTGTAGCCGTTGACGAGCGGCATGAAGTGCGCGAGCGAGCTCAACATGTACGTCGAGTGGCTTCTTGCCGACGCGACGTCGTCGCGGGGATCCGGAATCGGAAGGGCGACGATGGACGCGGGCGAGTCTTGCTCGGCGAGCCACCAGTCCATGGGTGAGGGTTTCACCTCGTAGCCGGTCGTCTCGAGTGGGAACGCCGCGAGCTCAATGAGCACGATCATCACGACGCTCGGCGCTAGCCACTTTCGCTTCGACGCCAAGAATTCGACGCCGAAACCTGCGAGCACGGCGAGTCCCAACACGGTGAGAAGTGTCAATCGTGACGGCACGCGAATGAAATCGAATCCGGGGAGCACGCGATACAGGGCGGAGTAAAAAACTCCGGCCGGCCCGAGCGATGCCCACAGCGACAAAGCGCCGAGCCAAAGATAAAACCCCGCGTGAGGTCCCATCCGCCCCGTCGTCCAGGCTTTCCACCCTGCGCGGTAGCCTGCCGCGAACGGCCTTCGCCGATACACCGCGAAGCGGATCGCGAGCAGCGCGAGGGCGACAACGAGGGTGCGCCCACCGCCGTTCGCGGAAAACCCACCGATCCGCACGCCTCCGGCGAGCTCGATGAGGATCGCAACGAGCCCGACCCCGACGATAACGAAATCGAGAGGAGGAGCACGGGTACGCGTGCCTTTTTCTGCCCCTGTTGGCTCGGTCGGTCGGATTCTCGCACCCGCGAGGGCGAACGCCGCAAGCACTAGGGGCACGACTCCGGGAAAGAGGAACGCTTTCGCTTCTCGAAGGACGTGCTCCTCCCAGCCGAGCGCTCGTAGCAGGAACCGATCGACGTGCGCCGGCGAGGCAACGAAGCTTTCGGCGTTCGGGGACCAGAAGAGCGCTTCTTGCAGACTCCGTTCGAGACCGAGCTCCCGCTGGACTCTCAAATACGGCAACAAGAACGGAACGTTGAGCGCGAGGACGAGTAGTATCGTTCCAGCGAAATCGACGGAGAGTCGGCTTCGCGGTCTCACCTCACCCAGAGCGACCAGGTAGAGTCCGAGGCCGAGCGCCGAAAGTGCTAGAAAGAGACCGCTCTGCCCACCCGACCAAGCCTGAAGTGTGAAGAAAAGGCCGGCGCCGACGAGGTGTCGCGTTGTTCCCTGGCGCGCATAGCGATGAAGCAGAGTGAGGCAAAAGGGGATCCACTGCACCGTTGCGAGGTGGAGCTGTCCGAGGCGAAAAAACCGGGGCGGGGTGAACGCAAAAACGATCCCACAAGCGAAGGCGCCGACCCATCCGAGCCCGAGCTCGCGGCCGAGGTAGAACGCGCCGATGCCGGAGAGCGCGCAGGAGAACAAGACCACGAGATTCATCGCCAGGAGCGTGTCGCCAGTCATAGCGAGCACGGGGATGGCAACGAGAGCGCTCCCGATTTGGTGTTCGGAGTACGCCAGCGTATCGGGCTCCGGGAAAAAGATATTGGCGTCAAAGATCGCGAGAGGTTGTTGCAGGAGCGCGTGGACGTCCCAGCCGAGCGTCCACAGGAACAGTCGGGTGTCGGGGCCAAGGTCCAGGACTTGGCTGCCAGGGTGAACGCTCAGCGGGAGTGCAAACAGACATGTCAGAGCGACGAAGAGCAGGGCGGGAGCGAGGACGCGAGCCGACATGAAGCGTCCGACACTAGCACGAGTGTTGTCGAACGCGCCAGGATGCTCTAACATTATGTTCTCAAGGGACTTAAACGTTTTGTTGCCTTGACACTCTTTCGGTGCAGGCGCTATAATTCGATATCGTCTCTGAATCGCGTATGCGACTATCTCGTCTAGCATCAACTCTTTGTGTTGGTCTTGCCGTGAGTCTAGGCGCCGCGCCGTTCGCGCTGGGCGCACCCATTTACAAAGTCGTTCTCAACGACGTCATCCATGGCGTGACCGCCGGGCACGTGATCGACACGATCCGCGCCGCCGCCGAAGACGATGCCGAGCTGGTCCTGATCGAGCTGCAAACTCCGGGTGGGCTTTTGGTCTCGACGCGCGAGATGATCGAGGCGATCCTCAACAGCGAGCGACCAATCGTTGTCTATGTCGCTCCGTCGGGAGCCCGAGCCGCTTCCGCGGGTTTTCTGATCACAATCTCCGCCGACGTGGCGGCCATGGCCCCAGGGACGAACATGGGCGCGGCCACACCGGTCTCGGGCACCGGGCAAGAGATCGAAGGCACGATGCAAAAGAAAGTGATTTCGGATGCCGCTGCCTACACCCGCACCATCGCGGAGCGACGCAATCGCAATCCTGAAGTCGCGCAAAAAGCGGTGACAGAAACGCTTTCGTGGACTGCGACCGAAGCGAAGGAGGCCGGCCTCATTGACTACATTGCGGCGAGTGAACGAGAGCTTCTCGAGATCCTCGACGGTATGACGATCGCGCGCGCGGACGGCGACATCACGCTGGCGACCGCCGGCCAGGAAGTCGTCGTCCAGGAGATGACACGAAAGCAGAAGATCCTCTCGTTCATCGCGAATCCGAACATTGCGGTGTTGCTGGGGATGATCGGTCTCGCCGGCCTCTATCTCGAGTTTTCCAATCCCGGGGGGCTGGTTCCGGGAATCCTTGGAGGTATCGCGATCTTGCTCGCGGCGTTCGCGTTCGAGATCCTACCCGTCAATATCGTCGGCGTCGTTTTGCTCGTGGCCGGGTTCGGGCTGTTGATCGTGGAAGCCTTCACGCCGTCGTTCGGTATCCTCGGCATGGGAGGCGTCGTCGGGATCGTGCTGGGCGCGCTGTTCCTGTTCGAAGAGCAGCCTCTACCCACACCGGCGTTTCGGGTGAGCCTCGGCGTGATTCTTCCCGTCGCAATTGTTCTCGGGCTCGTGGTCATCGTTGTCGGCCGCAAGGTCGTCGAGGCGCAACGCCGCCCCTCCATGACAGGATCCGAATCGCTCATAGGGCGTTTCGCGACCACGAGAACCGCGATCGAAGGTGAAGGCAAAGTTTTCGTCCATGGCGAGTACTGGGACGCTCGTGCGGCCGCGCCGATAAAAGAAGGCGAACGCGTCAAAATCATCGCGGTCGACGGCTTGGTGCTGAGCGTCGAGCACGCACCGGAATCAAAATCAACGGAATCATAATCAAAGGGAGTCATCATGCCAGGTGGACTTTCAATCGGAACCCTTGCGGTCGTGATTGTCATTGCCATTTTCTTGTTGAACTGGGTCAAGGTTCTCAACGAGTACGAGCGCGGTGTCGTTTTCCGGCTCGGTAATTTGATCCCGCAGCCCAAGGGGCCCGGACTGGTCATCGTTTTTGCGCCCATCGATCGCATGGTGAAGGTGAGTCTTCGACTCGTCGCGCTCGACGTGCCACCTCAAGACATCATCACCAAAGACAATGTGTCCGTGAAGGTCAACGCTGTCGTGTTCTTTCGTGTCGTCGATCCCATCAAGGCGATCATCGAGGTGGAGAGCTTTCTCCATGCAACCTCACAACTCGCACAAACGACGCTTCGCAGTGTGCTCGGGCAGGCGGAGCTCGATGATCTTCTCGCGGAGCGCGACCGCTTGAACCTGCAGCTCCAGGACATCCTCGACAAGCACACCGACCCGTGGGGCATCAAAGTGACGTCGGTGGAGGTCAAACACGTCGATCTTCCGAGTGAGATGCAACGCGCCATCGCCAAGCAAGCGGAAGCCGAGCGCGAAAAGCGCGCCAAGGTCATCCATGCCGAAGGCGAGTTTTTGGCGTCGGAGCAGCTTGCGAACGCAGCGGCGATCGTCGGCAGGCATCCGCTCGGCGTTCAGCTTCGCTATTTGCAGACTCTCACCGAGATCGCCACAGAGAAGAATTCTACCGTTATTTTTCCGCTTCCCATAGAGCTCGTGGAGCCTTTTCTTGGGGGGATGCGCGAGTGGAAGAAGAAGCGCGAGGATGAGTGAGAGTTGGGGGCAGGGTCTTTTCGGGAGCGGGAACGGGAACTCGGGGACACCTCAGTCACGCCTGAAGGGGCTCAGTTAGAAGGAGACGGACGATCATGGAAAGTGACGATCTTACTATCCGCGGCTCGTTGTCGGAGTCGAGCTTGCCCGAGCTGCTCGCCTCCATCAGCCGAAGCAAGGAGACGGGGATTCTCAACTTCCATGATGCGGGGCGATGGAAGGCCATCTATTTCAAAGAAGGCCGAATCATCTACGCGATGTCGAACGCTCAGGACGATCGGCTGGGTGAGTTTCTGCTGAAAACAGGACGGATTACGGTACGCCAGTTTCTCGAGGCCAGCAAAATGATCCAGGCCGACAAGAAGTTGGGAGCTGTTCTCGTCGAGCAAGGCATTATCACCCCGGACGATCTCTTCGTTGCGATCCATCGCCATGCCGAGGCTATCGTCTATAGCCTGTTCGATTGGACTCGCGGTGAGTATGAATTCGTCATCAAGGATCTGACCGCGGACGGTCCGATGGTGCTCGACCTTGATTCTGAGAATGTCATCCTCGAGGGTATTCGTCGACTCAAAGACTTCACCCGGATGTACGCGGGCGTGGGGCCGCTCGAGACGGTGCTCCGGCCATCCGCGAATGCCGAGAACCTGACCCACAAGCTCAGTCTCGACGAAGACGAATCGCAAGTCCTGTCGCTCGTCAACGGTCGTCTCAACGTCGAGCAGATTCTGGCCATGAGCTATCTTCCCAATTTCGAGACGCTTCGGATCCTCTTCGGCCTTCTTGCTGGAGGGGTCCTCGAGCGCGGGGGCTCGGACGAAGCTGAGAAACGGGGCATCGAGCTCGAATATGAGCTGCAGGAAGTCGTAGAGCACTACAACGGAAGCTTCGAGCGCGTCTGTGGTTTTCTCAGAGAGAAGATCGAGGACGAAGAGACGATTCAATTCACCGAGCGCGTAATGGGCGAGGTTGCGAAGCAGTTCCCGCTGCTTTTCGAGGGCGTCGAGCTCGGCACGGCCGGCCGCGTGGACTTCGATCAATTGCTGCAGAATCTGGGAGACAAACCTCACGAGGCCAAGAAAGCTGTGCTCGTCGATGGGTTGAACGAGCTGACCTATGGCCTGCTGCTCGAGATCGGGCGCGAGTTCGGAAAAGTGGAGCAAGAAACCGTGGCGACGAGCATCCTGAGTCAGGCTCAACCAGGTCTCGCGTGACTCTGCGACGTTGTCAAAAGCAAGGAGAAAGGAGATAGGAGGGGATATGGGGATAAGAACAAACTCTCTGGAATCTTCCTATCTCCAAACATCGGATCGCGTGCATCCCCCTATCCCCTTGCTGTTGACAACCTGTCGTTCCGGACGAAAATTGCAAAATACGGTATAAGTTGAGTTAGAATACGTCCTTCTGAGACAACCTAAAACTTCTCTGGGGTCACAAAGGAGTTGGTGGGAAATGGCCGAGTACGATGATGGGGCCTACTACGAGGTCCAGCTGAACAACAAGCAGCTGGTCTTTTTCTTCATGGCGACCCTTGCTATCGCGGTGGTGGTTTTCCTTTGCGGCGTCATGGTCGGGCGGGGCGTTCACGACGCCACGGTGGCGGTTGGGCAAACAAACATTGCAGCAGGCCAGGGTAAGGGCGCTCCCCGAATCGAGCCAACCGCGGCCAATCAGCCCGAGCTGGATTATCCAGAACGCCTCGAAAGCGAGAAGGAAAACAACAAGCTCGAACCGACCCAAGCAGTGAGCTCGGTCAGCCCCGAGACGGTTGCCGCGAAGAAGCCGCCCGGAAAAGCGCCGAAGGCGCCAGTGCGGCCGCCGCCTCGGACAGTGACGACGGTGGGGGCGAGTGAGGGGGCGTTCACTATCCAGGTGGTTGCGCTCAAGACTGAAGAGGCCGCGGCGTCGCTGTTGAACCGTCTAAAGCAGAAGAACTACCGTGCGTATCTCGAGGGTGGCGAGGAAGCCGGACTTCACCGGGTACGGGTTGGCCGTTTCTCGACCCGCGCGGAGGCGGAGAAAGTCGTCCGGAAACTCCAGGACGAGGAAAAATTCAAGCCCTATATCACTCAATAACCAACGCGAGTTTGGAAAGACGTAAGCGAGAAAGACCGATGTTCGAAGAGCTGCTGGAGCGTTACGAGGACCTTGGCCGTCGTGCAACTGACGTGCGAGGTTATCTTTGACGAAGCAGCGCTTCGGAAATCGCTTCAAGAAATAGAAGGCCAGCTCGCCGACCCCGACGTTTGGTCGGACCCCGCCAAGGGCGAAAAGCTTTCACGAGAACGGGGTCGGCTGCAGGCTGACCTCGACCTCATCGACACGCTGAACGACTGCGAAGAGGAGATCCGCACCCTCGTCGACTGGGCGAAGGAAGGCGAAAGCGTTGGGGATGACCTCGCCGCGCATCTCGACAAGTGGCAGGAAGAGCTCGAAGCTGCGGAGCTCCAAAAGCTTCTTGGGGGCGAGCACGACGCTGCCAACGCCCTCGTCAGTATTCACCCCGGCGCGGGAGGTACCGAGTCGCAAGACTGGGCGGAGATGTTGCTTCGCATGTACCTGCGGTGGGCCGAAAAGAGGGGTTTCAAAGTCGAGATGATCGACTATCAAGAGGGCGAGGAGGCCGGACTCAAAAGCGCCACCTTCAGCGTCACCGGCGCCTACGCCTATGGCTACTTGAAGGCTGAAGTCGGAGTGCACCGCCTCGTACGTATCTCGCCGTTCGACGCGGCCAAAAGACGGCACACGTCGTTCGCTTCGGTTTTCGTTTTTCCGGAGATCGAGCAAGAAATTGAGGTCGAGATCGATGACAAAGACCTGCGAATCGATACCTATCGCTCGAGTGGTAAGGGTGGACAACACGTCAATGTCACCGACTCCGCCGTGCGGATTACCCACATGCCGTCGGGTATCGTGACCCAGTGTCAAAATGAGCGGTCCCAGCACCGGAACAAAGAGATGGCGATGCGGGTGCTCCGGGCGCGGCTTTATGATTTGAGGCTCAAAGAGCAGCAGGAAAAAGTCGACGCGATGCACGACACCAAGAAAGAAATCGCGTGGGGAAATCAGATTCGCTCTTACGTTTTTCAACCCTATCGCATGGTGAAAGATCACCGGACGAAGGTTGAGGTCGGCGACGTCGACCGCGTGATGGATGGCGACCTCGATAACTTTATTAAAGCGTTCCTCCTGAGCCGTTCCTAACCGGAAACTACTTCACTCACTCTGCGAGAAACAGGGGACAGTCCGGTCTGTCCGGTCTGTCCCGTCGTGTCCAAAAACTCGAATGGAGCCGAAGGCCGAATCCTCAAGGGCTTTCTCGATACCCCCTGGTCGTTCCGGAAACGTGCGCCCCGCGTAGGGTGAATAGGCTTTCGTAAATGTGGATAGGACGAGGTGTTGAGCCTTAGCATATGATCCTGTTCGCAGGGTAGTCAGACCCTGGAAGGGTAAAAACTCAATACTTGTGGACGTTGGCGGTCGCATGCGTGGTCTGGTTGCCAGACGTCCCTGTCGAAAGGAGACGAATCATGGGACATCATAAGGTGTGCTACGGAACGATGTTCCCCGATGCATTGCATTTCCGCAACAACGAGCCAATGGTCGGCAAGGTGTTTACATTTGAGCTTGATAGTACGGGAGGGATGGGTGCTGCTCGCTCAGCCCGCAAGTTCTCTGCGAACATCGAGGAATGGGATGACTGCTTGAAATGCCCTGAATTCGAACATTGCTATAAACTCTGCATGGGGAAGGTTGCCCTGGAATCAGTAATTGTTTCCGAGTAGCCGCAGTCCACGCCCAGCTGGTAATCCAATCGCGATGAATACCGAAATTGACGGTCCTGCTGAAGGCAAAGGAATAAGTTTCTTTGAACGATATCTCACGGTTTGGGTCGCACTGTGTATCGTGGCCGGAATAGCCCTGGGAAAAGTCGCTCCAGACATTGCGAAGCAACTGGACGGCATGGCGATCTATATCGACGAAGCTCCTGTGATCTCGATCCCTATCGCACTCTGCCTCTTCTTCATGATGTATCCCATCATGGTGAAGATTGACTTTGGTGAGGTTTTTAAAGCAGGAAAAGCTCTTCGCCCGGTTGGCCTAACGTTGTTCATGAACTGGGGCATCAAACCGTTCACTATGTATGCCATAGCCAGCTTTTTTCTGGGCACTCTCTTCCTCGGATTCATTGGTCCCGACGCGATCGACTATGTGAAGCCACCACTCGGAACGAACCTTGACCTCGGTGTTGGGTACGGAGCGGGTAAAGTCGTGATGGTTGAGGGCGTCAAGATGTTGGAAGTCCCGCTGTGGAGAAGCTATCTGGCGGGGTGCATTCTTCTGGGAGTCGCTCCCTGCACGGCGATGGTGCTTGTTTGGGGATTCCTAGCCAAAGGAAATGATGCTCACACCCTCGTCATGGTCGCAATCAACTCGCTGACGATGCTCGTTTTGTACGGCGTCCTCGGCGGATTCTTGTTGGGAGTCGGCAAACTTCCAGTGCCGTGGCAGGCCTTACTTCTGTCGATCGGCGTGTATGTCGCCCTTCCATTGGTCGCGGGTTTTGTCTCACGAAAGTGGCTGATTGCTGCCAAAGGGGAGGCATGGTTTAAGGACAGATTCCTGCATTTCCTGACACCGGTCACAATCACCGCGCTGCTGGCAACGCTCGTGCTGCTGTTTTCGTTCAAGGGTGAAACAATCGTCCGTAACCCTCTGACGATTCTGTGGATCGCTATCCCGTTGTTCATTCAAACAGTGCTGATCTTCACTCTTGGATATGGACTGTCGAAGGTGATGGGACTGACGTACAGAGACGCCGCCCCGGCCGCGATGATCGGAGCCTCGAATCACTTCGAAATCGCGCTCGCCACAGCCACAATGTTGTACGGATTGTCATCAGGAGCTGCACTCGCCACGGTAGTTGGTGTGTTGATTGAAGTTCCTTTAATGCTGCTGTTGGTGAAGTTCTGTGTACGCACCCAGAACTGGTTTCCGTTTGAGTCACAAGCGGAAGCTATCCAGCCACAACAGACAACCAGATAGTCCGAGTAGAGATCCTGCCCGTGCTCATCAATGTCTGCCATCTTTGCCTCATCCAATGTGATGACCTCGTCGGGCATCATGTCCGACGTCGCTGGCTCGGAGCTGGTCGTCGTTGTCGATTGGTTCGAAGAGCTCAGGCTTACTGATGACAAACCCAAGCTTCATGAGCTCGGCGTGGATGCAGCGGAGAGCCTCCCGAGCGGCGGTGATACGTCGATACGTTTCCGCTTCCGATGGCTCGTGGAGCATTCTTGCGGTGCGCAAAAAGTAAATCCGTGCACCGAACGGGAATCGACGACCGACAGTATCGGGTGGCGTGTTCCTCTCGAATCGTGTCGGAGCAATCTCGGCGTGCGGCACTCTACCCGGTCAGACCAAGCGCGTCCGTGTCCTTTTGGTGCGTAGCAGTCGTTGTCTCTGCCTCAGTTCGACTTCAAAACGATGTCGCCGAACGAGGCGCTCTCGCCGCCGCCGACGGCTCTCTCGAAGTTGACCGTCTCGTAGCCATCCAGGGAAACGCTGAGACTCACGTGCTCGGCTGCGTAGTCGAATTCGAACGTGCCATCAGGCCCGGTCGTGGACATGAAGACGGAATGGGGATGGCCTCCGAACGCGACCTTCGCTTTCAGGGGCTTTCCAGCCGCGTCGACGACTCTGCCCGTCGCTTTTCCACGCGCGAAACCATCCGGCACCGTCAACGTCACTTCGGTCACCGCCCCCGCACGAATCGAGAGCTCGCGCGGCTCCGGGTTGACTCCATCATCGAGCTCCGCGGAAAGCTGGTAGCTGCCAGGCGGAAGGGCGGAAATGACGAGGGAGTCCGTTGGTGAGTACAGGGTCTGCTTGCGCACACCGGCGCCCTCGGTATTGCGGTCGAGGCCGGTAAGAACGAAGTCGCCGGAGTACCCCTTTTCTTTTCCCTCGAAAACGACTCGCAGTGAACCCGGAATTTCCCCGTTCAGCTCCAGCCTCACGTCGTCATCGCCGATGTCGGCCGCGACCTGCGTACTGAGAAACCCCCCCCTCGCACCCCGCAGATTCCAGAACGGGCTTTGGTCCGGCAGCTTGGCCGCGACGAAGCAGCGCACGTTCCGGCTCAGTTGCTTGAAATGGAACGTGCCCCGCGCTCCGGTCAGCTGCATCGACTCGGGGGAGGTATCTCCTTGGCACAGCCATCCAACCATCACGGACTCGATCGGCTTGCCGTCCAACGTGACGAAGCCGGAGACCTGCCCCCCGGCTTCGAGAACGACCTCGACGTACCGGTCGCGCGGGACCGTGAGGTCCAGCTGCATTCTCGCCGCCGCTCTGTCCGGTGCCCAGGCATTCAGCTCGAGCTTTCCGCCGACGGGTTCGAATGCGAACTCGCCACGTGAGTCCGACAAGACCCGCCCCGGAAGCAGGACATCTGACTCGGACCAGCCGTGCAGCATCTGCACCGCGTCCGCATCGCTAAGATCCAGACGGACGCCGACTGCCGGCTTGCCGCGCTCGTCGAGAACCCGGCCGGCCAGGCGCGAGCCTCGTACGAGCTCGACCACCGCCGGATGTGTCAGCGTTTGATCCCGAGTCAACCAGCCGGTGACGCCGCGTTGATATTCCGGATGCGAGGCCTGCACTTTGAACTCTCCGTTGCCACACATGACCGCAAATTTACCGTCGCTGCCGGAGACGACACTGGCGTCAAAGTCCGTGGAATTGTAGATACCGCGTTGCACGCAGCGGACGCGAGCGCCGGCTACGTCCGTGCCATCCGCAGTGACGCGCCCCGCGATCCGCGAACCACGTTTCAGATAGAAGGGGATGCCCTTTGGCCCTGCGGATTTGGCAGAGTCGCGCAGTGTCTCGGAGTCGAGTTCTTCGCCCGCGTACCCCTCGGCTTCGACCCGCAGCGCCCGAACGCTCGCAAAATTTACCGTGAGACGGAAGGAACCCTCTTCGTCGGCCGGCACCATTTGCTCGTCGCGCTTGCCGCCGTCGACATGAACAACGGCACCGGCGATCGGTTTGCCCACCTCGGGCCCGTCGTGCTCGAGGACACGCCCATGCACTTCCAGAAGGGTGGTCGCTTCGTTCGAGGCCGTGGAGCGGGCTGGACCGATCTCGGCGGAAATTGGATCGACCTCAGCGGAGCCGTTCGCCGGTTTCGTGCCGGCATCCGCGGAAGGCCCCGCCGCTGAGGAAGACAGGCTACGCCACGGCCGCGAGACCACCATCACACCGAGCACGATGACCGCTGCAACGATCGCCAAAAGAACAGGGACGCGTCGGTTCATTTCAGGCAAAGGCATAAGAAAGATAACCGTGATTTCGCGGGGATGGCGTAGACGGAATACACCTTATCAGACCCAAATCCTGGGACGGCATCGAGGGATCATAGCGCATCGGAGCGGACCCGCGGGGTCACCCGGGTGAATTGCCTGGTACCTGACAAAGTAGTACTAGCGCTGAATGCGAAACAGGTGCACCGAGAAGGCCTCGGCGGCGACGTCGATCTGGAGTCGACCGTCTACCAAGGTCGCGCTGGATGTGACGTCGTCCCATTGCAAGGCCACGTCCTCTCGTTCCCACATTGCCTGGGAGGCGAGCGTGTACTGCGCGTAGTCGTTGTCATATGCGCGGAGCGCGAGGCTGAGTTCGGCAACTTTGGGTGCTTCCGCCATCAAGTGTGGGTCAGGCCGCCAGAGGCATTTGA
>CAMYKY010000093.1 GCA_947259165.1 uncultured Acidobacteriota bacterium | reverse complement strand
GGGGAGAGGGTATACGAAGCACGGCGGGGCGGCAGAGCTTGTGAGAACGTCGGCGTTTGCAATGCACGGGAGAGCGCCCTTATTCTCCTCTCATGAAGATCGACACAGTCATCACCGGTGGGACCATCGTTACTGCGGACGACACCTATCAGGCCGATATTGGCATCGCGAACGGACGGATCGTTGCCATCGGCATGAAGCTCGAAGGGGCGAAGACGATCGACGCCACCGGTAGATACATCATGCCCGGTGGGCTCGACGTGCACACTCATCTCGACATGCCGTTCGGCGGTACCACGACTGCGGACGACTGGCAGAGCGGCACCACCGCGGCAGCGTGCGGCGGTACGACGACGCTCATCGATTTCGCGATTCAGGACTTCGGGAACACGCTCCACGCGGGTGTCGACGCGTGGCACAAGCGGGCCGACGATCGAGCGGCAATCGACTACGCGTTTCACACAATCGTCCGCGAGCTCCACGAATCGCACCTGAAAGAAATGGACGAGCTCGTCGCCGACGGCATCACCAGCTTCAAGCTCTTCATGGCCTACCCCGGGGTGTTCATGGTCGATGACGCCACGATCTTCAAAGCCATGCTGCGCACGAAAGATAATGGCGGGCTCATCTGCATGCACGCAGAAAACGGCGGCGTCATCGACACGCTCGTCGAACGCGCGCTCAAAGAAGGTCACACCGAGCCCAAGTGGCACGCGCTGACGCGCCCGATGAGTGCCGAGGCTGAGGCGACTCGCCGCGCGATCGCGCTTGCCGAGATGGCCGACGTTCCCGTCTATATTGTTCACCTGTCCGCCGGTGACGCGATGGAAGAAGTGCGACGGGCACGCGAGCGCGGCCTGCCCGTGTTCGCGGAAACCTGCCCGCAGTACCTGTTCCTCTCCTACGAGGACTACGAGAAGCCTGGGTTCGAGGGGGCTAAATACGTCATGTCCCCTCCGCTTCGCCCCAAGGGCAACGAAGAGCGTCTGTGGAACGGCCTGCAGACAGGCGCGCTCCAGGCTGTCTCCACCGACCATTGCAGCTTCTGCATGAAGGAGCAGAAAGAGATCGGTCTCGGCGACTTTTCGAAGATCCCGAATGGCGCACCCGGAATCGAGAATCGCCTGATGCTGCTCTACGATGGCGGCGTCAACGGCGGCCGTATCAGTATCAACCGTTTCGTCGAGTTGGTCTCGACGCGTCCCGCCAAGATCTTTGGCCTCTATCCCCGCAAGGGGTCGATCACGGTCGGCGCGGACGCGGATCTTCTTCTTTGGGATCCCAAGCGCAAATGGACGATCAGTGCGGAAACTCACCGAATGAAGGTCGACTACAGTGCTTACGAGGGCCGTGAAGTGACCGGTCTCCCGGACAAGGTGCTGCTGCGCGGCGAGGTCATCGTCGATGACCAGAAATACGTCGGCAACATCAAGCAGGGATCGTTCGTGAAGCGCGAGCCCGGCTCTGGGCGAACGCCCGAGCTTTAGCGTTTCGCTGCGATCCCGGGCCCCCGATTCAAGCCCGGTACATCAGCAGCTGCTAGATGTCGAGCGTCTTTCCTCTCCCTAGCTCCCGCCCCGCTTCGTAGACGTGTTTGGCGGCGGCGACGTCCTGGATCGCGAGGCCCTGCGACTCGAAAAGGGTGATGTCGTCATCGCTTTTGCGCGCCGTCGCGTTTCCGGCGACCACATCCGAGAGCTCGTGGACGTCGTCCCAAGTGATGCCACCCGATCCCACCACCGCCGCCAGGTCGCCGCACTCGAGCTTCGCTTGCTCCACGGAATCCGCGGCGATGAAGGTGGCGCGCGTGACTGCCTCGGCGTCGATCTCGAGGCGTCGCAGGTTGTTGGAGCCCGCAGCATTCACGTGCTGGCCCGAGTGTAGCCACTCCCCTTTCAAGACGGGCTCGCGAGAGCTCGTCACCGTGACCACGATGTCGGCATCGACCGTCACCGCTTCGGGGCTGTCGCAGGGCTTGACCGGAATACCGAGGGTCGCGGACATCTCCTCGCAAAACTTCTCGCGACGCTCGGGAGTGCGACCGTAGGCGACGACGGACTCGATGGATCTCACTTGGACGATGGCTTCGAGCTGGGAGCGCGCCTGCCATCCGGTTCCGTAGACCCCAATTCGGGAGGCGTTTTTGGCAGCCATGTAGCGCGTCGCGACGCCGCTCGCGGCACCAGTCCGGATCTGACCCAGTCGGTCGGCCTCCATCATCGATACCAGCTCTCCGCTCGTCGCATCGAACATCAGAAAATAGAACCGCGCGCCCGAGGGACCCGTCGTATAGGCCTTGAGGCCCACGTAGCCCAGGGTGGAGCTTCCGGCGGGAAGGACGTGAAGCATGAGCTTGTCAACCCGCACCCGTTGGCGGGGCTTGTTCATCGCGTCTCCGCTCGCGAGCAGGCGAAACGCTTCGTCGACACCCGCGATGGCATCTTTCATCGTCAACAGCTCGGCAACGTCGTCTTCGCTAAAAAAGTGCACCATAAGGATTCTTTGACACCTCCGGACGCGAATGATAGATCAACATCGACTCGATGAGCACGCCGTTCGATCAGACGTTGGAATTCCGCTTCTGCCCGAAGTGCAGGTCCGGACTCGCGTGGAAACGGCTCAAGAGCCACGAGCCCGAGCGGATGGTTTGCAAGGAGTGCGAATTCGTCTTGTTTCAGGACCCGAAGCTCGCGGCAGGAACGCTCTTTCAAGAGCATGACAAGCTCGTGCTCCTGCGCCGCGCTATCGAGCCCGGCTACGGTAAATGGGTCTTTCCCGGCGGGTTCGTCGATCGTGGCGAAACCGTCGTTGACGCCGCCATTCGAGAAACGCGTGAGGAGGCAAATATCGACGTCGAGATCCGCGAGCTCATCGACGTGTACTCGTATTCGGGCTCACCGGTGGTGGTGGTCGTGTACGCCGCCGAAATTATGGGAGGTGAATTGAAAGCAGCCGACGAGACCCTAGAAGTGAAACGATTCGACCTGGACGATGTCCCGTGGGACGAGCTAGCGTTCCCCAGCACCCGGGACGCTTTGAAAGCCTACATCGAGAGATTCCTATGAACCGCTTCGCAGAAAAAGTCGTCCTCGTTACCGGCGCGAGTCGCGGCATCGGTCGCGCGATCGCCGAAGCCTACCTCGAAGAAGGCGCGAAGGTCGCTTTGTGTGCCCGCACTGTCCCCGAGCTCGAATCGCTCGCTGATGCGTGGAACCGGAAAGGCCGGCGCGCGCTTGCGCTCGAGTGTGACGTGACTTCGAAAGAATCCGTCGCGCGCGCGGTGGGCGAGCTCGAGTCGAGCTGGGGCAAGCTGCACATCGTTGTCAACAATGCGGGAATCTCCGGCCGAACCCCGATGACGGAAGACTCCGCCGAGCTATGGCAGAAGATCCTCGACGTCAACCTCACCGGCAGCTACAACGTAACCCACGCCGCACTCGAGCTCATGAACTCTGGCGACGGACGCATCCTCAGCATGTCCTCGGTGCTCGGTCGCTTCGGAGTTCCCGGCTACGCAGCGTATTGCACCTCGAAACACGGCATCATCGGATTCACTCGCGCCTTAGCCCTCGAGCTCGCGCCCCGCGGCATCACCGTCAACGCGATTTGCCCTGGCTGGGTCCAAACCGATATGGCCGATCTGGGGATCCAAGAAACCGCAGAAGTTCTCGGCATCAGCGCCGCGGAATTTCGGGAGCAAGCGATCGCGGGCGTGCCGTTGCGACGGTTCATGGAACCCGCAGAGATCGCGAAACTCGCACTCTTTCTCACTTCGGAGGAGGCCTCGGCGGTCACCGGGCAGGCCTACAACATGTGCGGTGGGCAGGTAATGAATTGAAGCGTAGAGTGTCAGTTTTCTTTTACGGCTCGTTCATCAACCTCGAGGTGTTGAAACAAGCCGATCTCGAACCCGAGAGCGCCCGCGTCGCTCGCCTTCTCGGGTGGGACATCCGGATCGCACCTCTCGCTACGCTCGAGCCGAAAGATTCCGCCGCTGTGTACGGCATCGTTGTCGAGTGCACTCATGAGGAGCTCGAGCGTCTCTACGCGCAGGATTGGGTGGGCACCTACCTGCCTGAAGCGGTTCTCGTCGACATCGACGGCGCTTTCCTCCCGGCTCTCACGTACATCCAATGGGACGACGAGCGCGGCGCCGCAGCACCCGACTACGTCGAACGGATCGCCGGCCCGGCAGAAAAGCTGGGCTTTCCCGACTGGTACGTGAACCACATTCGCAGCTTCATCTGATAACATCTCGATATGATTAGGATTTACGGCAAAGCTGGATGACCCTACACTGCCAAGGCCCGTGAGGCCTATGCTGACCGCGAAGTCGAGTACTTTGACGTCAAAGCCGATCCGGCCCGCATGGAAGAAATGCTCTCGGTGACCGGTGGCGAGCGCGCTGTTCCCACCATCGTCGACGGAGAGACCGTGACCGTCGGCTACGGCGGCACGTGAGCGGTCTGACGCTGGCAGGTTGCCAACACGACGCTCTCATCGAAATCTGAATCGGCCGTTACCGCGCCAACTTCGCGGGCCCTATTGCTGCCCCATTCCTGCGGTAATCTGACGGTATGACAGGCAATGGAGCGGAACCACGTCCCGAGTGGAAGCGGGTCATTGGAATCCTGGGCGGGCTCGGCCCGCACGCGCACGTCGAGTTCGAGATCTTGCTCTTGAGTGCGACGGAGAGAGCCCTGGGACGTCAGCTCGTCGACCAGGACTATCCGCCTTGGGTGTTGTCGTCGATGCCCACGACACCCGATCGTACGGGCGCATTGCTCGACCATACCGCCTCGCCCATCGAGGCGCTCGTCCGAAGTGCCGAGCGGCTTGCGGACGCAGACTTCGCCGTGATCCCATGCAATACCGCACACGCATTCTTAGACGACGTCCGACGACGAGTCGACCTCCCCTTCCTCGATATGATCGAGGCCACCGCAGAACAGGCAGTAGACGACGTCGGCCCCCGAGGCAAGTTCGGGATCCTCGCGGCGTCAGGGACCCTTCAATCCGGTTTGTACACCGATCGAATCCTGGCACTGGCTCCCGATGCAAGCGTCATCTCACCGCTCGACCTCGACCAGGGCGCCGAGCTTCAACGCCGCCTGGTCATGGAACCCATCTTTGGCGAGCAGGGCGTCAAAGCGGGAGGGTTTCGCGATCCCGAGCGACGCGAGCAGCTCGCCGAGCCCATGAGAGACGCCGCTCGCCGGCTGGCCGATGCAGGTGCGCAGGTCATCTTGACGGCGTGTACGGAGATCCCGCTCGTTCTCGGACGTGAGCGCGTCGACGACATCCCGCTCCTCGATCCGATGGCCGTCGCGGCCGAGCGCGCCATCGAGATTGCCCTCGGACACCGGGAACTCCCATAGCGTGATGGGCACCCGCATTGCGACCAAGAATTCAACGCAAAGGCGCGAAGGCGCAAAGAAGGGCACGTCGTGTTCGAGTCGCCGTCGACCCAGGATTCGAGTGCGCGGCGTCTGCGACGATGAACGATTCCTCTTTGCGTCTCTGCGCCTTTGCGTTAATTTCCGGGCACCGATACATGGACGAGCCTAGGCATCGGGCATCCGTGGTGCCCAGCGGTTCTTCGTAACCTGACGGGTCACCAGTTATACTTTTTCTATGGATATTCTGACCGCGGCCGAAATGCGCGAGGCGGACCGGCGCACCATCCAGGAAGTCGGCGTCCCGGGCCGCGTCTTGATGGAAAGCGCGGGACGCGGCGTCGCAGGTGCGATGGAAGAGCACATCGATGAGCTCGAACTCAAGTCGATCGTGATCGTTTGCGGTAAGGGCAACAACGGTGGCGATGGGCTCGTGCTCCTGCGAACCTTGGCCGGTCGCGATTATAGAGTGCGCGCCTTCGTCCTTGGACGGTTCGAAGACCTCGCGCCGGATGCTCTGGACAATCTCCAGTCGGCCCTGAAGCTCGGCCTTTCCGTCGATTCGATCACGTCGGAGGACGAATGGATTGCCGCCCTCGAGGAGATGTGGAGCGCGCACGTCATTGTCGATGCCGTGTTCGGTACAGGCCTGACTCGTGCGGCGGAAGGACTACCGCGCAGGGTCATCGAAGACCTCAACGGGCTCGAGGCGACGCGCGTCTCCATCGACCTGCCCTCTGGATTGTCGGCCGACACTGGGAGTGTTCTGGGTGCCACCGTCAATGCGGATCTCACCGTCGCGCTCGCTGCTGCGAAGGTGTGTCACTTCGTGCCGCCCGCATGCGAGCACTGCGGGATCCTCGAAGTCGTCGAGATCGGCATCGCGCCGCAGCATCTAGACCGACAAGGCCCCGGCCTTTCGACGATCGAGCCCGAGTACTTGTTCGGCTCGTGGCCAGAACGCGTAGCGTCCGCGCACAAAGGGCAGCTGGGACACTTGCTTCTCATTGCTGGCTCCGTTGGAAAAACAGGGGCGGCCCTCATGGCGGCCGAGGCTGCGCTGCGCGCAGGCGTCGGCCTCGTGACCGTCGCATCGGCTGCAAGCGCGATCCCCCTGATGGCGCCGGCTCTTCCAGAAGCGATGTGGGAGCCTCTTCTCGAGACCGCGACGGGAGCCATCGCTTTCGACGCCGCGGAGCGCCTCGCCGAGCTCCTCAGCGAACGCTCAGCACTCGCGCTCGGGCCCGGACTGGGGCTCCACGACGAAACCGTTCGCCTCGTGCGCCAGCTCGTGCACCAGTTCGGGCAGAAGTCCCGCGTCCCCATGGTCGTCGATGCCGACGGCCTCAACGCGCTGGTCGGCCACACCGACCTCCTACCACCGCGCCAGGCGATCGGACTGACGCCGCATCCCGGCGAGGCGGCCCGCCTCCTGGGTACAACTACGGCCGACGTGCAAAACGATCGCCTATCCGCAGTCCGCGAGCTCGCAAGCCGTATCAACAACAGGGTACTGCTCAAAGGCTATCGCTCCCTCATCGCCGATCCCAACGGAGACACGGTAGTCAACTTGACGGGTAATCCGGGGCTCGCAACGGCCGGCTCCGGAGACGTGCTGACCGGAATCGTCGGAGGGCTGCTCGCACAAGGCTCTGCCGTAGACCACGCGCTCGTCGTCGGGGCCTACGTTCACGGGCTCGCCGGTGACTTAGCCGCGAAAAAGCTGGGAGAAACGTCACTGGTCGCGACCGACGTGATCCGAGCGCTCCCTGAGGCGATCCACTCTTTGGGGGCGGATTGATCCGCGAGAGCGCAGCGCCAGAACAAACGCTCGCTTACGCCAGAGAGCTCGCTGAGCGTCAGCCGGACTGCCCCGCGTACTATCTCGAAGGCGACCTCGGCGCAGGGAAAACGCTTTTCGCCAAGGGACTCGCCGCGTTCTACGGCATCGACGCCTCCGTTGTCGTCAGCCCCACGTTCGCCCTCGTGAACCGATACAGCGGCGGCTCGCGGGTCGTCTACCATCTCGACTTGTACCGCATCGAGGACGAGCGCGAGCTCATCGAGCTCGGTATCGAGGAAATGGAAGATGAGGGCGCGCTCCTAGTGGTAGAGTGGGCGGAGAAGCTCGGACGACTTTGGCGGCCGGATGCCACCGTCGTCCGCTTCGAAGTCACCGGCGTAGACCAAAGGCGAATCTCCATTGACGAAGACGACACCTGATCTTGGCGGTATCATCGCTGCCATCCCAACGCCTTTCGACGAGAACGAAGATCTCGCGCTCGACGGGCTCGCAGCCGATATCGAGCGCTGGAACAAAACCCGACTCCATGGCTACACCGTCCTGGGTACGACAGGAGAATTCGTGTCGCTTTCGACCGACGAGAGGAAACGGGTCCTCGAGCGCGCGCGCTCCGTCATCCCCGCGAACAAGACGATGCTTGCGGGAACGGGGGAAGAATCCACACGCGCCACGGTCGAGTTGTCGCGGTGGGCCGGAGAGATCGGATGCGACTACGCGATCGTCGTGACACCCCACTACACCCGGATGGCATTTTCGAAGGATTCGCTCCCGCAGCACTACCATCGAGTTGCGGACTCGAGCGCGATCCCAATCGTCATTTACCACATCCCTCAGTGCACGGGAGTCGATCTCACCCCGGAAACGGTTGCCGAGATCGCGGCGCACGAAAACGTCGCCGGTATCAAGGACAGCTCGGGCAACGTCTTCGCGCTTCAGGAGATGCGACGACTGTGTCGTGAAAATTTCGTGATCCTGACTGGAGGCGCGCAGGTTTTGCACGCCGCACTGACCGTGGGCGCTGACGGCGCCGTCCTCGCCGAGGCGTGCTCGGCACCCGAGCTGTGTGTCGATCTTCTGAGCGCGTTCGTGGCGGGCGATCTCGAACGCTCGCGCGCCCTGCAAGAAAGGCTCGCAAACTTCAATCGAATCTTGATTGGCACGTACGGCATCTCCGGCGTGAAAGCTCTGCTCGAAGTCCAGGGTTTCTCCGGCGGCCCCGCGCGCAGCCCCTTGACCGCCCTCTCAGCGGAAGCGGTCGCTGAGCTCGTCGCGGCCTTGGAGGCCGCTTCCGAGGAGCCCATCACCTCGTGACGAAGCGACTCGCACCGCTGCTCCTCGTCGCAGCTCTCGCGTGCGATGGGGGTCCTCAGAGCGCGTCTCTGGCTCCCGTCAACGCGGGGATCAACGTGGTCTTCATCACCATCGATACCCTCCGCGCGGACCACCTCAGCAACTACGGCTACCCCCGGGCAACCAGCCCAAACATCGATGCGCTCGCCGCCCGAGGTATCGCCTTCGACCTTGCGTTCACCTACTGGCCCAAAACTCGTGGTAGCTTCGCCGCTCTTTTCACTGGCCTGTACGCCTCGCAGCACGGTTTGACGGTACGCGACCGCGACCTGCCCGATTTCAACGAGACGCTCGCGGAAACGTTCCAGGCCTCCGGATACCGCACCGCCGCCGCGCTCGACAACGGCAACCTCGACGCGGCACTCGGCTATGCGCAAGGCTTCGACGTGTACGAGCAGACTTGGCTCGACGAGGGCAGTTCCGAGCTAGAGCGGACGGAGACGATTACGCGCTTCGGCGAAACCTACCTGGGCTCGACCGACGACGACCGACCGTTTTTCCTCTGGCTTCACTACGTCAACCCGCACACGCCCTACGAGCCATCCGATGAGGCCTTGGCGCAGTTTCGAGGTGACGGCATCATCCCCCGTGGACCCGAGCTCGAGCGCGTTACCGGCTACCACGGCGGTGTCAACAAAAAGCACGTCGCGATCGACGGCGAGGACTACTGGGGTGACTACGTCGATCGATACGACGCCGAGATCCTCGTCGCCGATGAACACGTCGGAAGAGTTTTGCGCGCAATCGAAGCGAGCGAGCACGCGAGCACGACCCTAATCGTGTTGACATCCGATCACGGCGAGAGTCTTGGGGAGCATGGCTACTTCTTCGACCATGGTTTCGATCTGTTCAACCCATCGCTCAGAATCCCACTCATCCTTGCATTCCCCGGTATGCTTCCTTCGGGCGAACGCGTGAGCGGAGCGGTCTCGAGCCTGGACGTCTACCCGACGATTCTCGATATCGCACAAGTCAGCTTTCCTTCCGGGCTGGAAGGCAAATCTGCCCTACCGCTCGTACGCGGTACCACGGCCCGACTTCACGACCACGTATTCTTCCAAAACGACCACCACCAAATGGCCATCACGAACGGTCGACTGAAACTCGTCCGCCATCCCGAAGACCGATTCGAGCTCTATGACATGTACCGCGACCCCACGGAGGAGGACAACCGCTACGAGGGGTCTGAATCCACCATCGCGCCGTTCAAAGCCGAGCTGTCGAGCTTCCGAACCCGAACCGTAGCCTGGCAACAAGCCACAAGTGCCCGCCGCGAAGAACATGGCTCCAAACCCGTCGAAGATGCCGAGCTTCCCAGGCAGACCCTGGAAGAGCTTTGCAAGTTGGGCTACGTCGTGGACTGCGACCCCGAGAAGAACTGAGCCACCCGTTTTTTCACCACGCAGACACGTTGGACACGGAGGGTTCACTGAAAATTTGTGTCGTGTTTTCTCCGCCCGTCCTCGGTGCCTCCATGGTGACAGCTCCAGCTAGTAGAGAACTTCGGTGGCGCCTCGTTCCGCAACTAGGGATTCGAAGTGAGCCACGATCAGGTCGCGCCGGGCCCAGAGGCCGTCGAGCTCGTTCTCGTCGAGGATATCGGATAGATCGGCGTCGAGTCGGTCCCGGGTAAGACCGGAAATTGAACTGAACAGTTGCCGGTCGCAACGCATTAGCAACTCGGGCCTTCGGAGCTTGGGCCAGCGTCGGAACGCGCGAGAGAAATCGATCATCCAAATTTTCCAATCACCGGTGATGAGCAGATTTCCCTGGTTGCGATCGGTATCGTAGATGAGCTCGTTGAAGACGCGGACTCGGTAGGTCTGTCGCGTCCACTCGGCCGGGTCGGGCGCTTTGAGTCCACGCTCTTTCATCTCGGCCTCGTCCATCTCGACGTCGTCGACCCACCAGGTCATCGCCCCTCGGTTCCCACGCCATTGTCGCTCCACCGAAACCGGCACCATGTGCCCGAGACCCAGCAGCTCGGCGAGCCGGTAACCGGCAACGTTGTACCGGTAGGAATCGACGAATTGGAGCTCGGTGTTGCCGTCTCCCAGATCTTTGACCGCGGCGCGCTCATCGACGTACTGAAAACTCGCGTCGTGAGTCATTCCCGAACCCTCGAGCTTCACCCGCCACGTCTCGGTGATGCCCTTTCCTGCCTTTTCAGCTTTGACCGCAACCGCCGTCCGCAGGAACTCCACCTTGGCCTCGTTGGACAGCTCGCCCGCAGGCTGATGCAACACAAGCGCGAAAGCCAAGCACCCAAACTGTCCGAGACAAGCCACGATGCCTGATGATGCCTCTGTGGCAGTCAATACGTCAATCGCGATTTGAAATTGTTTTCGACCCGAAATCAGACACATCACCACGGAGGCACCGAGGACGAACAAGCAAGAACCGGTCGATACTCCGTGCCTCCGTGGTGAAGAAAACATCGACCACAGGCTAATTTCTTTCCCCATCCGGCATGGTAGACTCCGTCTCTAGCAGGAGGGCGGTTCACTTTGAAGTCCCTACGAGCACTTTTGTTTTTCGGAGTCTTGGCTATTGCCGCCTCAGCGCAGGCGCAGGGTGCGGTCACCAAGTACGTCCGATACTCCCATCAAGGCCGCGTCGCTTACGGGATTCTTGTCAACGAGCAGATCCGTGAGCTCGATGGCTCCCCGATCACGGGCGCCGCTCCGACAGGGAAGACCGTAGCGCTCACCGACGTCGAGCTGCTGGCGCCCGTCGAGCCGGGAAAAGTGATCGCCATCGGGTACAACTACAAGAGCCACGCGGACGAGCACGCCCGGGACCCCGGCCCCCACCCGGGTGTCTTCATCAAGTTGCCCACCAGCATCGTGGGACCCGACGCTGACATCGTGTTTCCACAGGGTGCGGGGAACGTTCACTTCGAAGGGGAGCTCGTCATCGTCATTGGGAAGACCGCGCATGGAGTCGCGAAGGAAGACGCCGCCGACTACATCTTCGGCATCACCGCCGGAAACGATATCAGCGAGCGCGATTGGCAGGCTTCCGACCTTCAATGGTTCCGCGCCAAAGCCTCCGACACATTCGGACCGACAGGCCCCGTGCTAGCGACCGGCCTCGACTACAACGACTTGCTCCTACAAACGCGACTCAACGGAGAAGTCAAACAGAAGCAACGAACGCGCGATCTCATCTTCGACATCCACGACATCGTGAGCTTTGTCAGCCAGTTCGTCACCCTCGAGCCCGGTGACATCATCTTCACGGGCACCCCAGGCGCTACCAGTGCGATGCAACCAGGCGACGTCGTCGAGATCGAGCTCGAGGGAGTTGGAATCCTTCGCAATCGAGTTTCCTCGTCTCCCACCAGCGAGTGAGTCGTGCCTGGACCCGCGAAGCTGCGCGGCACGCTCGCGCGCATTCTTTGAAGCGACCGAGCCAGCGACCCCACTAGCCGTTGGCCTTTCCCGCCGACAGGATTCTTCGCGCCGCGGCCCAGACTTCGTCGGGCTCGATCGTTTTCAAACATTGATTGTCCCCGTCACACGGCGAGACGCGGTGATTGTACGCCGTCAGGCAGGGCGAGCACGAAAGCCCGCGATGGAAGTGAACCGCCCGCGGATCCAGACTCCCGTAGAGCGACGGTGTTTCCGGACCGAAGAGAACAACGCTCGGCATCGATGTCATCGAGGCAAAGTGACCGGGCCCGCCGTCGTTGGTGATGAGCAGCTCAGCGAGATGGAACAAAAGCATGAGCTCACGCACGCTCTTCGTGTAGCCCGTCAGGTCGATACAGCTCTCCCGCATGCCGGCGGGAAGTCCCTCCCGTATAGCACGCGCAAGCGGTTTGTCCGGCGCGAGTCCGACAACACCCACGACGTAGCCGTCCTCGATCGCCTTTGCCGCCAGTGATTGGAACGAGCCAATCGGCCACGCTCGGATCGGCAGCAGGCCCCCGCCTGGGTACAAGAGCACCAAGCGACGTTGCTTCGCGCTCGGATAGCTCCCTTCGAAGTGGGTTCGAGTGGAGTCGATCTCGCCCTCGCGAATCGTCATGGGTGCCATCGCGAGCTCACGATCGACAATCGTACGCTTCACCGTCGGCGTGCCCTTGCCGTCGACGGCGTGCGACAGCGTGAGGAACTGCTGCGCGATGTGTTGGTAGGGATTGTAGAGGACGGGCCGGTTGATGAATCCTCCGCGGTAGAGACCCTCCTGAGTGTGCCGCTCGAAGCCGACGCGCACTGGAGCTTTGCTGAGGAAGGACAAAATCGCCCCGACCCTCGCGAAAAGCTCGCAGTCAATCACGACGTCGACACCGATGAAGCGGAGCGTTCTCAAAGCGGACAGACTATCCTTCACGAACGCTGTGAACGAGCCGTTACGGATCGTGAGGATGTTCCCTTCGGAAACGGTGTCGAGAAGCTCGAGCACCTCCTTGTTCTGCTGGAACACGAGCGCGTAGAAGGATGCGTCCGGATAGCTTTCGCGGAGATGCTTGAACATGGGCTGAGCCAGTACGAGGCTTCCCATTTCCGAGAGCAAGATGACGAGAATCTTCTTGGGCGGCGGCGCGTCTGCGGCCCGTCGTCGCGCTCGCGGCAGGAGTGACAACAGACGACAAAGCGGCGCGCCAACAACACGGTCCATCCTGCGCTGGAACTCGACGTTCATGGCTGCCGCTCACGCCCCTGCCGAAACCGCCTCACCACCAACTCCTGACGCACGAGCAAATCGAGCTCACGTTGCGTGGCGATACGCCACATTTCCGCGAACGTGTGTCGCGAGGTCAACTCGAGCCTCCGCGCCAGGATCCGGAAGGGTCCGGCGTTCGCATCCCCGAGGCTCCGGTGTATGACAACCACGCGCCCTCTCTCCAGCAGCTGCGCGGCCGCCGCTGTGTCGAGCGGATCATACCCCTCGATCCGCGCCCCGGGAAGAAGGAATCGATGCCGCTCTTGCTTCCGCACGAAGCTCTCGGGCACGAACACCGTCCGGCCGGCGAGCGTCTTCACCCGTTCGGGAGCAAACCGCCCCGCGGGCCCCTCGAAGGGTGCGACAGCACCGGAGAGCGTCAGGTACGTCAGTAGCACGAGCACATGAAACGCATAGCGAGCGAGCGAGACGCGCACGGCAACGCCGATCCATCCAACGAGCGCGAAGACCGGCAGCGCCAGCTGCCATGTCGCATAGCTCCCCGCGGGCAGCACATCCGCACGCATCGCCACGATGAGATAGGTCAGCACCGCCACGACACCGATCGCCGGGAGCGTCGAAAGGCGAAGCCACGTATTCCCCATCGACCGCCACCGTCTCGCCAACAGCATCGCCAACGCTGGCACCGTGGGGAGCAAATAGTTCTCCTGCCGCTGTCCCGGAACACTGTAGACGATGAGAAACGAAAGGATGAGTATCCAAAGACCCTTTTCGTGCGTGCTCAGGCCCCTCCGATCCCGCACGCTCACGACGACGAGATAGACGAGAGGGATGGCAAACAAACCCGCGTTTCCCAGATGCCCCAGCCACAGACGTGACAGAGGGTAGGCTCCCGTGAAAAGGCCGCGCAGGTAACCGTCACCACCGAGCTTGCCCACGTTCTCTTCGAGGACGAAATGCCGCAAGATCTCAGCGGGAGCGGGGTCGAATGCCGGCCAGAGCAGGAAACACGCGAGCGCAGCGACGACCGCGGCTGCCACCTTGGGTAAATCCAAACGGACGAAGGCCCGAGTGTCCCAGCCCCGGAGCATGAATGCAAACCACGCGAGTGCGAGCCCCGTGGGCGCGATGAGCGCAAACGATTTGAACAAGCAGGCGACACCCAGCGAGACTCCGGCCAGAATCCAGACGGGAAAACGCTCACGAAACTCGGCGCCCACGAGGACCAGCGCATAGGCGAGAAAAACGAATAGAGTCTCCGGCAAATTCGTCAGGAAGGGTCGACCGTACTGAAAGCTCGAGTGAAAGCCGAGAAACGTGAGGCCGGCGAGGAAAGACTGTTCTCGGTCCCCACCCGTGCGACGCGTCAGGAGAAAAACCAGGCCCGCGGTCGCAAACGTGCACAGCAGGATTGGAAGCCGCAGCCGAAACAACGTGAAGCTCTCAGCCCATTGTGTCGCCACGATACCTAGCCAGAAAAGTGCCGGTGGTTTCGTATTCTCGAGCCCTGGCCCGGTTCGCAGCGGCAGCCATTGACCGCTTTCCGCAGTAAGTCTCGTGATCTCGATGTAGGGAGCTTCGTCTCCGATGTGCGGGATGTAGAGTCCGCCCAGAGAGTAGCCATACGCGAGCGCCGCCAGCAGAAACACCGCGGGCCACAAATACCGCGCCCGCGTCTCGGCGGCGCTCACTCGACGCGCAGTGCTTCGAGAGGATCGACCCGGGTCGCGCGACGCGCCGGGATGACGCTGGCAACGAATGCGAGCAGCCCAAGCAGCAACGAGACGCCCACGAACACGAGCGGATCTAGCCGACTCACGCCGAAGAGCTGACCCGAAAGGAAACGGGTGAGCACAAACGAAGCTCCGAGCCCTAGGACCATCCCGATAGCGACGAACTTCATGCTGCCTCGCACGACGAGTCCGACGAGCTCCGGCCCGCCCGCACCCAGCGCCATCCGGAGACCCATCTCCGTCGTCCGTTGCGAGACCGAGTACGCGATCACGCCGTAGATCCCGAGCGCCGCGAGCAGCAACGCCGCCCCCGCAAAAGCTGCCAGAAGCGTAGCGCTGAGACGCGGCAAAAAGACCCAGCGCGCAATCGCCTGGTCCATCGTGCTCATATCGTAGATAGCCTGGTCCGCGTCCACTGCCCAGATGGCACTCCGAATATCCGAGACCATGCTCTCGGGCGGCGACGACGTCCGCACGACGACAGACATTCCGTTGAACACGTTTTGACTGAACGCCAAATAAAGCTCCGGTCGCGGATCGGAGTCGAGGCCGTAGTGATGCACGTCAGCGACGACGCCGATGACTTCCGCCTTTCCGTGAGGGTTGTCGATGATCTTCCCGACGGGATCCTCGTCCACGAAGTAGCGCCGCGCCAGAGTCTCGTTGATGAGCAGGACGTGCGGAGAATCTTCCCGATCCCGCTCCGCGATCACCCGTCCACGAAGAAGCGGGATCTTCATTGCCTCGAAATACCCCTCGGTCGCCGAACGTATGTCCGCTCGAGGCTCTTCTCCTGACGGCGGCGGATTTCGACCTTCGATGGTGAACGGCAGCGCGAAGTCGATACCGACAGGGTGCATGGGCAGCGAGCTCGCGGCCGCGGCCGAGACAACCCCCGGAGTCGATCGGAGCCGCTCGAGCGAATCGCGGAAGAATCGCAGTCGCGTCTCACTGTCGGGGTATTTAGCCCGAGGCAGGTAGACCTGAGTCGCCATCACGTGACCGGGCTGGAAGCCTGGGTCAACGCTCATCATCTCCCGAAAGCTCCGGATCGTCAGGCCCGCGCCGATGAGCAGGACCAGCGCAGCAGCGACTTCGGCGGTGACGATCATGCTGAGCGCGCGGCGCGCTTTCAAGCTCCCTCCACGAGTGTTCTCGCTGAGGCTGTCGCGCAGCTGCGGCGAAGACGCGCGAATCGCAGGTACCAATCCGAACCCTAGTGCCACGAGGACCGAGACGAGAGCGGTGAACAGGAGCACCCCCCCGTCGAGCTGAACCTGGTCGAGACGAGGAACGTTTGCGACCGGGAGGTTGCGTGCGATTCGGATGGCGAACCACGCCGTTGCCACGCCCAAGATCGCTCCCCCGGTTGTCAGAAGAAGACTCTCGGCCAAGACTTGCCGCACGAGCGACATCCGACCTGCCCCAAGAGCCGCCCGAAGCGCAATCTCGCGACGCCGCGTCGAGAGTCTCGCGAGCATGAGACTCGCAACGTTGGCGCAAACGATGAGAAGCAAGAAGCCGACCGCCGCCATCAACATCAACAGGGCCGGGCGCGTCGCCTGAACCATCTCCTCATGAGCCGACTCGGTCGCGACTCCCCACCCCGCGTTCGTATCCGGATATTCCTCCGAGAGCGCCGCGGCAATAGCCGACATCTCTTCGCCCGCTTGCTCAACGCTGGTGCCAGATTTCACCCGACCGACCACACTCAACGCGCGTGCCCGTCGTGAGCGTCCGTGCGCGTCGTTCGGGTCGAACGCCAGCGGCGTCCACAGGTTGACCTCGTTGCCGGGAGGGAATGCGAAGCCCTCACCCATCACGCCGACGACGGTGTACAGCACTGCGTCGAGCTCGATCTGGCGTCCAAGAACCCCTCGGTCGGAGCCGAAATGCCGCTGCCACATCCCGTGGCTCAGCACCGCGACCTTGTCTTTGCCCGGAGTCCCTTCCTCTTTCGTAAACGTTCGGCCGAGCGCCGCCGAGCTCCTCAGGACATCGAAAAGCTCGGGCGTCGCCAGAAGGCTCGGTAAATCCAGGGGCTCGTCCTCAGCCTTGAACCCGTAGCGCACGTGGCGGAACGCGGCCAGCTCGGGGATCGTGGAAGACTGAGCCTTCCAGTCGAGGTATGTGGGCGGCGCGACGAAGTCCGTCCCCGCTTCAGGCTTGCGCTCTCTGAGAACGACGAGCTCTTCCGCCGATTCGTAGGGGAGCGAATCAAGGACCACCCCCTTCACGAGACTGAAGATGGCGGTGTTCGCGCCGATGCCCAAAACCAACGTCGCCAGCGCGACGATCGACAACACCGGTTGCCGCACGAGCGCCCGGAATGCGTACTTGAGGTCGGAAAGCATAAGGTGAGAGGATATCATCTACTGATCAGTGCGCGCTCACTCCTCGTCAGCGCGCCAGCCGCCTCGCTCTTCGCTCGGCTTCCCGTTATCGGCCCATTCGGGCCGGGCTCCCGCCTACGCCCTTCGGGCTACGGCGAGGTCCCGACGAA
>CAMYKY010000092.1 GCA_947259165.1 uncultured Acidobacteriota bacterium | reverse complement strand
GGCGGCCGTGAACGTGCGCCCCTCGAGGAGACGGATCCCCATCGATTCGAAGTAGCCATCCGTCGCAACCTGCCAGTCCGCGGCGGTGCTCTCATGGTCCGCGGGTAGATAGCCTTCGATGCGCGTGCCCCAATCGTCGATTTGCGATGCGAGAGGAAGAACACGCACGACGCCGGCGGCCTCGACGCCTGGTAGCCCGCGCACCCGTTCGAGAAGTCGCTCGTAGAACCCGATGATGTCAGCGCTTTCCGGGTAGTCTTTCTCAGGAGTCGATAACCGCATCGTGAGCACGTTCTCGGATCGGAACCCGGGGTCGATTGCCATCAAATGGTCAAACGTCCGGATCATTAGACCCGCCGCCATCACCAGAACCACCGCGATAGCGAGTTGGAATGCGACCAGCGCGCTCCGAAAACGCTGGCTCCCGATACCGGAGCTCGACCCGCGGGCGCCCTGGGTCAGGGCGTCTCGTAATCGGGGCCGCGCGGCCGCCAGCGCCGGCAGGGCGCCGAACAACGCCGCGGTGATTCCGGTAAGGACGAGCGCAAACAAAAGAACCTGCGCGTCGAGACGTGCGTCCGCGAGACGCGGGATGCTCCCAGGCTCGAGCGCAACGAGGGCGGCGAGCGACCAACGCGCGAGCACAATCGCGACTGCGCCGCCGAGAAGCGCCAAAACCACGCTCTCCGTCATGAGCTGGCCGAAAATACGGCGCCAACTGGCACCGAGTGCGGTGCGAAGCGCGATCTCGCGGCGCCGCCCCTGTCCCCGCGACAGCACGAGATTGACGACGTTGACGCACGCAATCAGAAGCACGAAACCGACGGCGGCGAGAAGAATCCAAATCGCGGAGCGCGCGTTGCCTATAATATCGTCCGCTACTGGTATGACGAGCGTTCGAAACTGGCGCTCCTCCTCATAGGTTCCATCGGCAACCGCGCGCTGATTCCAAGCGAGTGCCTCGGCCTTTGCCGCCTCGGCGCTCACGCCATCGGCCAGCCGGGCCACGACATAGAAGCCGTGACTGCCGCCGTTTGTGGGAAAATCGATCACGCCGTCCGGCACTTCCGTCGGTAAGTACACGTCGAACGGCAACTCGCGCCCGTAGTCAATCGGCAGACGAGTCCCTGCTGGAAGAATACCTACTACCGTGCGCGGCAAGCCGTTGAGCTCGATACGTTGGCCGACGAGGTCGGGCGCGCCGCCGTAGCGCCGAATCCAGAGGCCGTGCGACACAACCACAACATCAGAGGTCTCGGGTTTCGCCTCTTCTCGCGTGAAGCCGCGACCGAGCAGAGGGTCGACGCCCAAAACGTCGAAGACATTGGGCGTCACCCGAGCAAGACCGACTCGTTCCGGCTCCTGCTGGTCGGTCAGGTTGGCGCTTTCCCCGTCGTACAGCGCTGCGTCCTCGAGACTCTCGAACGCATCCCGGTAGTATCGATACTCCGCGAGCGAGACCCAGGTTTTCGGAAAACCGTCCCATTGACTCCAGATGCTAACGACGCCGTCGGGCTCTCCGTACGGCAAAGGCCGCAACACCACCGAGCGCGCGACACTGACGAGTGCGACGTTGGCCCCAATACCGAGCCCGAGGGTGACGACGACGACCGCCGTGAATCCTAGAGTGTTCCACAACGACCGGACTGCGTACCGAAAGTCCTGCCACATCGTTATCGCCTCACAATTGAGACGACAACGATCACGGGAAGGTTCGCAAAAAAGTCAGTTCTTCACCGCTTCGACTTGAATTCGCTCGTTTCGCTCCACTCCGGCCAAGCGTCGCCCGTTGCCAGCTCGAGACCCATTTCGTAGAACAGCTCCAGGTCCTGGACCATTCCCGAAAGCTCGTACCACTGCTTTATCTCGTCCGATGGCTTGTGGTAATCATCAGCGACATACTTGGCGCGCTGGGTCTCGCCCCAGCCCTCGGGCCGACCCTCGAACGTTATACCGGCGTCAGCATAGAACGCGGGGATGCCTACTTTTGCGAACTCGAAGTGGTCCGAACGATAGTAGTAGCCCTTTTCGGGCTCCGGGTCGGATAGAAGCGTGCGACCCTGTCGACCGGCGACTTGCGCAGCGAGCTCGTCCAGGCTCGATTGCCCCATCCCGACGATGGTGACGTCCGTCGTCCGGCCCCAGATATTGAGCCCGTCCATGTTGATGGCGGCAACGGTCTTCGCCGCAGGAACCAACGGATGCTCGGCGTAGTAGCGCGAGCCGAGGAGCCCCTGCTCTTCGGCGGTCACAGCGAGGAACATGACACTGCGGCGAGGCGCCGGATCGAGCTCACTATAGATCCGCGCGAGCTCGATCAGCCCGGCGACGCCGGTGGCGTTATCGTACGCACCGTTGAAGATGTTGTCGCCTTCCATCGACTCGAGCGTGCCGAGGTGGTCCCAGTGTGCGACGTATAGGATCGCCTCGTCGGGCACCTCGCTGCCTTCGAGCTTCGCGACGAGGTTTGCCGACTCGATGTTCCTCAGCTCGTTCTTGATTTCGGCCTGGACTCGCGTGCCCAGCGCGACCGGCCGAAACGTTCGATCGGCAGCCGCTTGCTTTTGCTCCTCGAAATCGAGCCCCGCTCCTTCGAACAACGCGCGGGCGGCACCCGAAGAGAACCACCCCTCGACCGCCACCCGGCCCATGTTCTTGTCCGGGGTCTCGAGGTCGAACGACTCGCCCGACCAGCTTCCGCCAACAACTTCCCACGGATATCCCGCGGGCACCGTCTCGTGCACGATGAAGGCACCGGCGGCGCCTTTTTCCGCCGCGATCTCGAATTTGTAAGTCCACCGGCCGTAGTACGTCATGGCGTCGCCCCCAAACGCGTCCTCGAGCGGCGGATCGTTGACGAGCATAACCAGGACTTTTCCTTCCACGTCGACATCCTTGTAATCGTCCCAGTCGTACTCGGGCGCGACGACTCCGTAGCCGACAAAGACGAGCTCCCCGTCGAGGTCCACTTCCTCGACGACACGCTTCGTCCAAGCGACATACCCGAGACCGGCCGCTAGCTCTTCGCGTTCGCGACCCCGAACGAGCGACAGATGGCTTTCGTCGGTCGCGGTGATACCCACGAGAGGGACCTTTTGGATGTAGGTCCCGTCGGGATTTCCGGGCTCGAGTTTGTAACCTCGGAATGCATCCGTGAGATAGGCCGCGGTCTTTTCTTCACCGGGGGAGCCGGGCGCCCGGCCACCGAACTCGTCCGACGACAAAACCTCGATGTGCTTCATGAGAAGCTCCGAGTCGAGCCCGTGGTCAGATTTTTCGCTGCCAGCCGGAGCGCAGGCTCCCAGGACAACTCCTGCGCCAAGCAAACCGAAGTTCCAAATCTGTCGTCTCATTTAGATCGCCTCCCGGGCACGAGATCCTAGCAGAAGCGGTTCAACTTCTGGTATGTTCTACCTCTCCGGACGGAAAACTGAGAGATTGACAAGATCGCCGCGTTTCGGGCGCCAGGAGAATCTATGACCATCGTCATCAATACACCGAACGGCAACATCGGACGGCGTACCGCCGAGCAGCTTCTGGACTCAGGGGTGGCGGTGCGCATCGTCAGCCGCAACCCTGGCAAAGTCACGGACCTGACCTCTAGAGGCGCGAGCCTCGTGATTGGCTCGACCGATGACGAGGTGACGTTGGCGAGAGCGTTCGACGGTGCCGAGACCGTTTTTTGGCTGACGCCGCCTGCCTACCGTCCCGACTACCAAGACTGGGTACGCGAGACCACCGACAAAGCCGCAAAGGCGATGGCGAGCGCGAAGGTGGAGCGGCTGGTCAACATCTCGAGCATCGGCGCTCACGTGGACGGGGATACCGGACCAATCGCCTACCTCGGGGAGGTCGAAACGATCTTCAACGAAACGATACCCAACGTCGTCCACCTCCGCCCGGGCTCGTTCATGGAGAATCATCTCGCCGACGTCGCCTCGATCGCCGGCGAAGGCAAGCTCTACTCGTCGCTCCCCAAAAACGCGCCCATGGCCAAGATCGCGACGAGCGATGTCGGCGACGTCGCGTCCACCTATCTGCTCGGGTCGCGGTGGACGGGCCAAAAAGTGCACGAGCTCCAAGGACCGCGAGACCTCACGCCGAGCGAATCGGCTGAGCTAATCGGCGAGGGCATCGACAAACCGGTCGAGCTCGTCGAAGTCACGATCGACGAAGCCAAGAACGGTATGCTCGCCGCGGGGCTACCCGACTTCGTCGTGAACCTCTATGCAAAAATGTTCGCCGCGATGCGCGAGGGGCGCATCGTCGCCGAACAACCCCGAACCCCCGAAACGACCACTCCGACCGGCCTGCGCCGCTTCGCCACGGAAGCGCTCAAACCTGCCGTGGAATCGATGCTCAACAGCAAGGGATAGGGGGGTGAAGAGAAAAAGGGGACAGGTCTGAACAGGTCCATTTTCTCGCCGTTTCATCGTGTGGATAAAATGGACCTGTCCCCTTTTTCTTCATCAGTTCGTGCCGTTTAGCTTGAGCAGTTTCAAAGCGTTGCCGCGGTAGATCTTCTCGCGGTCTCGCTCGGAGATGTCGAGGCCGTTGACGATGTCGATGGTCTGCCGGATGTACATCGGGCCTTTTTCGGGATCGAACGGCGAGTCCGATGCAAATAGCACGTGATCGGGACCGAAGAAGCTGAGACCACACTCAGTGGCCGCGCGAGCGCCGAAGACGGCGGTGTCCGCGTAGAACATCTTGAAGTAGTCGTAGGGTCGTTTCTCGAGTTGATCTAGCAGGACGGTGAGGTCTTCGTCGGAAGTGCGGCTTCCGAGCTGATCCCAGCCGGGCCCAACGCGGCCCTCGAAATACGGGATCATCCCGCCCATGTGATGGGTGATGATCTTCAGATTCGGGTGCTTGTCGAACAGCCCGGAGAAAACGATGCGCGCCATGGCAACGCTCGTCTCATACGGCCAACCAAAAGTCCACCAGATTTCGTACTTCGATTTCTCCTCTCCGGGGTAGTCGGCATGGCTCGCGGGCCGCGCTGGGTGAAGCCAGAGAGGCAAGTCGAGCTCGGCCATGACGTCGAACAGCGGAAGAATCTCCGGCGAGTCGAGAGGCTTCCCTTTCGCATTCGAGTAAACCTGAACCCCGCACGCACCGAGCTCGGTGGTCGCGCGGCGCACCTCCGCGAGGAGCCCGTCGGATGAGTTCATCGGTAACGACGCGACGAAGCTCGGGAAGCGGTCGGGGTGTTTCTGGCAAAGCTCGGCCATACCGTCGTTCGCAGCTCGCGCCAATCGCTCGGAAACGTCAGGCTCACCCAACACCTCGAGGGGAGGCGACGCCAGCGAAAGGATCTGCTGGTAGCCGTCGAAGCGGTCCATAATCCTGAAACGCTCGTCCAGGTCGAAGAGCATCGGAACACTTCGGACGCGCTTGCCCATGTCCTTGTAATTCGGCGCAACCTCCATCATCAGCTCGTAGAACTGCTTCGGGAAAATATGGTTGAAGATGTCGAGCTTCTTCATTCTGAAGCGTCCCTCCTGCGAGGCATCTTACCGATTCGCCGTTCGCAATTGCAACGTCGGCGCGCTATGCTCCCGGCCCACAAAAGCAGTCTGAAGGAGAATCAAGATGGTCATTGATGTTCACGCGCACGTCACCGCACCCCAGGAGCTCTATGCCTACAAGGCCGGTCTTTTGGCACACCGGGGGGCTCATGGGCGCGGTAAAGTCAACGTCTCCGATGAGCTGCTCAGGCAGACACTCGAATCGCCCGTGTTCGGCGGCGGATCGCACCTCGAGCAGCTCGCTGAGGTCGGCACGGACATGCAGCTCATCTCGCCCCGTCCCTACACGATGATGCACAGCGAACGGCCCGAGAAGCTGGTCCGCTGGTTCACTGAAGAGACCAACAACATCATCGCTCGCGAGTGCGAGCTCTACCCAGATACGTTCCGCGGTGTCTGCGGGCTCCCCCAGAATGTCGGCATCGCCCCGGAGAAATCACTCGCCGAGCTCGAACGTTGCGTCAAAGAGCTCGGCTTTGTCGGCTGCTTGTTGAACCCCGACCCGACCGAAGGTGAGGGCGAGCCGCCGCCCGGCCTCGGCGAGGAGTACTGGTATCCGATCTACGAGAAACTCGTCGCGCTCGACGTGCCCGCGCTGGTGCACTCGGCAGGGTGTCGCTCGCCTCGGGAACCCTACTCACTCCATTTCATCAACGAAGAGAACATCGCCGTCGTCTCGCTGTTGAGCTCGACCGTGTTCGAGGATTTTCCCAAACTGAAGATCATCATCTCTCACGGAGGCGGTGCCATCCCCTACCAGGTCGGTCGATACCGCTCGATGTGGATCCGCCGCAAGAAGCCGTGGTTCGACGAAAATCTAAAGAAGCTCTATTTCGATACGTGCTTGTATAGCAAGGAATCGCTCGAGCTGCTGTTCAAGATCGTCGGACCCGAGCGATGCCTGTTCGGAACGGAGAAGCCCGGGATCGGAAGCTCCAAGCATCCGGAGACCGGCGGATGGCTCGACAATATCAAGCCGCTCATCGACGACATCGATTTTCTCAGCGATGCCGACCGCAAAATGATCTACGAGGACAACGCGAGGAGAATCTTTAAGCTATAGTCTGGAGCCTTCAGCCCCAGTGGTGGGGCTCGAGCAAACTGAATGATGAAGGAAGAGACTTTCTGGGAGCTCGTCGACGAGGCTCGCGACGACGCTGGAGACGACGACGAACGGTTCCTCGAAGTGCTGGAAAAGGGCTTGATGGAGCTTCCGCCCAACGCAATCGAGGGATTTCGTGCGTGCCTCGACAACGTCTTGGCGCGGGCTTATCGGTGGGACCTCTGGGCCGCGGCTTACATTATTAATGGTGGAGCCTCCGACGACGCGTTTCAGTACTTTCGCTCCTGGCTCATCTCCCGCGGACACGAGGTGTTCGAGCAGGCACTCAAGGACCCTGCTGGCCTCGAGACATTCGTCAAGAACGATCCGGAATGGTTGGCTGACTTCGAAGAAATGTTGTACTTACCCGTGTACGTGCTGGAGCAAAAAACGGGGCAAGAAGTCCCACTGCCCGAGCCGCTCGAGACCACGGAAGAGATCGCCGAACCTGAGGGCGAGCCGTGGGACGAGTCCACGGTGGACACGCTGTTTCCGGGACTCGCTCGACAGGCCAAGGCTCGCTTCTCGAGATCGTGAGGTAGACATGAGCAACAACCATCCGACAGGCACGATCCTGTGGAAAGATCTGACGGTCGAAAACGCCGACGTCATCCGGGATTTCTACGGAGAGGTCATCGGCTGGAAACACGATCCCGTCAACATGGGCGGCTACGCAGACTACAACATGACGCTACCCAAGGGCGGCGAGGCCGTCGCCGGAATTTGCCATGCCCGAGGCGCCAACGACCACCTACCGGCGCAGTGGCTGCTCTATGTCACCGTCGAAGACATCGATTCGAGCATTCGCCGCGCGGTTGAGCTCGGAGGCCATCTCGTCGACGGGCCTCGAGGCATGGGGAAGAATCGCTTCTGCGTCATCCGCGATCCCGCAGGCGCGGTCATCGCCCTGATCAGTGAATGAATGCTGCGACAAGTCGAGCTCCCAGACTTCGGTGAGGCCACCGTCGAGCCGACGCTCGATCGACACATCTTCGAGGCGAGGATCGCCCGGGCTCGTCGTCGCGCCGAGGCCGCTGGCTTCGACGCCCTCGTCGTCTATGCAGACCGCGAGCACAGCGCCAACATCGCTTACTTGACGGGCTTCGAGCCTCGTTTCGAAGAAGCGATGCTCATCCTGGCCATCCACGCCATCCACGGACGGGAGTCAACGCCAGCGCTCGTCGTCGGGAACGAGGGCTGGGGCTATGTCGATATCAGCCCCCTCGAGCTCAGGCGCGTGCTCTATCAAAGCTTCAGCCTCCTCGCACAGTCGCGTAGCGAGAGCCCCGATCTGGCGGATGTATTCCGGAGCGAAGGTATCGACGTCGGGACTCGCGTTGGCGTCATCGGCTGGAAGTATTTCATCGAAGGCGAGGGCAGCCATCCCGAACGCCGCCTCGAGATCCCGAGCTACGTGGCGGATACACTGCGCGAGGTTACCAAAGACCCCGCTCTGGTGACGAACGCGGCCCCAATTTTCATGAACGCCCAGGACGGCCTCCGCGTCGTCAACGAGCTCGACCAGCTCGCGGCGTTCGAGTACGCCGCGTGCCATACCTCGACGGCGGTCAAAAACGTCATCTTTGGCCTCGAGCCTGGCATGACCGAATACGATGCCGTGCGTCTCATGAAGCTCCAAGGCATGCCGTTGTCCTGCCACTTGATGCTTTCGAGCGGCGCGCGAGCAACGATGGGCCTTCCGAGCCCGAGCTCTCGCGTCATCGAACAAGGGGACCGATTCACAACGGCGTACGGGGTCTGGGGCGCCCTGAACTGCCGCGCGGGGTTCGTCGTTCGTGACGAGACCGAGCTTCCGGAAGGCATCCGCGACTACGTGGACAAACTCGTCGCCCCCTACTTCCGCGCAATCGTGGCCTGGTACGAGACCATCGGTCTCGGCGTTCGCGGCGGCGAGCTCTACGACATCGTGCACGCTACAATCGGGGATCCGTTCTTCGGCGTTTCGCTCAATCCGGGCCATCAGATCCATCTCGATGAATGGGTGAACTCGCCCGTGTTTGCCGGCTCCGACATCGAGCTCCGATCGGGCATGGCGTTTCAGGTGGACGTCATCCCTGCCACCGGCACGGACTACTTCACGACGAACATCGAAGACGGCATTGCTCTCGCGGATGATCCCTTGCGACGCGACTTCAGCGAGAAGTATCCGGAGGCATGGGCTCGTATCGAAAGAAGGCGGGCGTTCATGGACGAGGCCCTCGGCATTCGACTGAAGCCGGAGGTACTCCCCTTCTCCAACATTCCGGCGTACCTGCCACCTTTTCTCCTGAGCCCAAATCGCGTGATGACGATGAAATCCACTTGAGAGGACCGAGCCGTGACCTACTTCCCCGACGTCAAAAGCCCTATCCCCTACGAGGGGCCCGATTCGAAAAACCCTCTCGCGTTTCGCTACTACGACAAAACCCGTACCGTGGCCGGCAAAACGATGGCCGAACATTTGAAGTTCGCCGTGTGCTATTGGCACACGATGCGCGGCAGCGGCGCCGACACTTTTGGGGGCGCAAGCTTCGAGCGCCCGTGGGGCACCGAGTCCGATCCGATCGCCGCCGCTGAATCGACGATGGACGCGGCGTTCGAGTTTTTCTACAAACTCGGTGTCGGCTTCTACTGCTTTCACGACCGCGACATCGCCCCGGAAGGCGGCTCAGTCGAGGAAACGAATTACCTCCTCGATACGATGGTGAAACAGGCCAAGGCCCGGCAGGAGGAGACCGGAGTCAAGCTTCTGTGGGGAACGGCGAACCTGTTCAGCCACCCGCGATACACGCACGGTGCCGCCACGAACCCCGACCCGCTGGTTTTCGCTCACGCCGCAGCGCAGGTTCGTCGTGCGATGGACGCAACGGTGGAGCTAGGCGGCAGCGGGTACGTTTTCTGGGGAGGGCGCGAAGGTTATACGACGCTCCTGAACACCGACCTCAGGCAAGAACGCGAGCAGATGGCCGCGTTTTTACACCTCGCCGCCGACTATGCGAAAGAGGCAGGCTTTACCGGAACGCTTCTGATTGAGCCGAAACCGATGGAGCCGACAACTCACCAGTACGACTTCGATGCCGCGACGACGCTGAGCTTCCTGCGCGAGTTCGGCCTTCTCGAGCGGTTCAAGGTCAATATCGAGTCGAACCACGCAACGCTTGCAACGCACACGTGGGAGCACGATCTTCTGGTTGCGTCGATCGCGGGACGGCTCGGTAGCCTCGACATCAACCGCGGAGATCTCAACCTTGGGTGGGATACCGATCAATTCCCTACGGATCTCGCGAGCGCCACGATGGCGATGCTCGTTGTTCTCGGTCAGGGTGGGCTAGGCAATGGCGGTCTCAATTTCGACGCCAAAGTCCGACGCGGCTCCTTCGACACGGTCGACCTCTTCCACGCGCACATCGGCGGCATGGACACGTTCGCGCGCGCGCTGCTCGTCGCGAACAAAATCATCGAGGACGGCGCCTTGTCGAAGCCTCTCGCGGAGCGATACGCGAAGTTTCGCGAGGAGGAGATCGGGAAGAAGATCCTGGCTCGGGAGACTTCCCTGCCGGAGCTCGAGGCCTATGCGGCATCGGCCGGCGAGCCCGACCGGGTCAGCGGCCGCCAGGAAGCGCTCGAGAACATCGTCAACGACTACATCTTTGGAGCTCGAGCGTCGCAATAGCTGATCACGTTGGAGCCTGGAGCTATTCCAGGAGCGACTTCCCCACCGCGGTGATCTCGTAACCGACGTCGAGACTTCGGGTCAGTCCGAGGCGTTGAGCTTGCGCAGCATCGCGACGAGCTCGTCGGTCGAGGAAAAACCCGACGCCTTGGCGTCTCTCGGGCGAAGCTCCGAAAGCGGCATCGGCTCGACCGCCGTGACGGCGATGGACTCAGAGGCCCCGAGTTTGTACGTCTTGCCGGGCGTGGCTTGCGGCTTCAGCCACGCCCGGAGAGTCATCGTGATGTCGCCAGCGCGAATGCCTTAGTGAAAGCGGGTCTTGAACAGCACCGGCAGTTCACTTCGACGCGTCGGCGATGAACATGATCTCGACGAGCGCCTCGGGAGACATGAGCGCCGTCCCGATCGTCGTGCGGGATGGGCGAGGCTTCGGGACGAGCTCGCGGTAGACCTCGTTCATGTCCGAGAAGTGGCGGATGTCGGTAAGGTAGACGGTGCTCTCCACAACGTCGTCGAGTGTCAGTCCTGCCGCGGCAAGGGTAGCCTTCAAACGAGCGATGCACTGTCTCGTTTGCGCTTTCACGTCACCCGGCGCGTAGCCGTCGGAGTCCCGACCGGTCATGCCTGCGAGAAACTGTCGGCCACCGGCGATGACCGATGGAGAAATCGTAGCTCCAGCTTGCGCGTCTCCGGCGGTCTTGCGCGAGGCATCTTTCACCGCGACAGAGTGGATCTCCATGCGGGCATCGGGATGCATGACACCGGCTCGGACCGTCGCGCGGGCGGGGCGGGGCTCCGGGAACACCGCGCGGTAGACCTCGTTCATGCCCGAAAAATCTCGCCCGTCACGGAGGTAAATCTTGTTCGACACGATATCCGAATAGCTCATACCGGCCGCTTCGAGAACCGCACCGAGGTTGTCGAGCGTCCTTTGCACTTGTTCTCCGATATCGCCGTTGACGAATCCCCCTTGTTTCGGGTCGCTCGACACGAGACCCGAGACGAACAGCGTCTCGCCCGCCAAGACACCGTAGGCGAATCCCTGACGTGCGGGACGCCAGCCTTCAGGCGTGATGCGGCGAAGCTCAACTCCTTCGCGCACCGCCACCATCGAGATCTCGATGAATCCTGCCGGCGCGGCAAGATCGGTTCGCACCGTAGCACGGGTAGGCGCGCTGGCCGGGTCGGAGAACGTTTCCCGGAAGACCTCGTTCATCGCCTCGTAGTGGCGGTCATCGGTGAGGTACACACTCACGCTGACGACACGGGAAAGATTCGAGCCCGCCGCTTCCAGGGTGCGGGTAAGGTTTTTGAAAGTCTGGCGGGTCTGCGCCTTGATGTCCGAGGAGTAACCTTCCCCGGGTACGCTGCCGAGTGAGCCCGACGTGTGAAGAAAATCGCCCGTCCACACTGCGGAGCTAAATGGTGCATCGGGATTGGCGCCCGGTAGCACGACCGCCTTTTTTTCAATTGCGCTGGCAAACGACGCATGGACGAGCGCCGCAACAAGGATGGCTGATCTCATGTTTTCTCCTAGGAATCTCCAGAAAGTAGCGTTCAGAGCGGGAAGATATCACGCCCGCCCAACTGCTTCACCTCGCGCGAGGAGTTTCAGCCTTTTGAACTGATGACGGAGACGTCGAAAGTTCCTTTGTCCGGGTAGCGAACATTTTCGTAGACGAGGCCGGCGGCATCAGCGAGGCCACGGGCCCCACCGCGGCGGGTAAAATCGCGAAACGCGCTCAAGTGCTCGCCGCCCGCCAAAGCTTCGGCGACCCGATTGCGGACTCCTGGCAGGTTCCACGGCATTGGCACACGGTACTCCAGGCACAAGAGCCGCTTGGCGACGCGGGTCACCTCCCGAAGAACCGGGGCCCGCGCCTCGGCCGGCATCTCGTGCAACACCAGGATCATGGTTGCAACATCGAAATAGCCCGTAGGGCGCTTTTTCAGAACCTCGGTCACATCGCCGAGCACAAACGATACGTTCGACGTATCCGCGCCCAGCCGCCGAGTCGCGTACTCCTCCATCGCTGGTGAAAGCTCGACACCAACCACTTCCACCGCCGCCGGAGCCAAACGAAACGCAAGGTTGCCGGTGCCGCAACCGACGTCGAGAATCTTCGAGCCCGGCTCGATGAGCTCGACGACGATTCGATGCAGGCCCGAGACAAAGGGGTCCACAACCCGAGCGTAGAAGGGGCCATCGTAGAAACGGCTGCGCGGTGTTCTCGGGTCGCTCACCGGGGGGCATTCCAAATCTCGAGCTCGAGTGACACCTCGGTGGACCTGAAGGACAGCATGGCCCCATCGTAGCACTGCCGCCGTATACTGAAAGCTCATGGATTGGATTCTTCGGGGTCTTCGATTCGAGTGTCAGCCCGATTGTGGGAAGTGCTGCACGAGTGAGCTACGCGAAGGAAGCGTGTTCCTCGAGCCAAACGACGTCGAGCGACTCGCACGCTATCTTGGAGTCGCTCCGCGCGAATTTGCGCGTCACTACACGGCCGACGAGTTCGGTGAGCTAGCGCTGGTGATGGGCGATGACGGAAGCTGCCGATTCCTGCAGGCCGGACGCTGCGGCGTTCATGAAGCCCGCCCGCTGCAATGTCGCGCCTACCCCTTTCTCCCCGAGGACGGATTCACCCCCGTCGAGTCGCCGTACACTTGGCGCCGCGAGAAAGAGTTCTGCCCCGGCGTCGGGAAAGGGCGCCTCTATCGTAAGGAAGAAATCGCCGGCATCATGCGAGGCCGCAAAGACGTGGGCGGTTTCGATGTGTAGAGATTTGACACGAAGGCACGAAAACCGCTTCCCGGCGCGAAACAACCGATGGCACGCTCAGTTTCGTGCCTTCATGACTTCAGGTCGTTCTTCTAAACGAGCGGCTCAGGAAACGGCGCCCCCGGTTTAGGACGGATGGTGACGCTCGAAATCTGGGGAGGTAGGTGGCTCAGTTGTACGACATCCGCCGCGAGCACGCATGCCCTCTCCACGACGTTGGCCAGCTCGCGGACGTTACCCGGCCAGGAGTAGTGGCTCAGCGCTGCCATTGCTTCGGGCGAGATGCCGACGACCGTCTTGGCGCTTTCCTCGCTGAACCGACGGAGGAAATGGCTTGCTAGGGCGGCGACGTCCTCCGGCCGATCCCGAAGCGGCGGCAACGAGATGCGAAGCAAATTCAGGCGATAGTGGAGCCCGCTTTGAAAAACACCCTGGGAAACCAGTGTCTCGAGGTCACGTTCCGCGCTGCAGTAGAGTCGCGCGTCGAGGCGTTGGCCCAACGGGTGGATTCTCCGTGTATCCAAGGTACCAATGAGCTTGGTTTGAACGGACGATGGCATCGCATCGACGTTATCGAGAAAAACGCCACCGCGGCCCGCGGCACCCAGGATTCCGTGATGTCCGCCATCGCCCTCAGGCGATGGTGGCGAACCGAAGAGCTCGGCGGTCAGGAGGTGCGTCGGGATCGTCTTGAGGTTCAACACGAGGAAAGGCTCGGTGCGATTCCCGCCAAAACGGTGAATGGCTCGTGCAATTGTCTTGCGACCGGTTCCGAGCTCGCCGTCGAGAAACACCGGAAGATCGACGCCGCACGCGCGCGCGGCACGGCTGACGACCGTCCTCATGGAATCCGACGCGGCAATGAGCGCCGCCTCGTCGGTCGCGAGATTCTCGGCGCCTCGATACGCTTCGACCTTACGCTCGAGCTCCTCCGGGAGGATCGGTGTGGTGAGATAGTCCGCTGCGCCAAGGCCGAGAGCTTCGACGAGTTTCGATGTGACGCCGCCGTGGGCGATCACGAGGACATGAGTCTGCTGATCGAACTCGAGCGCACGCCGGGTCAACGCGACACCATCGATTCCGGGCAAGCCGATGTCGACAATCACGAGTCCGTAGGCACGCGATGCCAACGATTGAATCGCGCCCGGGCTCGTCGTCACGTGAACAGCGAATCCTCGAGACGCCAGGAAATTCCTCAACGCGCGGGTCTCAGAGGGCTCGTTGCTAACGAGCAGCGCCGACTCCACGCGGCGACTCACCGGGCCAACCTGTTCGACTCTAGGAATTTGTTCACATCCAGCGCCATTCGGGCTCGGGATTCACTTACACGACTCCCCCATCAAAAGAGTGCCCCAAGGACGAAAAGATATAGGCCTGGCGACTCTATTCCGGGGCGATGGCGATCGCCTCGATCTCGACCAGAAACACGGGTCGCGCGAGCCGTTCGATCTGAACGAGAGTGCTCGCGGGAGGATGACCTCCGAAGTACTCGCGACGCACCTCCGCGGCCTCGCGAAAACGCTCGATATCGGTCGTGAAGATGTTGATTTTGACGACGTTCGAAAAATCCGCGCCTTCCGACGCGAGTACTGTTTTCAGGTTCTCGAGCACTTGACGCACCTGTGCCGTCATGTTCCCCTCGCCGACGACGCCTCCTTCAGCGTCGAGAGCGACCTGACCGGCGATGAACATGAGATTTCCGGCCTTCACCAAATGGTTGTAACCGGTAGGCTGCGTCATCCCTTCGGGGTTCGAGCGCTCGATGCTCTGACCACTCGCAATCCCGGCCAGAAAAATCGAAAGAAAAAAGTTAACCATCCTCATGAACCATCCTCCCGCGCCGTTGGCGCCTGTTATTCGTGTCGAGCTACATTCCAACCAAACGTCCCGGTCACGGGACGGCCCATCCGTTTTTTCGGAGAAACTCCCGTAGTGTAGCGTCCCTGAGGGACGTTTCCCCGAGCCATGTCGAGACGCGCTCACGCTTCCACCAGCCACTCTCACCGGGCTGCGTAAACTCGTAACGATAGAGCTCAATCCGGATGGAACGCGGCGGCGCTTCAGAGAACGGATTCGTCTCGATGAGGCGCAGCGTCGCCCGATCGTCCTGCAAGAGCTTCCACACGAGATGAGCCGCCCAGGGGTATTGCTCCACCCGACCCATCGCGGCGAACCACATGAGCCAATCGAGCCGATAGTGGTACGGGGTGATGACGCACGGACGCCGGTCGAGCTGCGTCGGCTTGCACTTGAACTCGTAGTCCCGCCATGTGGCCGAGTCGTCCGAGCCTTGGACCACCAGCTCGAGGCGCTCACGCCCCACGCTTCCAAATGCGCCGTAGGTGTTGACGAGATGCAGGCGGTCGAACGACGTATTCATGATCTGCCGGCTCGAGACGAGATTCAGCACGGGGCCGACGCTCAATAACGCCACAACGAGAACAAGAACGAGCGCCACCGCTTGCTGGCCGCGATGCAGCGGAGCCCGCCGCCTCCTCTCCAGCCAACGAGGAGCAATCCATCGTTCAAAGAATGAGTCATCGAAACACGCGAGGGCAGGAATGATAGTGAGCCAATTGAGAAACGAAAGGTTGCCGCTCGCGATCAACATCAACTGAAGACTCACCATCACGATTCCCGCAACGTGGCAAGCCCGGCGCGGCCCGAAAGCGAAAAACGGAACGACGAGCTCGACCAGATAGTTGAAAAGCGCCCCGAGCTTGTGAAACCACACCGGCATGAAGTGCAGTGGCGCACTGAACGGGTTCGGTACGGGCTGAGTCTCGTAGTGATAGACGAGGCACGTGAGGTCGCGCCAGCATGCGTCACCGCGCAGCTTGATGAGCCCGGCCCCGAGCATAATCCGGAAAATGAGCCACCGGTACAGCCAGATCACGACGACCGGAGGAGGGCGCCCGGGAAAAGGTCGACCATCGAACAAAGGACACAAAAAGATGGCGAGAAACCCCGTCTCGAGAAGCTGGATCTCCCATCCGAACGCGTACCAGCCCTGGCCGATGTGCACGAACGACATGTAGAGAAACCACAGTAGCGTTAGCAGGATTGCGTTCGCGTACCCCAAGGTCACGAGCAGCGACAAGGCCAAACCGAGCCATGCGATTCGCATGAGAAATCCGTCCGACACTGAACGCCAGAAGACGGTCGGCAGCCGCACGAATCCCGAAGCGCGCGACGGCGTCCCTGCTGCCTCCTCGACCCGCTCGAGGTAGCTCGCGGCTGGAGTGAGCCCGTCGCTTCCGTACAAAGCGAGTCCATCGTTCACAATCGTCAAAAAACCCACGAAATAGACGAGCCCCAGCAGGCGCAGGATCAGAAATCTGGCGATCCAATAACTCTGACGGCTCTCCGACTCCCAGACCCGCTCCCACACCGACGGTGCGGCCTGTTCAAAGAGCGCGGTGTCACGAGTCATGGCTTCGGCGGTCTTGCCGTGCCTCCCGCACAGGACCAGGCCAGAAACAACGCAAAGATCGCGACGTTGACGACCGCGAGCAAGAGCGTCAGGTCGAAGCCCAAGGCGCTCCGGAGTCCCGCGGCAGCATCCACGATCGGCTCTATCGCCATGTAACGCGTCCCGTAGAACCGGCCGAGGCCCGACAGGCACAGCATGTTCATGACGTAGCTCGTGGCAAGCGCTCCGGCAAGCACGACATTGCGTCGATGGCGAATCCCGGTGGCCGCGAACGCGAGAAACATGACGTGGGGATGGTTGTGATGAACCCCGAGCGCCAGCATCGCGTACGCGAAAATGAGGCCACCACCAGCGAGGGCTGCATCGTTCGTTCGCGAGGCGACGAAAAACGCCGCGAGCGCAAATGCCGCGCTCGCGATGGTACCCGCGAACGGGACGAGGTCTTTCGTCGCAAACGGCTCGTCCGAGATGGCGTGTCCGACGAGCCACCACGGGTTCGCATAGCCCGCGGAGAGTCTCTGTTGAAAGAGAATGCGAAAGACGTGAGTCACCGCTTCGTCGAGGGTGCCCGCGATCATGAACGGAATGAGTGCGACGCCGACGACCGCGTGCCCAGATATGATGGCAGGTCGCACAGAGACCTCGGCACTGACCAGCGCGACGACCGCCGCGGGCACGACGATCAACGCTTGCGGCTTGATCAGGGCCGCAAGCGCCACGAAGACGCCGCTCCAACCCGCGCGGCCGGCCTCGGCGGCGACGAGCGATCCCACCGCGAACGGCGCGTAGGCGCCGTCGAGAAACCCCAAGACACCGCTACTGAGCCACGAGACCGGCATCGCCCAGTACAGCGCTGCCAACGTGAGGCCGAGGGCGCGCTCCCGTCGAAAAATCCAAA
>CAMYKY010000091.1 GCA_947259165.1 uncultured Acidobacteriota bacterium | reverse complement strand
GTCGACAAGTCCAGCTCGTAGATCTGGTAGAAGGGATTCTCCGGTTCCCGTTCACTTTGGAATACGATGCGCGTCCCGTCGGGAGAAAAGTACCCTTCCCCGGCGCGGAGACCTTCGAAGGTCAGCCGACGCGTCCGCGACAGGAAATCATCTTCAGAGTAGTGCTGGGCGTGGACACTCGACGCGCCCAACGACAACAACATTATTAACAAGTATTCGTTCTTCATCGGCGCCATTTTATAACGAAGCCTTGACTCAGCACCTCAATCAACAAAGAATCGTATAGACGCATGGGTTACAAGAGCTTACGGGCAGCGGTCCACGACCTCGAGCGCCACCATCACCTTGTACGGGTCCACGAAGAGGTCGATCCCTACCTGGAGATGGCTGAGATCCAACGCCGTGCGTATACGGCCCAAGCGCCAGCCATCTTGTTCGAGAACGTCCAAGGCTCGCCCTTTCCCGCCGTTTGTAACTTGTTCGGCACGATGGAACGGGCGAGATTTCTTTTCCGGGACACCCTTTCCCGGGTGCAGCGCATCGTTCAGCTCAAGGCGGATCCGACGAACGCGTGGCGGCGTCCTTTCGCGTTCGCGTCGGCGCCGTGGACGGCACTAGCATCACTGCCGATGTCGGTCTCGTCTGGCCCAGTTCTCCGGAATCGAACGGATATCGAGTCCCTTCCCGCCGTCAAGAGCTGGCCCGACGACGGGGGTCCCTTCATTACACTCCCTCAGGTTTTCACCGAGCATCCCGACGGCGGCGGCCTCATGAATTCGAACCTCGGGATGTATCGCGTACAACTGACCGGCGGCCAGTACCGAACCGGCAGGCAAGTCGGGCTTCACTACCAAATTCATCGGGGCATCGGCGTACACCACACCGCGGCCGTCCAGCGTGGCGAGTCGCTCAAGGTTAGCATTTTCGTCGGTGGACCTCCCGCGCACACGCTCGCGGCCGTGATGCCGCTTCCCGAAGGACTCAGCGAGCTTCTCTTCGGTGGCATGCTCAACGGACGCCGTTTTCGTATCGCACGCCGTGACGGCTACGCGGTTTCGACCGACGCCGATTTCGTCATCACCGGAACCATCGACCCCGAGCGTACGCTTCCTGAGGGCCCCTTCGGGGATCATCTCGGATACTACAGCCTCGCGCACCCGTTTCCAGTTCTCGATGTCCACGCCGTCTACCATCGTGACGGCGCGATCTGGCCGTTCACCGTTGTGGGACGCCCACCTCAAGAAGATACGACCTTCGGAAAACTCATCCACGAGATCACCGCGCCGATGGTCCCGGTCGAGCTTCCTGGCGTCCACGCGATCCATGCCGTCGACGCGACCGGAGTGCACCCGTTGCTGCTTGCGATCGGAAGCGAACGCTACGTGCCCTTCGGCGAACCGGCAGACCGGGCTCCCCAGGAGCTTCTCACCAACGCGAACGCTATTCTAGGTTTCGGTCAGGCGTCACTCGCCAAGTATGTTTTTATCGCCGCCAAACAAGACGACCCGGACCTCGACATCGAGAACACCAAGAGCTTCTTCCGCCACATCCTCGAGCGAGTCGATTTCCGCCGCGACCTCCATTTCCATACGAGCACAACGATCGACACCCTCGATTATTCCGGAACGGGCCTCAATTCCGGCTCCAAGCTCGTGATCGCCGCGGTCGGTCCAAAACGCCGGGAATTGGCGGCGTCGTTGCCGTCGCTGAAGCTTCCCTCGACATTCGGTCACGCGGCTCTCGCCATGCCGGGCGTCGCGGTCATCGGTGCGCCGCGATTTCCGGGCTACGACGCCATCGACAAGGAGATGTCGGGAGTCTCGCGGCATTTGGCACAAGAGGCGTTGTCGGAGCTACCCTTGATCGTGCTCGTCGACGACCCTTCGTTCGTTTCAGAGAGTCTGAGGAATTTTTTGTGGGTGACGTTCACACGCTCGAACCCCGCGCGCGACGTCCACGGGGTGGAAAGCTTCATCGAACACAAGCACTGGGGCTGCGCAAAATCTCTCATCATCGACGCCCGCTTGAAGCCCCATCACGCTCCACCCCTCGTCGAAGACCCGGCGATCGTCAAGCGCGTCGACGCGTTGACTCTTCCTGGAAAAAGCCTTCACGGAGTTCTCTAGCTTTGCACCCGACTCTCCGCGTAGGCGAAGAACCAACTCGAGCTGTACGGCAGCTCCGGATGGAAGCTGGGCCACGCCCGTGGCAGTTCTCGCGTGCCGGCCTCTCTCACCGAACACCGCGACCAGCAGATCCGACGCACCGTCGACCACTTTCGGCTGCTCGATAAACGAGCGCGACGAACGGACAAAGCCGACCATCTTGTCCACGGATGCGATGGCATCGAGCTCCACGTCCTCTTGGATGATCGCCAAGATGTGGATCATCGTCTCGCGAGCGGCCTGTGACGCCTCATCGGTCGTGAGATCGGTTCCGACTTCCCCGTGAGCCTGACTCACCCGGGCCGACACGAACAGAGGGTCTCCGGAGCGCTTCGTCCCAAGATAATTGGCAACCGGCGATTTCGCAGCGGGCAGTTCGATTCCCAGCTCATCCAAGCGTCGGTGGATATCGCTCATCGCCTGTTGTCCTCCCGCCTCTCGGCGGTTTAGTATCTCACGCGCAAAGAAGGAGGCCTCATGACAAAGTGGAACCGTCGCGAGTGGCTAGCTTTCGTGGCCGCTGTGGGCGCGTGCCGACAACGCCCCGAGGAGCGCACGACCACAGCTCTCGCTCTCGAGGAGTTCGAGCCGAACAGCTCGCTGCGCGTCCCCGAGTCCACTGTCGAGCGTGCGATGTTCCCGGTCATCGATTTTCACTGCCACACCACATGGTCCGCGGTTCCGCTCGGCGCTGATGGAGGCGAGGGGTTCGGTGAGCGCGTCGATTTTCTCGGCAACCCCGAAGAGCTCCTGGCGGTGATGGAGAGAAAAAACGTCGAGCTCATGGTGAATCTCACCGGCGGGGTCGGCGACGGTCTAGAGCAAACGCTCGAGCGGTTCGACCGCGCCCATCCGGGTCGCTTCCTCTCGTTCACCGAGCCCTCATGGAATGCGGTCGAGCGCGACGACTTCCCTCAGTTTCAGGCCGAGCAGCTCGAAAGATCCCAGAAGCTTGGAGCAAACGGTCTCAAACTGACCAAAACGCTTGGCCTATATTTGCGCGAGAGAGTCACGACCGGTCCGCTCATTGCCGTTGACGACCCTCGGTTCGATCCGATGTGGGAGACCGCTGCAGGTCTCGGACTGCCGATTGCGATCCACGTCTCGGACCCTGACGCCTTTTTCCTGCCGACCGACCGACACAACGAACGCTACGAGGAGCTGTCGAACCACCCGGACTGGTCGTTCTACGGCCAGGACTTCCCAACCAAAGCGGAGCTCCTCGAAGCGCGCAATCGCGTTTTCGAGCGCCACCCGAGCACTCAGTTCGTCGCCCTCCACGTCGGAAACCACTCCGAGGATCTCGACGACGTGGCTTCGTGGCTCGATCGCTTCCCCAACATGAACGTCGAAATCGGTGCCCGCATTGGTGAGCTCGGACGCCAACCGCGAAGAGCCAAGCGCTTCTTCGACTCGTATCAGGACCGAATTCTCTTCGGCACCGACGCGATCCCACCGCCACTAGGCAACGAGACGCCGCAGCAGATCTTCTCCGACGAGCTCTACGAGATTTACTACCGCTTCCTGGAGACGGAGGACGAGTACTTCGACTACGCACCTGCGCCGGTGCCGCCGCAGGGCCGGTGGCGCATCGACGGCCTGGGACTCAGCGAGTCGATCCTGAAGAAGGTCTACCGCGACAACGCTGCACGATTGCTCGAAATCATCTAAGCCGCTCACCCTCACCCGCCCGCCTTCGGCGGTCGACCCCTCCAAAAAGGGGACAGTCCAAAAAGGGGACAGGTACATTTTCCCCGTATTACAAAAGAAAATGTACCTGTCCCCTTTTTGGAGAGGTCGACGGCCGCAGCGTCGGATGAGGGGCGCAACTAGGACTCACCGCCCAGCGCAAACCAATCCACGTGGCGCGTGAAGAACATCACGCTCGCGAGCATCAGAAATAGGCCGAGCGAGCCCATGAGGAGCGAGTAATCTTGTGCCGCGAGCAGAACGAAGAGAAAACCGTACAGCAGGCTCAGCACCGAGCCGACAATCGCCGAGCGCGATGCCTCATCGAAGACTGCGCGCGCGTATCCCCAAACGAGAGAGACGACGCCAAGCGAAGCCAGAGAGTACGCGGCCGTGAACGAAATATGTTCGGAGAGCGACAAGATCAACAAATAGAAGAGCACCAGCGCGCTTCCCACCAGCACATACTGCATCATGTGGACGCGTGCCCGACTGAAGACCTCCACGAGAAAAAACACACCCAACGTCAAGGCGGTGAACAAGAATTCGTATTTCATCGCTCTTCGAGTCATTCGATAGGCATCGACTGGCTGGATGAGCTCGACACCGAACGCGGCTTGCTCGCCGATTGGACCCATCGAACGAGAGCCTGCCATCGCCTCGAGCCGCGGGCGTGACCGTCGCGCCAATCTCCACTCCGCGTTGAACCCGTCGGCTCGCACCTCCCTCGTTTCAGGCAGGTGCACACCAACGAACTTCGGATGGGGCCATTCCGAGTCGAGCGCGATCGATGTCACGTTGTCGAGCTCGCAGAAAAGAAGTTGATAGCTGCCCGAGATCTCAAGATCGTAGGCGACCGAGAGGGATTCCGTCACCGGCGCGGGCGCCACCACGTACGGCTCAACCTGACTCAGTTCGAGATCGCGCTTTGCTCCGGCGACCTCGATGAACTCGGGAACGTCACCACTCCCAAGTGCCACGACCATCTCCTCCCAAAGGATCTGCGCGCCGACGAGCCCCAAGTCTGCCGGGTCCGGCCGGGCGAACTCGGCATCGAAGTGTAGCGACGCCCGATACACAAGGACGTCGAAGATCCCACGCGTTCGAACGATGGGCGAGATCGTCCCGCGAACGGCGAGCGAGCGTGGCCGCAATACCGCGTAATTTCTCTTCGTCGCCGGCCTCGACGGATCGAAAAAGCCCGAGTGGGATCCTAGATACGGCACCAGTAACACTGGACCCATCGCGACTCGCATACCGCCGGCGCTCGCTTCCACTTCCGCGACCGCCTCGATCCGATTCGCCTCCCGTTCGCCGATCAACCCATGAATCTTGTGGATAGGGAGCTGGAGCGTGAGCACGAACAACGTCAGCAGAACCACCCTCCCGAGCATCGTGTTGTGAAGCCATTCCATCGGTGTCTCCTTCGAGTTCATTTCGCCGCATGGAGAAGGCGCGAATGTGGCAACGGAAAGGAAATCTCTCGACGTGTGTCGTCCGGTGCGCTACACCTCGCGCAACGCTGCGAAACCGCTAAGTTGTTCTGAGTCAACTCGATGAATCCGACGGCTGCTTGGCATCGTTTATGCAACTTGGCACGTCATGACCTTCGCGATCGAGCTAGCCGTGCTCGTAGCACTCCTCACGCTGGTCTGGGGACCGCCGCGCCGCCATCGCCAACCCTGAGACCTCCACGACCTGTGGTAGTGTCCGGCCTATGTTGTTGACGTCGATCGCACTCTCTCTATTGCTCCAGCTCACCTTGGACCACGAGCTGCTGGTTGCGGAAGACGCCCGCGGCGACGCCACGCTCCTGATCGAAGCGCTGTCGAGCTCTGACGCCGACATCCAAATTCAGGCCGTTCGCGCGCTCGGAAGGTTCGAACGCTCCGATCTCGCCGAGCACGTGACTCCCTTGCTCGACGCCGACTCCGCTGCCCTGCGCATCGAAGCAGCCAACGCACTCGCCCAGATGAGCGCCACCGGCACGCGCGTCGGCGCCCGGCTCGAACAAGAGTCCGCGCCCGCGGTTCGCGCAGCACTGTTCGAAGCCCTGGGCCGACTGCCCGATACCCGCGAGGCGACGCTGCTCCCAGGAATTGCGGAGCCGGAGATCGTTCGCCTCGGCGCCGTCAAAGGGCTCGAAACCTTTTTGCGAACGCGCGACGTCAACCCAAGCGATCACGCCACCACCGCCCTTCGAAGCGCGGTGAGAGATTCGCACTCGATTGAGATCCGTCAGCTCGCCCTTCTCGCTCTCAACCGCGCGGAAGACCGAGACCTCGAAACCCTCAACGCCGCATGGCGCGATGGCGACTCGCGAGTGCGACGCCTAGCCGTGCTGGGGCTCGGAGAATGGCGGGACGACCCATCGCCCATGGTGCGCTACGCAGCTTTGCGAATCGCGCCCACGTGCAAGATTGCGCAGAATTCGCTGACCGACCCGAGCGAGCACGTCGTTCTTCTCGCCATCGATTCTCTCGGAGAAGGTTGCTCGCCCGATGCTCTCGCCGCCCTGATCGACGACGACAGCTGGCGCCGTTCATCGCGCGCGCTGGTGTCGCTGGCCAAAGTCGACGCGACCTCGGCCCAAAAAGCGTTGCCTCGATTCGTGCGGCATCGCGTCTGGCAAGCACGGGTCAACGCCGCCCGCGCGGCCAAGATTCTCAACGATGACGCAACCCTCGCGACGTTGCGCGGTGACGAGCATCCGAGAGTAGTCGGCGCGGCACTGGTGACGCCGAGCCACGCACTCGACGCTCTCGCGTCGGACGACTACGGCGTGCTGGTGCGAGCTCTCGGCCTCCTCGAAGGTTGGAAGGAAGGTCCTTCGGCGATACCCACGCTTCAGCGCACACTAGAGCGCATCTCGGATCAGGGCCGTGCGACCTCACGAGATCCAAGGCGTGCGCTATTGAGCAGACTGAGTGAGTTCGCCGATGTCTCCGGTCTCGACTATCTCCTCGACGACTTCGACCCATTCATCGCCAATCTTGCCGCGACCCTCACGTCGGGACAACCCAAAACGCTGCGATTCGCACCGTCGGCCGCACCTTCGAGGGAATTCTTCGACGGGCTCGTCGGTGCCAAGGCGCACGTTTCGATGAAAGAAGCAGGGTCGTTCACCCTCGAGCTCCTTCCGGAAACAGCACCCTTTACAGCGGCCCAGTTCGCCAAGCTTGCGGAGTCGAGCTACTACAACGGACTCACGTTCCATCGCATAGCCCCGAACTTCGTGCTCCAAGGGGGCAGCCCCGGCGCCAACGAGTTCGTTGGTAGGCCCGAGTATATTCGCGACGAAGTCGGTCTTTTGTCACACAGGCGTGGAACGCTCGGCATCTCGACGCGGGGGCGCGATACGGGCGATAGTCAGATCTTCATCAACCTCGTGGATAACTTCCGCCTGGACCACAATTTCACCGTCTTTGCACGGGTCGTGGAAGGGATGGACAACGTCGATCAGATTCAAGAAGGCGACGTCATGGTGTCCGTCGAGATCGTCAGGCAGTAACTCCCGTCATCCACTCGAGCGTTTTCGCCATCTCGCTCGCCATGTCGTTTCGCGCGAAGTGACACCGGCGTCCGTGACCGGGCAGAATCCATTCGAAGGCATAGTCGGCGAGTCTCTCGGTCGATCGCACCAACTCGCCCCAGTCATACCAGCACACGCTACGAAACCCGTAGATGTGTCCCCGCGATTCGCTCCAGGCAAGATGGTCACCAGTGAACAGAAACTTGTCTCGATACAAAAGACAGCAAGACCCGAGCGTATGACCGGGAGTCGGGATGACAACCAGGTCATCGGCCAAGCTCACCGGTTCGAAGCCGGAAATTGGACGCTCGACATCTCGGGTTCCGGCTCGAATCTCGTCTTCGTGCAAGACGCGCTCACATTCAAAATGCCCGCGAAATTGTGCGTGGTCGGCGACATCGTCGCGATGGGTCAGGAACATCGTTTGCACGCCGCCGAGCTCCTCCAAGCGCCGCACCAGCGGACGCGTGAAACGAGGTGAGTCGACGAGCACGTTGCCCTCTTCACGCACGATGAGATAGCTCGTTGCGCCATAGCTCGACTCGGCGTGGTAGCCGCAGTGGTAAACGTTGCCTTCGACACGATCCGGCAGCGCCGCGCTAGCCGCGGCAGTGTCATGCTTCGACTGCGTACCGATCGAACCGGTTGGGCACGAAAGCAGCGCCATGTTCGCGCGGTGGGTCTCGGCCTCCGTCGACGGTTGTCGATGAACACTCGCCTGAGACCGGCGCTGTACGAACGTCTCTGGCGCCATCCATCGACAGGTATCACAGTCGATACAGCTCGCATCGACGAAGAAGTCTCCCGCCTCGTTGTGGGCGAGCCGCTTGTCGAGATCCGCCATATCCGAGTATAGCCCGAGGTCAACCTCAGGCCGGACTAGTGTCCCGTCCCAGAAGTTCTGTACATAAATCTCGGGCCCTTTCGCGCGCTGGCTTCGTTGTGAATCCTCGAAATATCCAGATATGCCATCGCATTCACGTCTCGCCAGCGCACAAAATGACCTCGAGCTTTATATACAGAACTTCTGAGACGAGACACTAGACGAGGCCAGCGATAAACCGCAGCAACAACAAGAGGATGATCGGCGAGAAGTCGAGACCGCCCCCCGCGGGCAAGAGCTTACGGATGGGCTCGAGCAGCGGTTCGGTCAGCATCCGAGAGTAGTAGACGATCGGATTATTTGGAGGCAGCTGAATCCAGCTCACAATCACCCGAGCGAGCACGATGAAGCTGTAAACATTGATGAGTTGCGCGAGAGGGCTGACCTGATTCACAAATCGGATGCTACCACAGGCATCTCAAAAAGCGCTGCCTCCGCATCGTTGCGAACCAGAAGGTATCGGCCAGCGAGCGCGGGCGTGTTCCAAATCTTGGCGTCCATCACCGTGAACAGGGTGAGCTCGCGAAGCTCTTCGGGCGACGGCTCTATGAGAATGATGTCGCCGTACTCGCCTTGGACCAGCAGCAAATCGTCGACCAGAAGCAACTGCCCGTGTCCGTAGCGCCCGCCCTTCCATTTCCGCCGACCATTGTCCGGATCCAGGCACACGAGGATACCGTCATCGAGCCCGTAGACGTAGCCCTCGTAATAGATGAAGTGCGCAAACTTCGCCTTCAGCCGCAAGCTCTCCCACAGGAGCTCGACACCGTCCTCGGTGATGTGAAACAGCCTCGCGCCAGCGCCGTAGCCCGCCGATGCGAGAACGCGATCGCCGGGAAGGATCAGCGGCTGAGCGACGTTGGGCTGCTGCCCTGGCCAATCGACCTCCCACAACACGCTCCCCTCCTCGGGGTCATGCCCCGTGAGGCTGCCCATATTGAACGAAACGATTTGCCGCACGCCGGCAAGCGTTGCCACTAGCGGGGAGGCGTAGGCGGGAGACACGCCGCGAACGCTCCACGCAAGCTCACCGTCGTCCGCCCGGTACGCGGAGAGCGCCGAGCCTGCGCCGACGATGACCAGCTCGTCCACGAGAAGCGGCGAATCGCTGTTACCCCACGTCGGGACGTGCCCGCCACTGTCTTGGAACACGTCCCGCTTCCACACCAACTCGCCCGAGTCGAGATCGAGAACCGTGAGCAGGCCCGTGCCTCCCATCGCGTAGACCCGCCCGGCGTCAATCGTCGGCGTCGCCTGCGGTCCTTCCCCCGAGATGGGGTTGGAAAAATGCGCGACTTCACGCGAAGCCCACTCCACCCGTCCGGTCGAAAGCTCGTAGCGAACCACGCGCTCTTCCGCGCTGTGTTGTTCGTGCGTCACCGCAGCGCCTCCCGAGACCGCGAACCCAGACCAACCCCGACCGACGGGTCGGCGCCACAGAAGCTTCGGTGGCTCGACCGACCAGTCTCGCGCGAGACGAACCCCTTCGACGTGGGCCGTGCGATCGGCCCCAAGAAACTGGGGGTAGTCCGCGGCTCCTGGAAGCAAGTACGAGCTCACCTCATTGAGATCTGTGGACGCGCTGCGGAAGCGCGGTTCAAATTGAGGCACGAGATCGCCACTCACCCCACGAAATCGAAACATCATGAAGAACGCGGCGACGACCACGAAAAAGCCGCCCACAATCACGTGGCGTGTGCGTCGCGGGAGTCCTGAAAACAAGGTCGCCCAGACGAGTAGCACGAGCGACGCCACCACGAGGACCACTGCTGTCGGGATGACTCTCGCTTCCTGCATCGACGTAGCGCTCTCCCCCGGGGCGAGCCAGATGAACGCCAGCAGTGCGAAGACCGCGGCAATGACAGCAACTGGTGGCCACAGATGTTTCAACATCCCGTGGAGCGTAGCGTAGAGGACAATTCAGCACAACGTCGTCGTCACGGCAGTGCGAGCATATTTGTAGCGGCTCATCCCAGCGAACAGCTCGAGCACGTGCGGTACCGTGCTGTCTCCTGAAAAGTCACGATAGAGCGTGCGGATGTTGACGTAGACACGCTCGGCATCGAGCCAACCACGATAGTTGTCGAGAACGATGTCGTCGATGGCGTCTTCGACCGGCATCCCCGCGTCGTATCGTCGCCACGCTTCCGACGTCAGTAACTCGAGATACGAAAGCGTTTGCTCGAGTCCCGACTTGTCGGTTATGGGACCGTGACCGGGGACGACGGTCTCCACGTCGAGTGAGAGCAGTTTTTGGATGGCGGCGATCCAGTTTGCGACCGGGCCTCGCCAGACAATCGGGTGCGCGTCTTTGAACAATAAGTCTCCCGTGAACACGACCCGGTCGTCGGGGACATAGATGTAAGCGTCGCCTCGGGTATGGGCCGGTCCCGCCTCCACGATCTCGACCCGTTTGCTCCCGACGTGAAGCGTTAGAGAACCCTTGAAGGTCCGAGTCGGCAATACGGGTTTCCCCCAGGGAAAATCAAAATCGCTGAACGCTTCCAGGCCCAGTGGAGCCGCATCGACGAGCCACTCGAGCTGAGGAAGCCCCACTTTGCGCAACGCACGCCCCAGACCCCGACCGAGACTGCCCAGTCCGCTCGCCGCGTGAGCCGCCGTCAAAAACAACCGATTCTGACCGGGAGGAGATTCGGCCAGATCGTCGACACATCCCGGCGTCCCAATGATCTCCGCACCAACGACGAGTCCGTTCCCGTAGCAGTGGTCCCCGTTGCCGTGGGTATTGACCACGGTCTCGATTCGATCCGCGGCGGCCGTGGCCTTGCGCATCGATTCGAGCATGCCCGCCGTTGCCTTCAAGTCGAACAGTGTATCGACGAGCAGGCTCTCGCCCCCGTCTGCGATCAGTCCGGCGTTGCTCCAACCCCATGAGCCCGGAAGCTGTGTGTAAGCCCAGACGCCCGGTGAAATCTCGTCCAACTTTTTCGCGACTGAACTCATGACGAGCCTGACGATATCAGAGCGACGACAGGAGCTCGGAATGACCTAGGGGACATCTCACGCTCCGATCGCCTTCAATCATGGAAGAACCCAGACAGCGATGTGCGACGGGTATGCAGGCGTGCGATACATAAGAACTCGTGCGCCTCGAAATCCGATGCCGCCGCTTCGAAACTGTTCTCCACGTACTTTTGCGGATTCCGGAAGGAAACCAGGTGCTTTGGACCTGGACCATGATGCGGTGACCAGGCCGGAATCGATAGAGCTGCTGGTGCAAGTCTACCGAGAACGGAACGATAGTGTCTGGCTGAACCGGTTCCGGCTCCGAGAAGCTGTTGCGGTAGCGGCCACGCATGATGTCCGTGACTTACGGCCGCGACCAGCGACTGCCTTGTCGCTCTCGCTGAAACTCTGCTAACCTCATTAGTTCGACGGCGACCCGATCAAGACCTTTCCCGGTAAGAGGATACCAGCGAATGAAACAACAGCTCATTGAGTGCGTTCCCAACTTCAGCGAAGGGAACGACATGTCCGTTATCAAGCAGATTACGTCGGAGATCGAGGGTATGGACGGGGTCAAACTTCTCGATGTCGATCCCGGAAAAGCCACGAACAGGACCGTCGTCACCTTCGTGGGGACTCCGAAGGAAGTGATCACCGCGGCCGTCCGGGCAGCGAAAAAGGCCGCCGAGCTCATCGACATGAGTCAGCACCACGGCGAGCACCCGCGCTTCGGCGCCATCGACGTGTGTCCCCTGATCCCGGTCGCCAACATCAGTATGGCAGAGACGGTGGAGCACGCCCACGAGCTCGCAAGACAACTCGGAGAGGACGCGGGGCTTACGATCTATTGCTACGAGCACGCGGCGCGATCCGAACAACGGAGAAACCTGGCCGTGGTGCGTGCAGGCGAGTACGAAGGACTCGAGGACAAGATCGCGAGCCCCGACGGGAAACCAGATTTCGGTCCGGCCCAATTCAACCGCAGGTCGGGAGCCACCGCCGTCGGCGCGCGCGACTTTCTCGTCGCTTACAACGTCAATTTGAACAGCACGTCCACTCGACGTGCCAACGCCATCGCCTTCGACGTGCGCGAGAAGGGGCGCAAGCAACGCTAGGGCAACCCGCTAACAGCGCCCGTCGTGAAGGACGAAAACGGCGAGGATGTGTGGACGCCTGGCTCCCTGAAGAGTGTCAAGGCTATCGGCTGGTACATCAAAGAGTATGGGATCGCACAGATCTCGATGAATCTCACAAACCTCGGCACGACCCCGGTTCACGTAGCCTTCGACGAGGTCTGCGAAAAGGCGCGGGCGCGCGGTATTCGGGTGACCGGCAGCGAGCTCGTCGGCCTCATCCCGTTAGCGGCGATTCTGGATGCGGGCCGTTTCTTTCTCAGAAAACAACAGCGCTCGGTCGGTGTCTCAGACCAGGAGCTCATCAAGATTGCGGTGGCCTCACTCGGCTTGAACGATCTTTATCCCTTCAAGCCGAACGAGAAGATCATCGAGTACGCGATCGCGGAGCGCGCCGAAGACCGCCTGATCGACATGACGGTCGCTGAGTTCACCCACGAGACGGCGAGTGAGTCGGCCGCACCCGGAGGAGGCTCGATCTCAGCCGCGATCGGAGCACTCGGCGCCGCGCTCGCCACCATGGTGGCCAACCTGTCGGCTCACAAGCGAGGTTGGGACGACCGTTGGGAGGAGTTTTCGAGCTGGGCGGAGAAGGGCAAAGACTACCACGACGAGATGCTGGCCCTAGTCGACGAAGACACCGAGGCCTTCAACAAAGTGATGGATGTCTTCGGCATGCCTAGAGAGACCGAAGCGCAGAAGGCGGAAAGAAAACGCGCCATGCAAGAGGCGACGCGCTACGCCATGGACGTTCCGTTCCGGGTGATGCGCTGCGCCTTCGACTCGATGGAAGTGATCAAGGCGATGGCCGAGCACGGCAACCCGAGCTCGGTCACTGATGCCGGCGTCGGCGCACTGTGTGCCCGTACGGCCGTCTCGGGAGCGTTTCTCAACATTAAAACCAACGCGGCAGGACTCGACGACAAGACGGTCGTGGACGAGATGCTCGCCAAAGCCGACACGATCGAGAAACGCGCCATGTCGCTCGAACAAGAGATTCTCGCCATCGTCGAGCGCGTCATCTCCCGTTCGTAAGGTCGTTCGTTTACTCGACCGCGATCATCATGATCTCCACGAGCGCGCTCGATGACATCAGAGGTGAGCCCACGGTGGCGCGAGCGGGCGGCGGCGACGGTAGATACTCTCGGTACACTTCGTTCATCGACGCGTAATCTCGGATATCGGTGACCCAAACGAGACCCTGAACCACGTTGTTGAAGTCCATCCCTTCTTCGGCGAGCAGCCCTTTGATGGTCTCGAGGGCTTGACGCGTCTGTGCCTTGGCGTCGCCAGGGGCGTAGCCGTCGGCCCCGCGTCCGGTGATACCGGAGAGGTAGAGGCGGTCACCCACACGAATGCCCCGCGAAAGCGTGGCGTTGGGCCGGCTTGGCCCAACGATGCGGCGGTCTCCGCCTCTAACCGCGGTGCACATGATCTCGACGTGGAGTCCGGTTCCCATGAGGCCGGCGCGGACGGTGGCACGAGCCGGCGGCGCCTCGGAGAAGAACTCGCGATAGGCGCCGTTCATGTCCTGAAAGTTGCGCGCGTCCGGGAGATAGACGTTGCAAGACGCCACGTCCGACTTGGTCAAACCGGCGGCCTTCAGTACTGCTTCCACGTTGGCCAGGGCCTGAACCGTCTGCCCCGCGACGTCCGTTGGCTGCTCCGACGCGGGTGCGCCGCGCTTGCGTCCGACCATCCCTGCGGTGAACAAAGTGTCGCCCGCCATGATGCCCGGGCTGTAGGGCGCGGTCCACTCGGTCACCCCCGCGGGCATCACCACTTTGCGCTCCACGCCCGGCTTGACGGCGATCATGGCGATCTCCGCGAGCGCGGCGGGGATGGCGACGTCCGCCTGGACCGTGGCCCGCACCGGCGGTGCGTCGGGGAGGTAGCTTCGGTAGACCTCGTTCATGGCGCTGAAATAGCGGGAATCGGACAAGTACACGGTGGAGCTCACAACATGCGAAAGATCCATATCCGCCGCTTTCAACGTGGCGCGGAGATTCTCGAGCGTCTGCTTCACCTGCTCTTTGATATCCGTCGACTCCCCTGAGAGAGAGCCCGAGAGGTAGAGAAAGTCACCCGCCATGACAGCGGGGCTGAAAGGCAAATCGGTTCGCGATCCCGCAGGGGCGATGATTTTGTGGTCCGCAGCCGCGGCTGGTGCAAAAGGCGCCAGCAACAGAGCTAGCGCCAGCGTTGTCAGGGCGAATCTTCGCATCTCAAAAGCCTCCTTGTGCTTGCGGCGGGATACTATCACCTCGAAAAGAGATGCGCCGACTCCCGCGGCCCGGCATAAGCGGGAAACGGTGCTAGGCAGCTTCCCGCCATTCGTAGCAATGATGAAGTCCACCCACGCGCGCTAGTGCAAGGACTTTAGCTTCGGGTGACGGTCGTCGGGTGACCGGTCGCTTGTCGCGCGTATCTTTTTCGAATCCCAAGTTGTAACGATCCTCGTGGTATCAGCTGATGTATGCCCGCACAAGATGGACGAGATGCCGCTCGCCAAAGATGACGACGTGTTCGAGGAGCTCGCGACGGCTGTTCCCGATCCAGCGTTGTGCGGCTCCGTTCTGCCATGACTTCGAGCGGCAGAAGAAGATGCTGAGGGATCCGCGCTACGTGATGCTCGTGGCTGCGGGCACCGTGCAGGGACCCGCGCATGAAGGCCTAGAGCGTCTGGCCAAACTCCATCGGGACATCGGCGTGACCCCGACATGTACACGCTCTGGCTCGACGAGCTTGTCGACGCCGCGGCGGGCCCATCGAGCGCATGAAATCCGACGGCTGATTATCCCGAGCCCGACGTTCACTGGAACTCTTGACGCGAGGTTGGTCCCTTCCATTAGGAGCTCAGAACTCCCGCGAAACCCATGGACGTTAGCGAAAGGATCCCGACGATAAGGTATCCACCGAATCCATGAGGTCCCGCAGCCTTCGAGCCTCGTCATGGCCCGTCTCGCCGTTCGTACGCGTACCACGCGATGGGTGCGCGTCATCACCCATCTGGAACCGCGACGTGAGCTCTCTCATGAGTGAGGCCTGGCGAGAGAGCTCTTCCGAGGAAGCCGCGAGCTCCATGGCGCCCTCCGCGTTCGTCTGTACCATCGCCTGAATCTGGTCGATCGATTCGACCACCTGCTCGGTCCCGCTCGACTGCTGCTCGGTGGCGGCGCTGATCTCGTGAGTCAGCGCGCCCAATCCGGAAATCGCTTGCTCGATCTCGTGCGTACCCGCGGACTGCTCCGCGGTTGCCTGACCGATCTCACGTGAACAGGCGGACACCTCATTCACCGACTGCCCGATGTTCTCGAGGTTGGAGCCGAGCTCCTCGGTGCGGCGCATACCCTGCTCCACGATCGCCGTGGACTTGTCCATGTTCTCCACTGCCTGCGAGACTTGCGACTGGATCCGATTCACCAGGTCCGCGATCTCCCCCGTGGAGCCTGCGCTCCGCTCTGCGAGTTTGCGAACTTCCTCGGCTACGACAGCGAACCCCAGCCCGTGCTCTCCCGCCCGAGCGGCTTCGATGGCGGCGTTCAGGGCAAGGAGGTTCGACTGATCTGCTATCTCGTCGATAACGCCTACGATTCTGGCAATGTCCTCCGCCATCCCGCCCAGGTTCTGGACGAATTGTGCCGAGGATCGAATGACGTCGCGGATCTCGGCCATCCCCTGGCTCGCGGCCTCCATCGCCTCACCTCCCTGGGATACGGCTCGACTCGTGCTGTTGGCGATTTGTACCAGGCGCTCGGCGGCCCCAGCGACGGTCTGGACCGAACGAAGCATGTTCTCGATAGAGGCCAGGGTCTCGGTGGTCGAAGCCGACTGGGACTGAGCGTTTCGCGCGACGTTTTGGAGGTTCGCGTTCATCTCGTGAAGAGTCGAGGTGATGGATTCGACCGCCGCGACCGTCGCGTCGTTACCGCTCGCCGCTCTCCCTGTAGCACCAGCGACGGAGTCACTTCCGGTCGCAACTTCGTCGGCGGCGGCCTGAACGTGCACAACGATGTCTCGCAGGCCGGCGATATTACGTACGTACACGCAGCCAATGCGATCGCCGCCTTCGAAGCTTTTAGGTGGCGCGCGGACAACAGTCCGTTTGATCGTTTTCTTCGCGGCGATCGCGGCTCTATGAGCCAGGCTGCGAGACGGGGAATGCGGGTATTCTATTTGCCGAACAAGGGCAACTGTGGCAGCTGTCACAGCGGAACATTCCAGACGAACCACGGTTTTGCTGCGATCGCCACACCGCAAATCGGAGCGGGTAAGGGTGATGGGCCGAGCGGTCACGAGGACTTCGGACGCGAACGCGTCACCGGTGATTCGGCCGATCGTTTCAGATTTCGTGTGCCTACGTTAAGAAATGTCGCACTTACCGGGCCTTACGGTCATGTCGGGGTCTTTGACACGCTGGAAGGCATGGTCAGGCATCATTTGGATGCCGTTCAATCGCTGTACTCCTATGACCGGTCGCAGGCAGTTCTGCCATCGCGTCCAGACCTTGATGCCGTTGACTTCCTGGTCATGGATAGCCCGGCCTTACTGGCTGACATCGCTGCAGCGAACGAATTGAGTCCGGCAAACTTGAGCGAGAGGGAGATCCGGGACCTGATCGAGTTCCTGCACGCTTTGACGGACCCGTCCAGCATTGATCTGCGAGGCGATGTCCCGCGGTCGCTGCCGAGTGGTAACACACTGGCGGAATAAAACGACCCTTTGCCATTGTTCGTGCCTGCGCAGGTAGCTACTTAATGCGCAGGCACTTACCTGGCAGAAGAGATAACGAACTCTGCGTAGACTCCGACGTGGTCTGATACCCGGCCGAGGTATTCGTCGGTAAAAACTCGCCTTGCGCGCACGACCTCGAGCGGGCTGCTCTCGTTCATCAGTATGTAGTCAATGCGGGGCCCGGCGCTCGCATCTTCCCAGCCATCTGCGCCGCCGGCGACCGTCGCATCGAGCATTCCACCGGGGTTAGCCAGCGCGTATTGATCCGAGTACCCGGTGCCTTGTGTCATGAAAGCATATCCTGGTCCGGCTGCCGCT
>CAMYKY010000090.1 GCA_947259165.1 uncultured Acidobacteriota bacterium | reverse complement strand
CCGGACTTGTCGCCGAGGCGAGCGAGGTCACCACCGAGGAAATTCGGCGCAGCGGCCGGATAGTTCGGGATACCGATAGCGACGCAGCCGGCACCACCGGTAGGGGAGCACAGGGCCGTGATGGCACCAAAGTATCCACCGTTGGCCGATGCGTAGGTCTGCTCGGCAGAGATCACCGAACGGGTGTCGCCAATCGCCTGGGCCTCGTTGGCCGAGACGCGGGCGCGGAGCAAGCTCGGAATTGCGATCGCGGCGATAATGCCGATAATCGCAACCACAATCAGTAGCTCGATAAGGGTAAAACCTTTGTTGCTCTTCATTTTGCTTTCTCTCCTGAAACCGCCCGCGGGCGGGGGCTGCCTGCTTGCCCCTGATCTCCGGCTGTTCAATTCCCCAACCTCGGGCCAAAGTTTGCTGGCAAGCAAGAAAACCTAAGTTAGTCGAATCTTCCACTGTGTTCGACCAGTCTCAGTGCAACGGGCGTGCCAATCCTAGCCTGACGGGACGCGTCTCGATATCCTAGCATAAACTCTTGCATTTCAGTCTATTAGGCAATCGGACCGGGCAGAACTCGCGGAATTTCTCGCGCCGATTTCAGCCAACGGCCCATTTTTTGTCAGAGGCCTCAACCAATTTTTAGTAGCCGACCAACCGGTCGATAAGGCGAAGGCTCGATTGAAATCGGGGTTCGGAAAGGCGGAAAAAGCTCGAGAGGCTGATCAGAATGAATGCGGCACGTCGCACCCCTGCTCACCTCAAATTGTACTTCTGAAGCAGATAACGAAACGACCGCAGATTCATTTGCAGCATTTTGGCGGCTTTCGTCTGGACGCCTCCGGCCTGTCTCATCGCCGATGACAAGAGCTGTTTTTCGACACTCGCGATACGCTCGGTGAAGTCGACCCCCTCTTCGGGAAACACCTCGTCGTCCGCCGAGCCGTCGTCGATTTCGGACGCGTCGCTGAATTCTCGCATCTTGTCGGGAATTCGCTCGGGAAGAATGACTCCTGTCACTTCGAGTGCTACGGCCCGTTCGATGACGTTTTCGAGCTCACGGACGTTTCCGGGCCAATCATAGTGGATCAAAATCTCCATCGCTTCATCGGCGATCTTGGTAATGTTCTTCCCCATCGACTCGCGGGCTTTGACGAGGAAGTGCTCCGCCAGCAGCGGAATATCGTCGCGTCGATCTCGCAAGGGTGAGAGGTGGATCGGGATGACGTTCAACCGATAGAAGAGATCTTCTCGGAACGTCTTGTCTTGAACTCCTTGCTCGAGATCCTTGTTCGTGGCCGCGATGATTCGGACGTCGACTTCCCTCTCTTCGGTAGCGCCAATACGTCGAATGCGTTTTTCCTGAAGCACTCGCAGCAGTTTGACCTGCATCGTGGTGCTCATCTCGGCAATCTCATCGAGGAAAACGGTGCCCCGATGCGCGACTTCGAACAGTCCCTTGTGGTTCGTAGTGGCGCCAGTAAACGAGCCCTTCAAATGGCCGAACAGCTCGCTCTCGAGAAGCGTCTCGGGAACCGCCCCACAATTGATGGATACGAACTGTTCCGAGACGCGCGGACTCCCCACATGGATGGCGCGTGCGACGAGCTCTTTTCCCGTGCCGCTTTCTCCGGTGACGAGCACCGTTGAATTGGTCACCGCTACGGCCCTGATGTGCTCGAACAGCTCCAGCATCTTGGAGCTACGGCCGAGCATATTGTCCAGCCCGTGCTTGTGCTTGAGCTCGCGTTTGAGGTGCACCACCTCTTCTTTCAGGCGGCGCTTTTCGAGAGCGTTGCGAATGTTTGCTTTGAGCTCGTCGATCTTGAATGGTTTCGTAAGGTAGTCGTAGGCTCCGAGACGCAGGGCTTCTACGGCCGTCTCCGCCGAAGCGTATGCGGTCACCATGATGACTGGAATCCCCGGATCGGTCTGCTTGACGTAGCGCAGCACTTCGACACCGCTCATGTCCGGCATCTTGATATCGGAAATGACGAGGTCGAACGAGCCTTTGTCGATCAGCTCCGTTGCCTGGGCCCCCGACGCGGCACCCGTGATTCGATACCCGTCTTTGCCCAGTGCGATCTCGAGGAGCTCGCGCATGGATTCTTCGTCATCCACGACGAGAATGCGACTCACCCGATTGTCCTCCGATCCAGCGGAAAGTGAACTGAAATCTCTGTGCCCTTGGAAGCGATGCTATCGACCTGGATGAGTCCATTGTAGTCTTTGACGATTCGGTACACGATCGCCAGTCCGAGTCCACTACCTCGCTCGAAACTACCTCGCTCGAAACTTCCCGCAAAGGGCTCGAACACCTTGTGCACTTCGCCATCGCTCATCCCGACGCCCTCGTCGCAAAACGCCATCACCACTTCTCCGGAGCCGTTTCGCGCAAGAGACATGACGAGTTTCCCGCCACTCGGCATCGCCTGGATCGCATTTCGCGCCAGGTTCCACGTGATCTGTTTCATCTGATTGGGATCGGCGAAAATCTGAACCGGTGTGTCCGGGATGTCCAAGACGATCCGATGCTCGGGTAAAACCTCTGAGCTGTGCCCCAGAAGCGTTGCAGTCTCCTCCAATACGCGGCGAAGGTCGATTTGATCCGGCTCGAATCGCGGTGGCCGTGCGTAGGCCAGAAACTCGGTCAGGGTTCCCGAGAGACGCTCCGATTCACGGACGATGATCTCCATCAACCGCTTTTCCTCCTCGCTCAGAGTGTCCGCTTCGCGCAGGACTTGTACCGAACCGCTGATGGATGCGAGCGGGTTTCGAATTTCGTGCGCCATCCCTGCCGCCATCTCACCCATAGTCGCCAGATTCTCTTTCAGCCGCACCTCTCGCTCGAGCCGCCGGATCTCGGTTAGATCCTGGAACGTGAACAAGAAGCCGCTTTTCTTGTCTCCCTCATAGAGTAAATAGGAAACGCTCATTCCGAGATAAATCTCATCTCCTTGCCCGTTCAAGTAAGTCCCCTCGAGCCGGAGGTAGCGACGCCCGACGGATAGGCCCTGTTTGGTGCGCTCGAGGAAATCAGCGGTCTCCCCCAGGAGCTCAGTCACGTTCGCGCCAATCGCCTGCGTCGAGCTCTGGGCAAAGATGGTCGCCGCCGCGGAGTTGAAGAAATTGATGCGGCCTTCGAAGTCGGTCGTCATCAGCCCTGATGTGATCGAATCGATGATGGTTTGATTGAAAACTTGAAGATCTGCGAGGAAGTCCGACGCCTCCTCGAGTTTCCTGCCCGTAGAACGCAAATTCTCGGAGAGGTAGCTCGTGAGAAGCGCCACGGTATAGAAACCGAAAACGTTCACGAAAATCGTGTAGGCAACGACCTGGGACGGCATGACGACCGGAGACGCTCCGCCGGCATCTGGATATGGAGGCACGGTGCCGAGGAAGAGCCCCTGGATGAGAGAGCCGTACAGGATCGACGCTGCACTCGCCGCAACCAACCCACCGCGGCGAAAAAGGATGATGCTCGCCGCAATAATGCTGATGAAATAAAGCGACGAGAAATTGCTCTCGGTCCCGCCGGTGTAGTACACGATCCCGCTGGTGATCAGCAGGTCGCCGAGAATCTGGACATAGGCGAGCTGCTTTCGATACAGCGCGGTGAAAGGCCACGCAAGCGCATAGAGCAGAGTCAGCAAGTAGGTCAGCGCGATGAGAAAGTAGAGCGGGTCGCTCGGACCACGTGGCCTACGGATCACTTCCGCCACGACCGCCGAGCCCATGAGCGCCGTCACCACGACGACTCGCAGGAACATCAGCCAAACGAGCGGGGTGTCCGCGATCTTGCGATCGGCCTCCGCCTTTTTCGTCGAAGTCATCGATCAACCAATGGACAGTGCCTTGAGTCCCTGGGCGGCGTTTCGCAGTAATGCAGGCTGAACGACTACCGGGGAGGGCAGCCGTCGTGCCCTCCCGCGAGTCGACTCGCGCGCCAACTAGGACAGATTGTTGATCAGACTGAAGATGGGAAGGTACATCGAGATGACGATGCCACCAACGACCGTTCCGAGAAACAGGATCAGGATCGGCTCCATCAACGTCATCAAGTTCGCGACCGCAGTATCGACCTCATCCTCGTAGAAGTCTGCGATCTTGGAGAGCATGTTGTCGAGGGCGCCGGTTTGCTCACCCACCGAGATCATTTGGACCACCATGGGCGGGAACACATCGGTTTGCTTGAGCGGCGCCGCAATCGACTGCCCGCCTTCAACGCTCTTGCGCGTCTCCATGATGGCGTCTTCAACGATCGCGTTGCCTGAGGTCTTCGCGGTGATCTCGAGCCCATCGAGAATCGGAACACCACTCGAGATCAGCGTCGCCAGGGTACGGCAAAAACGCGCGACCGCGATCTTCCGCATGATCATCCCCAGAACCGGCATCTTCAGCACAATGTTGTCGAGGATCCGGCGTCCCTTGTAGGTGTCGTGCCACCGCTTGAGTCCATATATACCGGCGATCATGCCAATGGCGCCGGGAACGATCAATCGTACCGTCCAGTTCGACAAAGCAATGACAATGCGCGTCGGCAGCGGCAGCTGGGCCCCAAGACCGGCGAACAAGGCTGCGAACGTCGGGATTACCTTCCACAAGATAACGGCGACAACGAGGCCAGCGATGGAGATAACCGCAACCGGATAGACCATCGCCGATTTCACCTGGGACTTGAGCTTGACCGACTTTTCGATATACCCAGCGAGACGCTTGAGGATGGTATCGAGAATACCTCCAGCCTCACCGGCCGCGATCATGTTGGTGAACAGGTCGTCGAAAACCTTAGGGTGCTTCTTCATCGCGTCAGCGAGCGACGCGCCCCCCTCAACGTCTTGGCGGACTTGAAGGAGGACTTTCGCGAAGTTGGGATTGTCCTGTTGGGTACCCAATATCTCGAGACACTGAACCAGCGGCAGACCGGCGTCAATCATGACGGAGAACTGTCGCGTGAAGATCGCGACGTCCTTGGACGAGATGCCGGTTCCGAATTTCGGTAGGGCGATCTCTTTTCCCTTTTCTTTGACGCTAGTGACCAGTATCTGCTCGCGACGGAGCATAGCGATGACCGCGTCTTTTGAGTCCGCGGTTCGCTCGCCCGAAGTGGCGGATCCCGCTCGCGTCTTGCCTTTGAAAACATAGGCCGGCATCGTTTTGCCTCCTTAAATTTCGACTCGACAGTCCAACATCGACCCCGCCAATCTCAAAAAGCTGCTCATCAGCGCCTCACCGCCCCCGGACGCCCCGCGGTCACAGGTGCCCGCCCGCCAGGAGTATTCAGTCCCGTTCCGCGATTGATCATATCCTGAAGTTCGTCGCTGTTCGAGGACGTCGCCAGAGCGAGCTGGAGCGTGATCTGTTTCTTGAAATACAGAGTCGCCAGCGACTGGTTGAATGTCTGCATTCCGTATTTCTCTTGACCCGTCTGCATCGACGAGTAAATTTGATGGATCTTGTCTTCACGAATGAGGTTGCGAATGGCGGAGTTCGGGACCAGGATCTCCATCGCCATTGTTCGACCCGACCCGCTCGCCTTCGGCAGCAGCGCTTGGCACATGATCCCTTCGAGCACGAACGAGAGTTGAGCTCGAATCTGCGACTGCTGGTGAGCCGGAAACACGTCCACGATACGGTTGATAGTCTGCGCCGCCGAGTTCGTATGCAGTGTCGCGAACGTCAAATGGCCCGTCTCTGCGATTCGAAGCGCGGACTCAATCGTCTCGAGGTCGCGCATCTCACCGATGAGCACGACATCGGGATCTTCACGAAGCGCCGCACGAAGAGCGTTCGTGAAACTGTGCGTATCCGAGTGAATTTCACGCTGATTCACCAGACACTTTTGGTGGTTGTGGAGATACTCAATCGGGTCCTCGATGGTAATGATGTGCTCGTAGCGCTCTTTGTTGACTTTGTCGAGCATCGCCGCGAGTGTCGTCGACTTGCCGCTTCCTGTGGGGCCTGTGACCAGCACCAGTCCACGCGGCTTGTCGCAGATTTGTGAAACCACCGCGGGCAGCCCGAGCTCTTTGAAGCCCTTGATCTCGTAGGGAATGGTTCGATAAACAGCAGCGACGGAGCCCCGCTGCAGAAACACGTTGGCGCGGAACCGAGCCAGGTTCTTGATGCCGAACGAAAAGTCGAGCTCGAGGCTCTCCTCGAACCGATGCTTTTGGTTGTCGGTGAGAACGCTGTAGGCGAGTTGCTTGGTCTCGACCGTGGTGAGCGGGGGCATGTCGAGCGGCCTCAGTTTGCCGTCAACCCGGATCTGAGGCGGTGAGTTGTTGGTGACATGCAGGTCGGACCCGCCCATCTCGAGCATCGTCTTCAAAAGCTGATGAAGGCTAACTGCCATATCGAATCCTCACTGGATGGTGTAGGGAGTTATTTCACCGTCTCTCGAACGACCTCTTCCATGGTCGTCTGACCGTCACGGACTTTCACGAGACCGCTCCGGCGCAGCGAGATCATGCCTTCTTCGGTCGCGCGCTGCCTGAGCTCGATCGACGACGCACCCTCCAGCACTAGCTGGCGAATCTCGTCGGTGAGCTGAAAAACCTCATAGAGGCCAACGCGGCCTTTGTAGCCCGTGTTGTTGCAGGTGCCGCAACCACGGCCTTTTTGTGCCTGCACGTCTTTCGCTTCTTCGGGGGTGTAGCCGGCGTCGATGAGCGCTTGAGCAGGAACCTCCATGGGCGCCTTGCACTCCTTGCAAATGCGACGCACGAGTCGTTGTGCACAGATCAGGTGCACCGAAGTCGCCACGAGAAACGGCTCGATCCCCATGTTCATCAGTCGATTCACCGTCGACGGAGCGTCATTGGTGTGGAGCGTCGAGAGCACCAAATGGCCTGTAAGTGCTGCTTTTACAGCGATTTCCGCGGTCTCGAAATCGCGAATCTCGCCAACGAGAACGATGTTCGGATCCTGGCGAAGAAACGACCGGAGCGCTGCCGCGAAATTGAGCCCAATCGACTCCTTCATTTGGACCTGGTTGACGCCGGCAAGGTTGAACTCGACCGGGTCCTCCGCGGTCATGATGTTGGTCTCGGGGACGTTGAGCTGGGAGATGGCCGAGTACAGCGTATTGGTCTTGCCGCTTCCCGTCGGGCCGGTGACGAGAACCATGCCCCACGGCTTGAAGATGGCCTCTTCGAAGTATTTCAGAGATTCCACTTCGAAGCCGAGTTTCGTCATGTCGAGCATGAGGTTCTCTTTGTCGAGCAAGCGAAGCACGACTTTCTCGCCGAAGAGAGTGGGGAGTGTCGAGACACGATAGTCGAGCTCGCGCATTTTCCCCTGGTTGTTCATTCGAATCTTGATACGTCCGTCCTGAGGCAGACGCTTTTCCGAGATGTCGAGCTTCGCCATGATTTTAATACGCGAGATCATCGCGTCTCTGAGCTTCATCGGCGGGTTCATCACGACGTAGAGCACACCGTCGATGCGGAACCGAACACGGAACTCACGCTCATAGGGCTCGATGTGAATGTCGCTCGCCCCGCGACGCAGGGCATCCGTCAAGATCAAGTTACACAGCTTGACGACAGGAGCTTCTTCCGACGATTTTTCGAGCTCTTGGAGATCGATCTCGTCGCCTTCCTCGAGGACTTCGACGTCGTCGCCGAACTCATCGGTCTCGACGAGCTTGTCCATCTCCTCTTTGATCTGCAACGAGTGCACCGAGCCGTAGTACTTCTCGATGGACTCCATGATCGCTGTTTCGGACGCGACGACGGGCTCGACGTTGTAGCCCGTCATGAACTTGATATCGTCCATGGCGAACACGTTGGTGGGGTCGACCATGGCGATCGTCAAGTTCGCCCCGGCTCTCGAGAGCGGAATGATCTGATATTTCTGAGCGGTTTCGGCGGGTACGAGCTTAATGACCGAGGGATCAATCTCGAAACGCGCAAGATTGATCGACGGCACGCCGTACTGACGAGAGAGCAGCTGAGTGATCTCCTCGTCTTTGACGAAGCCGAGCTTGACTAGGTTGTAACCGAGCTTTCCGCCGTGCTGTTTCTGATACTGCAGTGATTCTTGAAGCTGCTGGGGCGTGATCAGGTTTTCCTTAACCAGCAGCTCGCCGAGCTTTATAGGCATCAACCACTCCGCGGGCTGTCACTTCGGACGGACTAAACTTGACTGTTCACAGTGGATTACCGAGATTTACTAATGTAACTGACCCCTTGGGTATTGTCAAGAGCACGACCGATCGGCGCTTCGCGCCGGGCCGTCGTGCACCCGGGCATACGGTATACGGCATACGGGGCCAACTCGGCCCGAGCACGACTTCAGCCAGTGCGGCAAGCACAGGCCGTTGCCGGTGAACGGCACAAACCACGCGCAACGTGATTCGCAACCGTATGCCGTATGCCGCTCTTACCGCGCCAGCGTCAACCCGAACCAGTAGGCTTCGTCGCGGCTGGCACTCGAGCCGAGGTAGGCCAGCTCCAGCTCGAGTTTCCAGAGTTGGACGCCGCCACCTACGGAGAACGCGGGACGGGAACCGAGCTCGGAGCCGGTTTCGGCGCGGAGGCCCGCGCGCAGAAACGCGCGTTGGTCGAAGAATCCTTTCTCCGCGCCCAACGAAAGCTCGCGCCAAGTGTCGAGACCGGACCCTTGCGTCGACAGGTCGACGTCGAAGGCGACGAGAAACGATCGAGGGAGTCGGAACGAAACACCGGCACGCGCATGGCGTGGAACACGAAGCCGGTCATCGTCTTCCGGCAACACGAAGCGCGCCTCACGCAAATGGCTCAGCATCACACCAAAACGCACGTCGAGAGTCGGCTCATACATGACACCGAGGTCGACATCCCAGGAGCTACTGCCGGTATCCACGTCTGCGACAGAAGTTGTCCCACTGAGGTAGTGCACGTTGCCGGCAACAACGAGATTGTCGAGAGGCAAGGACTGGAGTACAGAAACGGTCACGTCGAAGGTGTCGAGTCCGCGACGCGCATCGCCCTCGCCGGCGCTCTGACGATACTGTGTGAACGCCACCCCCATGAAGGTGTACTCGAGAGAAAGCCCGCCCGCCCGATCCTCGAAAACGCGACCGTCCCTATCGGACTCTTCGCGACCGTAGTAAACGCCGGCGGAGAGAAACCGTCCCAACGCAATGCCCGCCGGATTCCAGTAAAACGCTGTGGAGTCATCGGCAACTCCAGTGAACGCCCCTCCCATACTGGCCGCCCGAGCGCCCAGATGCATGACGCGCGTTTGAGCATCAGCAGCGGTGGCAGAGAGGACCGCGGCGATCAAGGCAAGCGGGAGTCGCACGCGCGTCACTATAGCATTCGGCATCCGGCTTTCGGCTGTCGGCATCCGGTTGCCGTGCTCGTCTGGACTGAATGCCGACCCTACAAGACGGGTTCTCGAGGAATCATCTAGAGCTTCGGGGACGCTAGACCGCTCACCGAGGCGCCGGCGCGCACAGAAGGGAATGAGCTGAAACGAGCATCGACCGAATGCCGAATGCCGATAGCCGATAGCCGATAGCCGGATGCCGATCACCGAATACGGAAAGTTGACACCGCGCGCGCAGAGCACTATCCTCTCCCGTACCGTTCTTCTTACGTTATGGGAACGCACGACTGAATGCGGACGTTAGCAGTCATACCTGCCCGCTTTGAGTCGAAACGTCTCCCTGGAAAGCCCCTCGCTGACATCCACGGCAAGACACTCGTCGAGCATGTCTACGACCGCGCTTCGGAAGCGACTCGGGTCGATCGGGTTCTGGTAGCAACCGACGACGCTCGAGTCTTCAAGGCCGTGACTGCGTTCGGAGGTGACGTGGTGATGACGTCGTCGCATCATCCGAGTGGCAGCGACCGCATCGCGGAAGCCGTCGCGGAGCTCGACGTCGAGCTCGTCGTGAACGTGCAGGGTGACGAGCCACTCATCGCCCCTCGGGCGATCGATGCCGCCGTGGCGCTGGCCGAAAAAACGCCGGACGCTATCGTCACTCTCAAGAGCGCGATCGCCGACCGACGCACGCTCCTGGACCCGAATGTCGTGAAAGTCGTGACCGACATCAACGGGTTTGCGCTCTATTTTTCGCGATCGCCCATCCCGAACGCACCTGACGGCAAATTGCGGCCGAATCTTCATTTCAAACACATCGGCCTATATGTGTATCCGAAGCCTGTACTCACGGCACTAACGCGGATGGCCCCGAGCCCCCTCGAGCTCGCGGAACGACTCGAACAGCTTCGGGCCCTCGAAAACGGCGTCCGTATTCGGCTCGAGGAGACCCCATACGATTCGATCGGCGTCGATACCGCCGACGATCTCGAAGCCGTGCGCACGCTACTGACCGGACGCGTTACAGTACAGGGATCGTGACTAGGATCTTAGCCAGCAACTCGATGACCGTTACCATCAACCGCAAGGAGATTTCATTCTGATGCCGCTACCGAAGGCCAAGTTCATTTTCGTCACCGGAGGCGTCGTTTCATCGTTGGGAAAAGGGTTGGCCTCGGCTTCGATAGGACGACTGCTGGAAGCTCACGGCTATCGCATCTCTTTTCTCAAGTTCGACCCCTATATCAATGTCGACCCCGGCACGATGAGTCCGTACCAACACGGCGAAGTCTTCGTCACCAACGACGGTGCCGAAACGGACATGGATCTGGGGCATTACGAGCGCTTCACCAGCGTGGAGCTCGCGCGCACGTCGAACGTGACCGCCGGGCAAATCTACGAATCCGTCATCGCGAAAGAGCGGCGTGGAGACTACCTGGGCGGCACGGTCCAGGTCATCCCCCACATCACCAACGAAATCAAATCTCGACTCGAGCCCGTAGCCGAAAACGCCGATATCGTCATCGTCGAGATCGGCGGCACCGTCGGAGATATCGAGAGTCTTCCCTTCCTGGAAGCGGTGCGTCAATTTCGGATGGATGTGGGCCGGGCCGGGGCGGTGTTCATCCACTTGACTCTGGTACCCTACATCTCCGCGGCCGGCGAGCTCAAGACCAAGCCCACCCAGCACAGTGTGCGCGAGCTCAGAGCCATCGGTATCCAACCCGACGTGTTGTTGTGCCGAACCGAGCAACCTCTCGCGCAAGAGCTAAAGTCCAAGATTTCCCTGTTTTCGAACGTCGACGAGAAGGCGGTCATCACCGCACGCGACGTTGACTCGATCTACGAGCTACCGCTCGTCCTCTCCGACGAGGGAATTGATCGCATTATTCTGGACATGCTGGAGCTACCGACTCAGACGATACAGATGGAGGAATGGAAGGAGCTCGTCCATCGCGTCAAGAATCCGGCAGGCGAAGTGACCATCGGGGTCGTCGGCAAATACGTCAGCCTGCGAGAGGCCTACAAGAGCTTGAACGAGGCTTTGACCCATGGAGGGATCGCCCACCAACTGCACGTCCGTCTACGGTGGATCGAGGCGGAGGATTTAGAAAACGGCGATCTCTCCGCGCTCGAAGGCGTGGATGGAGTCCTGGTACCCGGCGGGTTCGGTCCACGAGGCACCGAAGGGATGGCGGCTGCTGCGGGTTGGGCGCGAGTCAACAACGTTCCCTACTTCGGTATTTGCTACGGTTTTCAATGGGCGGTCGTGGAGTACGCACGCTCGGTCGCGAGCCTTTCCGAGGCGAGCTCCACCGAGTGCCATCCAGAGTCGCCCGCCAAAGTCATTTTGAAACTCCGAGACCTCGTCGGTGTGGAGGAGATGGGCGGCACCATGCGTCTGGGCGCGTACGATTGCATTTTGCAGGAAGACTCCCTGGCCCATCGGGTCTACGGTGAAACGAAGATCTCCGAGCGTCACCGACACCGCTACGAGTTCAATCAGGAGTTCGAGAAAACTCTCTCCGACGCGGGCCTCGCGTTTTCCGGGCGAACACCCGATGGCAAGTTCGTCGAGATCGCAGAGATTCCGGACCATCCGTGGTTTTTAGCGGTTCAGTTCCATCCCGAGTTCAAATCGCGCCCGCTCGCGCCGCACCCGTTGTTCAAAGAGTTCATCGGCGCGTCTTGGGGGTTCCACAATCGCGGGCAGAATCATCGCGAGGAGAGCTCCGACGTCAGCCCCGACATCAACGAAGAATCGTCCGTCATCGGACATCGGTGAATGCTGCGCTCGATTCGAACCAAGACCGTCCGGGTCGGCCCAGTCGAAATCGGCGGGGCTCGCCCCTTCGCCCTCATCGCCGGACCGTGCGTCATCGAAAACGATGAGCATCCATTTTTCATGGCGGAGAAGATTCAAGCGATCACGCGGGAGCTCGGCGTCCCTTACATTTTCAAGGCCTCTTTCGACAAAGCCAATCGCACCGCCGGCGATTCGTTCCGAGGCCCCGGACTCGAGGGCGGACTCGCTATTCTCGAAAAGGTGCGCGAACGCTTCGAAGTACCGGTAACCACGGACGTCCACGAACTGAACCAGGCGGAGCCTGTCGGCGCCGTCGTCGATCTTCTCCAGATACCGGCATTTCTGTGCCGCCAAACAGACCTTCTCCTGCGCGCCGCCGAAACCGGCAAGGCGGTCAATATCAAAAAAGGGCAGTTTCTCGCGCCTTGGGATATCGAACACGCCGCTGAAAAGGCCCGAAGCACGGGCAACCCCAATATCCTGATCACCGAGCGAGGCACGACGTTCGGCTACAACAACCTCGTTGTCGATATGCGCGGTTTCCCGATCATGCGAGAAACAGGCACGCCGCTGGTGTTCGACGTCACCCACAGCTTGCAGCTGCCAGGCGGCGCGGGAAAATCGTCCGGTGGTCAGTCGCGCTATATCCGCGAGCTCGCGTCGGCCGGAGTCGCGTGCGGCGTTGACGCGCTGTTTATGGAGGTCCACGACGATCCAGAAAACGCCGCATCCGACGGGCCGAACGCCTGTCCCCTCTCGGAGCTACCCGCGATTCTCGGACGCCTCGTCGCCATCGAACGCGCTGTGAGAGAAATGGATGAAGCGGGTGAGAGTGAGGCCCCCGCGTCATGACACTACCGCTCGCTCGCCGCGTGCTCGAAGTCGAGGCCGAAGCCATTCGCAGTCTCATCGATCGCCTCGATGAGAACTTCGAGCGCGCCGTGCGTCTCGTGCACGAGTGCGAAGGACGCGTCATCGTCACCGGCATGGGCAAGTCCGGAATCGTGTGCCGCAAGATCGCTGCAACGCTGAACAGTACCGGTACTCCATCCTTGTACCTCAGCCCTGCCGAAGCAGTCCATGGCGACCTCGGGATGATCGTCAACGGCGACGTAGTGGTCGCGGTCTCGAACAGCGGGAACACGCGCGAGCTCCTACTTTTGGTGGAGCCGATCAAGAGGCTATCGGCGCCCATGATCGCTTTCCTTGGAAACACCGAGTCGAGTCTCGCCGAGTCAGCCGATGTCGTGCTCGACGTTTCCGTCGCCCAAGAAGCGTGCCCGATGGGGCTCGCGCCCACGGCGAGCACCACGGCGTCGCTCGCGCTCGGAGATGCGCTCGCGATGGCCGTGTTGGAGCAGAAAGGGTTCACCGAGGACGATTTTCGCTCGTTGCATCCACGGGGTCGGCTCGGGTTCAAACTCTTGCGCGTGGAAGAAGTGATGCACACCGACGACGAGATACCTCGCGTCAACGGCAATACCGCGATGCGCGACGTCGTATCCGAAATGTCGAGCAAGGGCCTAGGAGTCGCGGGCGTCGTCGACGACGACGGACGGATCCTCGGCGTTATCTCGGACGGCGATTTGCGGCGGCAACTCCAAAACAACGATGGGCTCCTGACGAATACCGCTACGGAGGGTATGACGAGCAACCCCGTGACGGTAGCTCCCCACGAAGCGGCCACGGCTGCATTGGCGTTGATGGAGCAGCGAAAGATCACGGCCCTGCTCGTGCCCGACGAAGCCGGAAAGCTCGTCGGCGTCTTGCATCTTCATGACTTGTGGAGACTAGGGAAGTATTTTTAGTCCGGTATACGGCATACGGAAAAAGCGTCCAGAAATGACAGATACGTTGAACTCCAAGGCTAGCAAGATCAAGATGTTGTTACTGGACGTCGACGGGGTGCTCACTGACGGGACGTTCGCGCCGGGTGATGGCAGTGAGTCGAAACGTTTCCACTCACGCGACGGGATCGGGATCGTTCTCGCTCGCGAGGCAGGGCTCAAGCTCGGTCTCATCTCCGGTAGGAAGTCATCGCTCGTGGAAGCACGCGCTCGCGAGCTGCGGATGAACTTCGTTCGCCTAGGAGTGGGCAACAAGCTCGAGGCTCTCGACGAAGCTCTCGAGCAAGAGTCGTGCACTCTCGAAGAGGTCGCATACATGGGAGATGACCTCCCGGACCTCGCCATTTTGATTCGCGCCGGTTTGTCGGCCACCGTGGAGGACGCACCTGTTGACGTGCGCTCCCGCGTAGACTATGTAACCCGAGCGCGCGGCGGTTACGGCGCCGTTCGCGAGCTCGTCGAGCTTATCCTCTCCAGCCAGGGTAAGCTCGATGCGCTCATTCGAAGCTATTTGGGGTAAACCGTGGGAATTTTCAGATCCATCATGTGGTTATTGGTCGGCGCGGCGCTCGCTATCTTCCTCTGGTCCAACTACGATCAAAGAGTCGTCATCTCGTTTACGGCACCGTTCAAAACGATCCCGATCCCGCTTTCGGCAGCACTTGTCGGGGCGCTCGCCGGCGGGTTCCTGCTCGCGGTGGGAATGTCTCTTCCGAACCAGTTCCGATTGCGCGCGCGCGTTCGTGAACTTCGCCGGAAAACGGAAGGACTCGACAACGAGCTCGCTGAGCTCAGAAAACTGCCACTCACCGATGCGAACGAGCCGAGCTCCGACAACCTTAGCCTAGGGTCGGGCACGGGTTCGAAGCCCAGCGCCTAGACGGCCACGTCAAGGGGAACAAGCTATGAACTTCGGGGAGCAGACTCTCCTCGTGGTCCTCGTCGCGTTCGCGGCAGGTGTTGCTCTCGGTCGCTTGTGGTCCAGTGGGAAAGCGTCGCGGCGCGCGCACGATCGTCGCGGAGCCTCCTCCATTCATTACATCCTCGGACTCGACTTCCTCGCGTCGCGGCAAATCGACCGCGCGATCTCAGAGCTCACCCTCGCGGCCCGAGAGAACACCGATGCCATCGAGATCTATTTGATTCTCGGAAATCTACTCCGCGAAAAAGGTCAGATCGAGCGTGCCATCCAGATCCACCAGAGCGTCCTCCACCGACCCGCTTTATTGGGAAAAGAGCGCGCCCATGCACTCTTGTGTCTTGGGATGGATTTCAAGCGCGCCGGTTTCCGAAATCGGGCAATCGACACATTCACCGAAGTCGTCACCCTGGAGCCCAACAACGCCTACGCGCTCTCGAACCTCATCAAGATCTACGAAGTCGAGCAAGACTGGGAGAAAGCACTCGAGACTCAGGAGCGGCTCCTCCAGGTCACGGGAGAGTTGGACACGACCCTGAAAGCGTTTCTCTTCGACCAAATCGGCCAGGCCGCGTTCCATGCGGACGCCCCGCCGCGCGCGCGTCGCGCCTTCGACGACGCCATCCGTTCGGCGCCACAGGTCCCCGCGCCGTATCTCCACTACGGGGACATGCTCGAAAGCCAAGGTGAGCTCGAGCAGGCGGAGGCGAAATGGATGGAGCTCGCCAGCGGAAATCCACGTTTGGCGCACTTCGCCTTCGACCGACTGCGAAGAGCTCGGGACAAACTAGGCCGGAGCGAGACCATGACGGAGCTCTACAAGTCGGTCATCGAAAACGACAACAACGACTGGCGGGCGCACCTGGCACTAGCGCGCTTGCGAGCAGATCAAGGCAAGACCGACGAGGCCTTCCGTCTACTCATCTCGGCCATGCGGACCAACCCGCACGCACTGGCGGTGCACCTCGAAGTGTGGCGCTCACTCGCGTCCGAGCATACGACGCGCTCCGAGCGCGTCCGGAGCTATTTGGACGTAGTCGATCGCTCGGCCCTTTTCCTGGACCCCTACATCTGCATGAAGTGTAACTATCGCGCTAACGGCGTCTTGTGGCGATGCCCCCACTGCCAGGAATGGAACACCTTCATCGAGGAACGCGTGGACACCGTCGAAAGATAAAGACTCAACGCGAAGGCGCCAAGGCGCAGAGACGCAAAGTGAGGCTCAACCGTCTTCCTCTTTGCGCCCTTGCGTCTTTGCGCCTTTGCGTTGAGCTTTTGCGGCGTCGGCCATGAGTTGTTCGAGGACGGTGTCGGCTCGTTGCAGGGTTTGCTCCATCGTCCCGCTGGTGTCGATCACGTAATCGGCGCGGTCACGTTTTTCTGCGGCCGGCATTTGCGCACCGATGCGACGCTCCGCCTGTTCCTCGGACAGGGCGTCGCGGCGCATCAAGCGTTGTTTTTGGAGCTCGCGGGAGCAATAGGCGACCACGACCTGGTCGTATCTCTCGTGTGAGCCGGTCTCGTACATGAGCGCGGCATCCACGACGGCGACCACGGCGCTATTGTCGCGTGCCGCCTCAAAGAAGGAATCGATGGCTTCAAGAACTCGAGGGTGAACGATCGCTTCGAGCCTTCGGCGCTCTGATGGGTATTGAAAGACGATCGCACCGAGCGCTTTCCGGTCGACAGAACCGTCCGCCGCGAGCACCTTCGCTCCGAAATGAGTCTCGAGTTCTCTGGAGACGCTGGTATTGGGCTCAAACAACCGATGTACGACGGCGTCGGCATCGAGAGTGGGTATCCCGTTCTCATCAAAGCGGCGTCGCACCGCGGTTTTTCCGCACGCAATGCCGCCGGTAAGACCCACCTCGAGCACGGCGTCTATCCGCGTCGGACTTTCGCGAGCTCCAGCGTGTTGGACAGAAGCATCGCGATCGTCAGCGGTCCAACGCCACCGGGCACGGGGGTAAACGCCGACGCGACCTCCATGGCGTCTTTGGGATGTACATCACCGACGAGGGTCGAGCCACGTTTTTCGAAAGCCGCCAGGCGCTTTTCGTCATTGCCGAAAAAGTCTTTCACTTGCTCGAGGGTGTTCGCGCGGTTCATCCCGACATCGATCACCACGGCTCCGGGCCGGATGTGCTCTTTCCGGAGGATCGCGGGGCGTCCCATGGCGGCGACGAGGATCTCCCCTTCCTGCGCCACAGCTGGAAGATCTCTCGTCCTCGAGTGGCACACCGTGACGGTGGCGTTCGCGTGCATCAGAAGCATCGCCATGGGTTTTCCAACGATGTCGCTTCGACCCACGACGACCGCACGCTTGCCTGCGACGTCGATCTTCTCGCGACGCAGCAACTCCATGATACCCGCCGGTGTACACGGGCGCGGGCCGGAGCGCTTTTGCACGAGCTTGCCGACACTTACCGGGTGAAACCCATCGACGTCTTTCTCTGGGCTGATGCGATCGAGAAACTCCTCGGCGTCCAGATGACCGGGCAGCGGCAACTGCAACAGGATCGCGTCGATGTCGTCGCGTGCATTCAGCTCGTCGAGCTTCACCCCCAGCTCTTCGCGGGTCGTCTCGAGCGGAAGGACGATGGCCTCCGAAAAGAGCCCCGCTTCTACGCTTGCTTTGGTCTTGCTCCCAACGTAGAGCTTTGATGCGGCGTCTTCCCCAACGAGCACGGCCGCCAGGCCAGGCACGACGCCCTTGGCAACGAGCGGCTTCGCGTTCTCCTTGATCTCATCTCGGATCTCCTGCGCAACGCGCTTGCCATCAAGAATTCTTGCGGTCATTTTTTACTCCCGCGCGGCGGCGGTCCGTGTTTCGTTGTCCGCCACGGATTGTCGGCTCTCGGCATTCGGCCAGAAAACGCCTGCGTCAACACTCAGCGCTGGGTGTATCCCGAAAGCCCCTTGCAAGAGAAGCCCGCCGAGAACGGCGCCACCAAAGTCGCGCGGGCGAAGAGTGTCGCCTCATGAACGGCAACCGAATGCCGGATGCCGATAGCCGGATGCCGATCATCGATTCATACCAGGTGCTCCAAAAACCGGGTGCTGTAACGACCAGCGCGAAAGTCCGGATCGTCGAGGATCCTCAGGTGCAGCGGGATGGTCGTCTTGACGCCTTCGATCACCGTTAGGTGGAGGCAGCGCCGCATGCGAGCGATGGCCTCTGGCCGGTCACGACCGTGCACCACGATCTTGGCGATCAACGAGTCGTAGTAGGGATTCACGACACATTCGGCATGGGCGGCCGTATCGACTCGAACGCCGGGCCCGCCGGGTACGTGGAATGCATGGATCGTCCCCGGAGAGGGAGTGAAAGTGACCGGGTCCTCCGCGTTGATACGGCACTCGATGCTCGCGCCACGGACGACGATGTCTTTCTGACGGTAGCCCAAGGGCTCACCCGCGGCGACGCGGATTTGATCCTTGACCAGGTCCATACCCGTCACCATTTCCGTAACCGGGTGTTCGACCTGGATGCGGGTATTCATCTCCATGAAGTAGAATCGATCGTCCTCGTCGAGAAGGAACTCGACCGTCCCGGCGCCCTCGTAGTCGACCGCCTGCGCGGCCTGAACGGCCACCTTGCCCATCTTGTCTCTCAGTTTTTCAGGAACGACCGGCGAGGGGGCCTCTTCGAGCAACTTCTGATGTCGACGCTGAATAGAGCATTCGCGCTCACCGAGATGGACGGTGGTCCCCATCCGATCCGCCATCAATTGGATCTCGATATGACGCGGGTTCACGAGAAACTTCTCGATGTAGATCTCATCGGAGCCGAAAGCGGCCATCGACTCTTTCTGGGCCGCGAAAAACGCCTTGCCGACATCCACCTCTTTCTCGACGATGCGCATGCCCTTGCCGCCACCGCCGGCGGCAGCCTTGAGAATGACCGGAAACCCGATCGTTTTCGCGATCGACTCCGCTCGCTCGACGCCGTCAACCGCGCCGTCCGAGCCGGGAAGCACCGGCACTTTGGCCTTGCTCATCGTCGCACGGGCGAGCGCCTTGTCCCCCATCATCCGAATCGCTTTCGGGGAGGGCCCGATGAATCGGACGCGGCAAGCCTCCGACACTTCAGCAAAATGGGAGTTTTCAGCGAGAAATCCGTAGCCAGGATGCAAGGCGTCGGCACCGGTGATCTCGGCGGCTGAAAGGATCGCCGGAATGTTGAGATAGCTCTCCGAGCTCTTCGCCGGGCCGATGCAGACCCCTTCGTCAGCAAAGCGGACGTGAAGAGAGTGGACATCCGGTTCTGAATAGACCGCTACGGTCTTCACGCCCATCTCTTGGCACGCGGAAATGATCCGGAGAGCGATCTCGCCCCGGTTGGCGACTAGTACTTTCTTGAACATGGCGATCGTGGCAGGCGAGGCCCGGATTCAAAGGGGGCTGCTAGCTCTCCCGAATCGCGAAGAGCTTGTCGCCGAACTGCACGCTCTGACCGTCTTCGACGAACACTTCGACGATCTCTCCGGAGAGCTCCGACTCGATCTCGTTCATGAGTTTCATCGCTTCGATAATGCAAATCGTTTGGCCTTTCTGGACATGTTGGCCCTTGGCCGCGAAGGGCTCCGCACCGGGTTCCGGCTGGCGGTAGAACGTGCCCACCATCGGCGCGGGGACGATGGCGAGTCCGTCGAAAGCGGCGTCACCCTCAGGGGCGGCGACGGACGCCGAAGCCGCCGCTGGCAGCGCGGGGCCGACGGGCACAGCGGCCACGACCGCGGCCGCGGGGTCGACGTGCGAGCCCACGGCTCCGCCCTTCTTGATGCGGAGTTTGACACCTTCTTCTTCGAGCTCGAACTCG
>CAMYKY010000089.1:13402-31062 GCA_947259165.1 uncultured Acidobacteriota bacterium | reverse complement strand
GATAGGCCGAAGGCCGAACTGCAACAATTTCTCACAACGAAGCCAGCGCGCAAAAGGGCCAGAGATTTATGTACAGAACTTCTGGGACGGGACACTAGCTAGCCGATCGCCCGTCACTGCTCCTGGCGCTTGAAATTGAACTCGACTTGCGGAGCTTGCTCCGCACCTTCGGCAGCTTCGAAGTAGGCTTTCTCGCCGAAGCCACCGAGCCGCGCAATATACGCTGCCGGGATCTCGCGCCGCCGGGTGTTGTACCCCTGAGCGGATTCGTTGAAGCGGCGGCGCTCGACGGCAATCCGATTCTCCGTACCCGCGAGCTCATCTTGAAGCTGCAAGAAGTTCTGGTTCGCTTTGAGCTCCGGATAGCGCTCAATCACGACGAGCAGCCGACTCAGAGCACCCGAAAGTCCATCTTGGGCTTGCTGGAATCGGGCGAGCGCGGCGGGATCGTTCAAATCACCCGGCGTGATTTGTACTTGAGTCGCGCGCGAGCGCGCCTCGATGACCTCAGTCAGCGTCTCGCGCTCGAAATCAGCGGCGCCCTCCACCGTCTTCACCAGATTGGGAATGAGGTCCGCACGTCGCTGGTACGCGTTTTCGACCTGTGCCCACGCCGTGTTCACGCCCTCGTCGAGCGAGACGAGCTCGTTGTGAATTCCCACACCCCACAAGACGAGCCCACCCACCAGCAGAACGATCAACCCGCACCCAACAAGTCCCTTACTCATGTCCTGCTCCCTCTGAAAACGCGCGCGGCATTATACCCCCCACTCAGAAGGTTTCTTTGCTCAACTTCATCGGCGCTGGGTCGGTCGGAGAGAACGGACGCAAACGGAAACGGTAGTGATACACACCCGCCGGCAAGGTGTACTCGGGATGCGTCCGAGCCCCCCAACTCGTGTCACCGCCGACGCCCATTTGCTTGTAGTCGAGGTTGAGCGTGACCAGATCGCGCCGCTTGACGTCGGTCGTGTGGCGCTGCCTCTTTTCGTCCCCAGCGTCGAAGTCCTCGTTGAGGTAAGGGTACGCGCTCACGTCGAGCCGCGGGAGACCGACCGCTAGCAGGCCGACGCCATCGCCGTTGGAAAGCGCCACCCAACGCACGTCGGTCTTGTTCCCGTTCTCCTGGGGGCGGATATACGGCGTGGTTTGGTCGACAACAGGTCCGCTGTAGAGCCCCACCCGCGCGCCTGCCTTGCGGTCCCAGTAGGTCTCGTGCGGACCTCGGCCAAACCACGTCATCGTGTCGAAGGCGGCCGGCACCGTGAGCGTCATCCCGAAACGTGGCAGGTCGGGAAGTCCCGGCCGCCCCGGCGTCAGGGTCTGATCGACGATGATGTCTCCGCTGCCGAAAACATGGTACGTCGTCGCCAGCCTCGAGCCGCCCGGGTCCAAGCGCGCGACCACATCGATGATCACGTCGCGATCCGAGTTTTGGCGGTGGCTCACCTCCTCGATGACGCGATCCGGGCCCGCCGTCCGCCACACGCCCAGCCGTCGCGGCATATCGCTCCCGTAGTCGTTGTCGGTGGGTGCGCGCCAAAAGTTCGGCTCCGGCCCGGTGCGCAACACCTCGACTCCTTCGTACACGATGGAAGTGAGATCGCCTCGTTGCCGATCCAGCGTCACCACGAAGCGGTCGCCTTCAATCCGAAGCTCCGTCTCGCTCGTGCGCGGCGTCATTTTCGAGACGCGGCGGATCTCAGAGGCGCTCTTCGGTGTCTCGACTGGAAGCAGGAACTGTTCCCAGGCAACCTCGTGACCGGCGCGGGTCTCGAGTCGAACGGTGAGGAAGTACTCGACACCGGGAGCGGGCTCGATGAGCGGGAGCGCCAGCTCGACGTTCTCGTCGGCATGCGGCGGGATCTCCAGGCTGAGCGCACTCGCTTCGGCGATCACATCGTCGTCGGCTGTGAGCGTCCAACCGAAATCGAGCGCAGACAAGTCCGTAAAGTCGTAGCCGTTGGCGACACGGATGCGGCCGGATAAGAGATCCACCGGCTCGAAGTGGACGTACTGATAGATCTTCTTGACTTCCCAGAGACTCGGGTACGGTTCACGATCGGGAGACACGAGACCGTTGATACAGAAGTTAGCAGCACTTGGTGTTCCTTCTGGGCCGTAATCACCTCCGTAGGCGAAGAAGGATTCCCCGGCGTCGTTCGTTTTGCGAAGTCCCTGATCGACCCAGTCCCAAATGAAGCCACCCTGCAGCTGATCGTTCGCGTAGATGACGTCCCAGTAGTCCTTCAAGTTTCCGACGCTGTTCCCCATCGCGTGCGCGTACTCGCACAGAATCAAGGGTCGGTCGCGCTTTTCAGCCGCATAGGCCTCGAGGATATGGATGCGTGCATACATCGGAGTCACGATGTCCGTGTGGGGGCGAATGTCGGCCATTTCGTATTGAACCGGGCGGGACGGGTCGCGCTGCTTTGTCCATGCGTACGTCGCTTCGAAGTTCGCACCGTCGCCAGCCTCGTTCCCGAGCGACCAGGCGAGGATCGACGCGTGGTTCTTGTCGCGCTCGACCATCCGCCGCGTCCGATCAAGGTGCGCGGCTTTCCATTCGGGACGGCCCGCGAGCGTGATCTCGGGCTCAAAGCTGACCCCGTTCGATTCCACGTTCGCTTCGTCGACGACGTAGAGCCCGTACTCGTCGCATAGTTCGTACCAACGCGGCACGTTAGGGTAATGGCTCGTCCGGACGGCGTTGATATTGAAGCTCTTCATGAGCTCGATGTCACGCACCATCGACGCTTCCGAAACGCTGCGACCCGTGTCGGGATCATGCTCGTGACGGTTGACGCCTTTGAGCGTCACCGGAACCCCGTTCACCTGCAATAGTCCGTCACGGATCTCCACGGTGCGAAAACCAACCTTGCTGGCGAGGACCTGTCCCGGCGCCTCGAGGACCAGCGTGTACAAATGCGGCGTTTCCGCGGACCATTGCCGCGGGGAGGGTATTCGGGCGTTGACGGCTCGACCGGTCCGCTCGAGCACGGTGCCGCCTTCCGGGTCGAGAAGCGTCAGCTCAATACGTGGGTTCCCGCGCGTCTCGACGTCGACACGGAAGTGGCCGTCAGCATCCGCATGCACGAAGAAGTCTCGGATGTGCTCACGTGGGGTGAAGAACAAGAACACGTCGCGCTCGATCCCGCTCACCCGCCAATAGTCGATGTCCTCGAGATAGCTACCATCGCTCCATCGATAGACCTCGACCGCGAGCGTGTTGTCGCCGGGACGCAGAAACTCGGAAATTCGAAACTCTGCGGGCGTTTTGCTCCCCTCGCTGTAGCCAACGCTTCTCCCGTTGACCCATACGTACATCGCGGAGCGGACGCCTCCGAAGTGCAAGTAGACCTCACCGTCGTGCCAACTCTCGGGGACCGTGAAGCTGCGGCGGTAGGAGCCGACAGGATTGTTGTCGTGGTCCACGAACGGGGGTTGCGGCGCATTTCCACCCGGGGCGAACGGGAGCACGGAATCCACGTAGATAGGGACACCGTGTCCCTGAAGCTCCCAATTCCCGGGAACGGTGATGTCGCCCCATGCACCGACATCGTAGTCGTCACGGTAGAACTCCCGTGGGCGGTCCGCCGGTTTCGCTACCCACCGAAACTTCCACGTCCCGTTGAGCGACGCGTAGTAGGGCGAGCGCATCTTATCTCGTCTCAGCGCGGAAGCGACCGAGTCGTACGGGACGTAGCTCGCGTGCGGTGGCTCGCGGTTTCGCTCGAAGATTTCCGGGTTTTCCCAATCGGGCGGCTCCGGAGCACTTGGCACCTGAACGAGCAACAAAAGAAAGGATGCAAGCGACGAATTCATGCCGGTGATGTTACCCTTGCCGGTCGTCTCGAGCGAATCGTCACGGAGGTTTTTTGAACCGGCAAGCCATGGTGGAGCGGCTGAGCGCCGCGCCTAAGAGTTGGGACATCATTATCATCGGGGGTGGAGCCACCGGGCTCGGCTCGGCCATCGACGCCGCGTCCCGAGGCTATCGAACCCTGCTGCTGGAGGCGGGCGATTTTGCTCGCGGCACGTCGAGCCGTAGCACCAAACTAGTCCATGGCGGCGTGCGCTACCTTCAGCAAGGCAACATCTCGCTCGTTCTCGAAGCTCTCAAGGAGCGAGGTCTTCTTCGCGACAACGCGCCGCATCTCGTCCACGATCTGCCCTTCGTTGTGCCGAACTACGATTGGTGGGAAGCCCCGTTTTACGGCGCCGGGCTCAGGATCTACGACGTGTTGGCGGGTAAGCTCGGCTTCGGCCCTTCGCGCAACTTGAACGTGGAAGAGACGCTCGAGCGCCTTCCCACACTCGAGACGCAGGGGTTGCGAGGCGGTGTCATCTACCACGACGGGCAGTTCGACGATGCACGGCTTGCCATCGATATGGCTCAAACGGCGGCTTCCCTCGGCGCGACCGTCCTCAACTATGCGCGCGTCACCGCTCTCACCAAAACGAACGAAGTCGTCAGTGGGCTCGTTGCCATCGATGAAGAGTCTGGCAACGAGTACGAGCTGAAGGCCAAAGTCGTGATCAACGCCACCGGCCCGTTCACCGACAGCGTGCGGAGACTCGACGACAACGACGCCAAGCCGATGGTGCGGCCATCTCAAGGGGTCCACATCGTTTTGGAACGCGACTTCCTGCCGGGCGATAGCGCCATCATGGTGCCCCACACGGATGATGGCCGCGTGCTCTTCGCGATCCCGTGGCACGGACGGGTCGTCGTCGGCACCACCGACACCCCCATTGACGAGGTCTCGTACGAGCCTCATCCATTCGACGAGGAGCTCGACTTCCTTCTCACCCACACGGCCCGCTACCTCACCAAAGACCCGACCGAGGAGGACGTTTTGAGCGCGTTCGCCGGTATTCGTCCGCTCGTGAGCATGAGCCCGGAAGACGACACCGCCTCGATTTCCCGAGACCACACGATCCACATCTCTCGCTCCGGACTGGTGACGATTGCTGGTGGCAAGTGGACGACTTACCGGAAGATGGCCGAGGACACCATCGACCAGGCGGCGACTCTCGGCGGGCTCGAAGAGAAACCGTCCGTCACGAAAACGCTACGTTTGCATGGCTATCACCAAGACGCCTCCCAGTTCGACGAGTTTGCCCACTACGGCGCCGATGCGCCACTTCTTCGCGATCTCATTCGCTCGGATGAGCGGTTCGACGAGCCTCTCCACGAGGATTCGGAAGTGAAAGCTGGCGAGGTCGTTTGGGCAGCACGTCACGAGATGGCGCGCACCGTCGAGGACGTTTTATCGCGGCGAACACGCAGCCTTCTGCTCGGAGCCCAAACCTCGATCGCTATGGCGCCGCGCGTCGCCGAGCTCATGGCGGTAGAGCTCTCCAAAGACGACGCGTGGGTAGGCAATCAAACCCGGGCTTTCAAAGAACTAGCTAAAGGATATCTATGTCGACGTTCGTAGCCGAGATTGTCGGAACCGCCGTGCTGATATTGTTGGGCAACGGTGTCGTGGCCAATGTGTTGTTGAAACACACCAAGGGTGAAGGCTCGGGATGGCTCGTGATCACAACCGCCTGGGGCGCCGCGGTCTTCGTCGCGGTGGCCATCGTTGCCCCGATTAGCGGGGCGCACATCAATCCGGCCGTGACCCTCGGCGTGGCCGTCGCGGGAAACTTCCCCTGGGCGGAAGTCCCCCGATACTGGACGGCCCAGATGATCGGCGCCGCCCTCGGAGCGAGCGTGGTCTGGCTCGTGTACCGCCAGCATTACGAGCGAACCGACGACCCGGACGCCAAGCTCGCGACGTTTTGTACCTCACCCGCCATCAAAAGCGCGCTCGACAATTTCTTTTCTGAAACGGTCGGCACGTTCGTGCTCGTCTTCGCCGTCTTGAAGATGGCAGCGCCCGAAATGGGCCTAGGCGCCATGGACGCTCTGCCGGTCGGACTCGTGGTGTTTGCCATCGGCCTGAGTCTCGGCGGCACGACCGGCTTCGCAATCAATCCCGCCCGCGACCTCGGCCCAAGAATAGCCCACGCGCTACTCCCCATCCCGTCGAAACGCGACGCCGACTGGAGCTACGCTTGGATCCCCGTCCTAGGTCCACTCACCGGCGCCGCCCTAGCGGCCCTGGTGGCAACAACGCTAGGCTGATTTCACCACGGAGACACCGAGCGGTCCCGAAGCCCAGCGGGGCGAGTCGTGCCCGTGCCCCGCTTTGTTCTTAGCCTCACCCGATCGTCGCCAATACAGAAGAGATCAAGCCAAGAGCTCGCATCCCGTTGTTTAGTCGGGCACAGGCACGAAGTCAACTTCGTCACGGAGACGGCGCGTCGGCGTCTATGGCGTCCACCAACCGACGACCCGATACACACTCCGTGCCCATCTCCGTGGCTCCGCGCCTCCGAGGTTCTAACAACGGCTCGCGATCCATATTTGATGCGTCGACTTCTCATCCATGGGACCCTCGTCGAAATCACCGTACGCCGTGACGACCTCGAATCCGGCTTCTTCTAACAAACCAAAGCTTTGCTCCGGGGTCATCCACGAGAGGTTGATGCGGCGGTAGCGCCGGTGAACCACGTTGCCCTCAGCGTCGACGTCGTCGGTCCACACGACGATGCGTAACATCTGATGCTCTAGGTCGCTTGTTGTCGCTTCCCACAGCAGCCGATCGCGGCCCGATTCTTCATCGCGAAACTCGGCGCGCAGATGCGGCACACCTGGCCCCGGCCCATAGCTCGGATCGAAAACGAAATGGTCGAAGATGAAACGCCCGCCGGGGCGAAGTTGGCCGTAAATGTTGGAGAGCGCTTTGCGCTTGTCGTCGTCCGTCAAAAGATGCCCGATACTGTGAAACGGTATCGTGATCAGATCAGCTCGTTCCTCGAGTACGAAGTCGCGAAAATCAGCTCGCACCAGCGTCAGGAGCTCGGACACTCCAGCCTTGTCCGCTCTTGTCTGGCACATCTCGAGAATCTTGCTCGAGGAGTCAACGCCGATGATGTTTTTGCCCTGCTTTGCGGCTTCGATACAAATCCGTCCGTTGCCAACTCCGAGCTCGACCGCCGGGCCCCCGGCGGCCACGAGCTGTCGCACGTAGAAAGCCTGATTCGCCCTCGTTATCGGCGCACTGTCGGACCATACATCGTAAATCTCGGCGAAGTCGTCGTAAGGTACGCGCGCGCTCATGGCTCGTAGGTTTTATCTAACGTTCGTAGGCGAGCTCTGTTAGAGTTACAGGCTTCCGTTCGGAGGTTTCTAACAGAGTATCAGACGCAGCGCGTCCCCACACGCCTTGGGAGGTTTCATGACAGCGACGGGATCGGTAACAGTGATTCGAAACGGCCCGGTTCGCGTTCTCGCGATCGACAATCCACCGGTCAATGGGCTCGGCGCCGCAGTACGCAAGGCACTTACCGAAGAGCTCGCCACCGCGTTTGCCGACGCCGACGTCGAGGCAATCGTCATAGCGGGCGAAGGCAGGATGTTTTGTGCCGGCGCCGACATCCGCGAGTTCGGCAAAGAGCCGCCCCCTGACGCTCCAGCGCTCCCCGACTTGATCCACACCGTCGAGGCCTCCACGAAGCCGGTTGTCGCCGCGATCCACGGAGTCGCCGCGGGTGGAGGTCTCGAGCTTGCCCTCGGATGCCACGCCCGCGTCGCCGCGTCGGATGCCCGCGTCGGGCTTCCCGAGGTCACGCTCGGCATCATTCCCGGGGCCGGCGGAACCCAACGCCTTCCTCGGCTCATCGGCGCCGAGGCCGCGCTCGAGCTGATCGTCTCCGGAAAACTGATACCGGCGACGCAGGCGCACCGGCTAGGACTCCTCGATGAGCTTACTGACGGCGACGTCATCGATGCCGCGATCGCCCACGCGAAAACCATCTCGACACCGCGACGAACGTCTGACGGCGACATCGAAGCTGAAGGCTCTATCTTCGATGCTGTGAGAAAAAAATTCGCCAAGAAAGCGCGCGGGTTCGAAGCTCCCGACGCCGCGATCGAGGCCGTACGCGCCGCCACCGAGCTCTCGACCCAGGAAGGCTTCGCGAAAGAGCGGGAGATCTTTTTGCGCCTGTTGAATTCCGACCAGGCGCGAGCCCTGCGACACGTCTTTTTCGCGGAACGTGAAGTGGCCAAAGTCCCGGATATCCCAAAAGAAACCCGTAGCGCCGAGATCCGCCGGGCGGGCATCGTCGGTTGCGGGACCATGGGCGGTGGTATCGCGATGAGCTTTGCCGATGCCGGTATTCCGGTGAGCATCCTGGAGAGTGACGACGCGGCCCTGAAACGAGGGATGGAGACGATCCGGGCGTCCTACGCGTCGAGCGTCGCCAAGGGCCGGCTCTCGACAACGGAGATGGATGCCCGCGTGAACCGGATTCAAGGAACGCTCGAAGCGTCCGAGCTCAGCGACGCTGACATCGTGGTCGAAGCCGTGTTCGAGTCGATGGAAGTCAAGAAGGACGTGGTCCGTCGCCTCGATGAAATCTGTAAAGACGATGCGATCCTCGCGACCAACACCTCCACGCTCGACGTAAACGAGATCGCGGCAGCGACCCAGCGCCCCGAGAAAGTCGTGGGGACGCATTTTTTCTCTCCCGCGCACATCATGAAACTCATGGAGAACGTCCGCGGCGAGAAGACGTCGAAGGAAACGGTCGCGACGATCATGAAGCTCTCCAAACGACTCGGCAAAGTCGGAGTTCTCGTCGGCGTCTGCGACGGGTTCGTCGGCAACCGAATGCTCTACGCCTACCGACGCCAAGCGGATTTCCTCATCGAGGAGGGAGCACTGCCTCAGCAGGTCGACCAGGCGCTCTACGAATTCGGGCTTCCGATGGGGCCGTTCGCGATGGCGGATCTCGCCGGGCTCGACATCGGGTGGGCGATCCGAAAACGGCAGGCGCCGACGAGGCCCCAAGAGCTGCGCTACTCCCCCATCGCGGATCGTATCTGCGAGATGGGGCGCTTCGGACAAAAGACCGGCGCCGGTTGGTATCGCTACGAAGAAGGCAGTCGAACACCGATACCGGATCCGGAGATCGAGAAGCTCATCGACAATGTCTCCGCCGAGCTAGGGTTCGAACGCCGCACGATCGACGATGCAGAGATCGTGCGGCGGTGCCTATACCCGCTCATCAACGAGGGAGCGAAGCTTTTGGAGGAAGGTATCGCCCTTCGTCCGAGCGACATCGATATCGTCTGGATCTACGGGTACGGGTTTCCTCGGTATCGCGGCGGCCCGATGTTCTACGCGGACACGGTCGGCGTCGACAGCATCTACGAGTTCATGGTGAAGCTCCATGAGGAGCAGGGAGCGTGGGGAAAACCCGCGGCGCTTCTCGAGAAGCTTGCCACCGAGGGAACGGGCTTCGAGGACTACGCAGACCGAGCCTGAGATCGGCGTCGATCCGCACGTTGGGTTCCCGGCGACCCCTTCAAGCGATCATCGACATCGACGGGAAGGTTTCGAACCTCAGTGTCATCGAGTCGGTGAGGCACCTCGATCGCGCGGCGATCGAGTCGGTCCGTCAATGGCGTTATGACCCAACCCGACTCGACGGGCGCGCCGTCCCCGTCATGATGATGGTGGAGGTGACATTCCAGCTGCGCTGATTCATTCGAGGCCCGTCCCACTCCGCGAAGTGCAGTTGTTTGCGCTAAGCTGTAAAGAGGCTATGACCAACGACAGTGAAACCGAAGCGAAGTCTAGAGCAAGCTCGAGCCCGTGGCTCATCTTGTTGGGCGTGCTCGTGCTCCTCGCACTGGTCGGCGTCGGCTTGATGGGCTACCGGACACTCGAGCGTCTCGACGCGATCGAGACCCAGGTATCGACCCTGAGCACGCAGGCCCTCGAAGCGGCCGATGCTTCGGAGAAAGCTCTCGACCGCGCCGAACGTGCCGAACAAGCGGCACGAGCCGCAGCCGAAGGACGATTGCTAGCAGAAGCCGAGTCGGTACGCGCCGAGGAAGACGCCGTGCTCGCCCGTGACGTGGCTCGCCTGTCCCGGGCCGAGGCCGAGGCAGCTCGGGCGGAAGCGGAGCGGGTCAAGCGAGAAGCAGAGGCCGAGCTCAATCGCCTCGAGGACTCTCTCGGTAAGATCGCCCAAACCCGGCGCACCGCTCTGGGTCTCGTCATGAACTTGGGAGAGGACTCGCTCAAGTTCGACTTCGACAAATCAACACTGAAGCAGGAGAACAAAGAGCTCTTGAGCCGAATTGCCGGGGTGTTGTTGACCTCGGCGGACTATACGATTTCCGTCAACGGCCACACCGACAACGTGGGCAGCGTGGACTACAACCTGAGCCTCTCCGAGCAGCGCGCCATGTCCGTACGCAACTACCTGGTCGAAGCCGGCCTCGACGACGCCATCCTAACCGTCGAAGCCTTCGGCAAGTCACAACCTCTAGTGAAAGGCACGTCCGACGAGGCTCGAGCAAAAAACCGTCGCGTCGAGCTAGGAATCGTCAATACCCGTATCAAATACCCGGCCGCCGCCCGCCCATAACAGAGAGTCTCTGCCCGTTCCCGTTCCCGTTCCCATTCCCATTCCCGTTCCCGTTCCATTCCATTCCCATTCCATTCCGTTCCCATTCCGTTATCGCCGCCAACTACCCCGCCCCAACCGTCGTCCGTTGGTCTCCGAGCTGAACCTCGTGAATCATCGCCTCCAAAGACCGTCGACTGAGCTCACTGTAAGTAATCCGCGCATCCGCAACCGCGTCCAACCGTAGACGAGCTTTCTTCGACAACCGCCCATGAACCGCAACAACGGGCACCCTATCGCCACGGCCGCGACGCCGAACTTCCTCGAGCAGAGCGACCGCCCGGTCCACGTGCCGAACATCTACGATCAACATTTTCGGCGTGACCGCATCCAGCAAGCGCTCCGCCTCGGAAACGCTCGATGCCACGACCGCACGCGTTTGCCCCTCGAGACAACGCCGCCACTTCGAGTCGTCTTGGGAGTCCCGGATGACGACGATCGGCGGTGAGCCGGTACCGGTCAGTCGCTCGATGGTCGCGATCACCTCGTTCGGGTCGATAGGCTTGCCCACGATATCGGACACGCTGACAAGACCGAGAGAGTCGGACTCCGCACTCTGCATGAGTACCAACGGCGTGCGACCGATCGCAGGCTCTGATCGAAACCGACGAAGCCAGTCTTCATCCTCTCGGTCCACCTGGAGACGATCCAGGATAACGAGGTCCGGACGGTAGGCGTGCGCGGCTTCAAGGGCCTGCTCGAGAGTCGTACAGCTGACGACTTCGAAACCCTCGAGCTCGAGAAGCCGACCCATGTAGGCCTGGGCGGCGGGTTCGTCGTCAACCACCACGATCACAGCGCGCGCGGCCGGCTCCGGCTCCGCCGCGGAAGCGTTCTCGTCACGCCGAAATGCAAGCACGGGTCCGGCCAAGGCGCCTGAGCCCCGCTCGTCTCGTAGTGCTCGGGCACCCACATAAAAACCCAGTGTCAACGAGCGCCCATCAGTCTCGAGCCTCGCGCCCACGGCCTGAGCCGTACGCTTCAACAGAGCAAGCGCTACCGGTTCCGGTTTGTGGAGCTCGGTCGTCAAAACGACGCGATCCGAGGGCTCGTGAACTTCACGGTGGACGTAAAGAGGAGTTTTGTTCTCCGTCATGCGGCTCAGAAGTCGTAGGCACAACTCGAGCGCCGGCTCGAGACGGTTTCGGTCATCGAAGCTCACCCCGAGATCGCCGCGCAGTGACACGCGGAACGAAGCCGCCACCTCGGGACCGCTCGTCACCTTGGTGACCAAATCTCGCAGGTCGATCCGAACCAGCTCGTCGGCAGGCGGTGTCGACTCCAGTTGAGCAAATGCCGTGATGGGTTCGACAATCGTCCGCAATTTGTACGCGAGCTCGACGACCTGGGCGGCGCCGTCATCTCGCGCGATGCGCTCATCGAGAGCGTGAATCTCGGCGAGCAGCGATTCGAGCGCCCCGCTCAGATCGCGTCCGAGTCGGACCAGTAGGTCCCGCACGGTGTCGTCGCTATCGTCGCTCCGAGGCTGGTTGGGTTCGTTCATGCTGGTTTACGCGCCATCGCACACCTCACCGTCTGCTGGAAGGTCCGCACAAGCAACCGGTCAAGCGGGACCGGCGTTTTTCAGGGTGATTTGCCTATTTTTCAATAATAGGGGGTCATTCTTGGAAGGTCAACCGGGCGGAATCTCAGGCAGCTTTCGTCATTGCCGAGATACGGTAGAGCTCCGCCTGGAGGTAGCTCATCTTCTGGTAGCGATCTTCCGGATTCTTCTGCAGACAGCGGAGAATCACGTTGGAGAGGACTTCGGGTATTGCCGCGCGCATGGCGCGTGGCTCCCGCGGCGCTTCCTGCACGTGCTTCATGGCGACGCTCATGGGCGTCGTCCCCGGAAACGGCAGCTCTCCGGTAAACATCTCGAAGAGAACGACACCAAGAGAATACACGTCGCTGCGGTAGTCGAGGTCCCGTTTACCTTGGGCTTGCTCGGGTGACATGTAGTCGGGCGTCCCCATGACGAGTCCGATCTCGGTGACGTTGGATTTTTCTTGCTCCCGGACGATGCCGAAATCCATGATCTTCACGTCGCTCTGATGAGTCAGCATGATGTTTTGCGGCTTCACATCTCGGTGCACCACGTTCGCTTCGTGAGCGGCAACGAGGCCTGCACACGCTTGCTTGGCGATCTGCAGCCCAACGCCGGCCGGAAGCGCGCCTCGACCACGGATCAACTGCTTGAGCGTCATCCCCTGGACAAACTCCATGGTGATGAACCGGATCCCGCCTTCCTCGCCGAAGTCGAACGTCCTCACGATGTTCCGATGGGTGATGCGCCGCGCGACGCGGATCTCTGTCTTGAAACGTTCGAGGATGCTCGGATCCATCGAAGCGATATCCGGGCGAAGCACCTTGAGCGCCACCAGCTCATCGAGATCGCGGTCGTAAGCTTGAAAGACCATCCCCATACCGCCGCTTCCCAACACCCGACGAATCTCGTAGCGTTTGCCGAGAGCGACACCTGGCTCGAGAGACGATAGTGCGAGCTCGGCGACGTCCCCATCGGTGCCATCCACCAGCGTCGGCAGTTCTCCCTTGGACGCCGCAGCTCGCGACTGCGACAGTTGGGTCTGTCGCGCGGTCCCAGTGGACACGCTGAAGACCCCAACCGGAGCGTCGAAACCCTGGAGGGTGAGGGGCGCCAGTGCCTCGGCCGCGGTGCGATCCTTGACGAGCTCGTAGGCCTCCTGTGACAACAAGACTTCGCCTGGGTGCGCGTCGGACGCAAGCCGGCCCGCAACGTAGACAGCCGGTCCCAAAAGTGTATAGTCGAGTCGGCTGGCGCTCCCCACGGCACCGAAAATAGCGTCTCCCGCGCTGACCCCGATGCTCGGCACCAACACCTCGCCCTTGTCTTCCAGCTCCGTCATGTGTTGGATCGAAACCGCACAGCGGATCGCTGGCCAGACGCGATCTTCACCCTTGAAGACCGCCATCATGCGGTCTCCAATGAACTTGTCGACCTGCCCACCGTAGCGCTCGACGAGCTCCGCCTGGCGGCCGAGTGCGCGATTGACTTTGCGCAGGACGGTCCCAGGCTCGCTCGTCGTTTCCTTCAACAACGCATGCGCTTTCAAGTCCGAGAACAATACGGTGACGGGCCTTCTCTCACCTCCAACTCTCGCGCTCGCGTCGCTTCTTTGAATCATCTCGGCGGCAGATCGAGAAATAAACTTCTCCATCACCTGTTTCTCGCGAAGCTCTCCAAGCAGCGAGCGGAATGCCTTCGCGAGCGTGCCAATCTCGTCCCCTGAGCTGACGTCGACCTCGCTTCGATAATCGCCCTCACGAATCTTGTGGGTCACATCCACGAGACGCTGGATGGGACGAACGAGTCCCCGCGCGAGAACGTGGCTCGCCAGACCGGCGACCAGAACACCGACGAGCCCCGCAAGAAGAACGCTGCGCTGAAACGCACGAAACGGGGCGAGCTCCGCATCCCGCGACCGCATCGCGGCGAACAACCCAACCGTCTCTTCCGCAGCAGTCTCGAGGGGTACGAAAATCGTTTGATAGGTTTCCCCCATCATGTCGATACGCACGTCCTCCGCGTCGAACGGCATCGACGACGATGCGAGCCAGGCTCCGAGGATGCCGGTATTCTCGCCCAGCGTCGAGCCCGTTTGCGTGTAGCCGGCGTCTGTCTTCAAGAAAAAAACCGCCTCGCAGTTTGCAAAGTTCTTGATGCTCTGAGCCAGCTCGTCGCCAATCTCGTAGCCCGACACCACCACGCCAATGAGCTCGTCGCCGATCAATAACGGCACTGAGACCGCGTGGTACAAACGTTCCGATTCACGCCAGACGCCGCCGACTTCGTAGCCTTCGAGAGCGTCTGCAACCAGGGGATCCGCAGACAGGTCGACTCCCGTGAGAACCGGAAGGTCCGTGCGGGCAACGACCTCACCTTCGAAATCGGTAATGATCATGAAGTCGCTTCCGACCTGCTCGACCATGTCCCGCGCGGAGTCGAGAGTCGTCGCTTCGTCCATCTCCGCAACGGCCGCCTTGAAATACGGGCTCTGAACGATGACCGAGTTGATGAGAGAGAGCTTCTCGACTCGATCGGCCTCGAGGTTGAGATACAGGTTCCTCGTTCCCGAGAGCGCGGACTGCAACGAGTCCATCGCCAAAGCGTTCGCACGCTGGAACGAGAACAGTAATAAGGTTCCGCTCAGTCCGAGCACCAGAACCAAGCAGAGGATGAAAATCTTGGCTTGGAGACTGAGACGCGACCAGCGGGAGTTAGTACTTGCCACGCTTCCTCTTGTAGGGCTTTCCGAATTTGTTGAGATGAGAACGCTTTTTGTACTGCGACACATCGAGCTTGAGGAGAACGCCGCTCGCGCCTCCCTCCGAGACCACGACCGGCTGGGACGTCTGAGCTTCCTCGTGCCAGACCTTGAGTGTGTACTGTCCCGGCGGAACCCTAGCGATGTTGAAGCCTCCGTCCGGCTGCACCCAGGTGAAGTAAGGATTGGGCAACACTTGAACGAACGCGCTCATGTGCGGGTGGATATTGCAGTAAACGCGAACGAGCCCGGGATTCTCGAAGACGAAGTCCTTCTTCGCTCCTGACTTGTAAAGACCGAGGTCGAAGCGGTTGCCTTTCGAAAGCGAGAACACGTTGTGCATGATGTCGTCCAGATTAGGGAACGTGACACTCTCGCCAACCGTCACGGCCTGCACCCGGGGCGTAAACGCTTTGTCGCGCGACGAAATCGTCACCTTGCGCGCCGAGAGATCGCGCGCTGGCGTCGCTTCCACGCCGTCGACGTAGACGAGCGCACCCTCCACGACTTTGCGCACGACGCCCCCTTTCTCGACCAACGCAACGCTCCCAGAAATTTGCGCGGAGCCCTCGAGCGGGAAAAAGAAAACCGTGGCGATACTGAGAACAAACCTAGTCATGGGCTAGTCTATGGCGCTGGTTCGAAAAGATCTTCATCGTAGCACACAGCCGCGGTATCGTAACAGACTGCCGCTGGTGTACTAAGGGGGATTTGGGGACCAAGGCGACTCGGAGGACTCCAAGAATCTAGTGGACTGATCTTCTGGACGAACATTTTTTTCTGTCCCCGTAATCTTCCTGCCGCCCCAACCCTTTTCTTACACCAACGTTTCACAAAAACGCCGTCTCGAAGAGATGTCGATACTATCGATTGAAACGAACGAATCCGCTTGACGGCACTTCGAGGCATCCTTACGATCGACTTCAGTTCCCAAGGAGAGCGACGCATGCGTTCTATATTCAACATCATCGTCATCGTCTTAGTCGTACGCTCGAGCGCAGTCTGGGCTCAAGATGAGCCTTTCGAAGAGCCGGAAGAAACAGAGTTCCGGGTCTCCGGCGAAGTCAGCGCGCACTACCGTCGGTCTCAGGAAGACAACTTCCCGCTCGCGTTCTTTCCGCCGGAGTTCGCCCCGGTGGGGCGCAACTCCGTCGAGATGCGCACGGTTTCGCCGGGATCTTCGCTCGAAGTCAGCAAGGCCACGGTATTCTTCGAGGCGGATTTCCCCAGATCCATTTTTGGACGCGTCAAGATCGATTTCATCGACCTCTACGACCGCAACCCGACGAGCGGAGATCGGAACATCGACGTCGACGAGGCGTATCTTCGTTTCGGCACAAAGTACGAATCTCTCGAGGCGCTTTCCGGCACCCACGTCTACGCACTTTTCGGCAAAGCGCCCAAGTTCGAAAAACAGCTTTTTCGGCGGCTGACGAGCTACGGCCTCGTGTCCACCGCGTTCAATCGATTCAACGATATCCAGCTTCAGTTCGGTGGCAGCGTGGGAACACACGTGTATTTTCGCGCCCAGGTCAGCAACGGCAACCCCCTCTTCATGCGCGACCCCAATGCACTCGCTGGAGACAACGGCGTCGTGCCCCCGCCCAACCCTGACATCACCTTCAACTCCGGCTTTCCGATTCTCTATCACGCGGAGGTCGAGGAGGTCGCTTTCGACGACAACATGGAGGGCGGATTCGGCGCCGGTGTGCGTTTCCTCTCCGAAGACCAGGAGACCGGGATCGATATTCTGGGCTTCTATTATCAGACGACGCTCTCGGACGCAGCGCCGCTGAATGGAACGTTTTACGAAGGAGACATCGACCTGTTGAACGGCGCCCCAGTGAGTCTTCCCATCGACCCCAACGACGACTCGAGAACCGAATGGGGCGTCAACGTCGACATGACCGCACGCGGACTCGGCGTCTTCTTCCAGTATGTCGACGAAAAATCAGCGGGGCTTCCAAGAACCGGCCTCGAGGTGGAGCTCGGCTACAGCTTCGTGACCGGCGACCCCGGCGACCCGAAGGGGCTCTTCACGATGTTCGAGCCCGTGTTTCGCTACAGTCGGCTCGACAACGATTTCAGCTCACCGCCAATGTTCGTCGCGCCGAGCCTCGCGTGGGACTGGGCAAAGATGGATATCGGCTTGAGAGTCGAAATCATGCAAAACATCGACGTGACGCTTGAATACGCCTTCAACGACATCACCGCCAGCCAAGACATCGACCACAATGAGTTCCTGACCACGTTGCGTTTCCGCTTTCCGTAGTCTTTTTTCACCACGGAGATACGGAGGGGGGGCATGGAACGCGACCGATCTTTTCTTCGTTAGTCGACAGAAATCGCTGTGGGTCTCCGTGAAATTCTCCGTGCTCTCCGTGGTGAGAACTTAATCGAAGTAGCCGCGGGTCAGTTGCGTTCCTAGGATTTCGAGGGTGTTTTCGGGGAGCTTGGCGAGGACGCCATACAATCGTACGGCGGGGAGCGTCGGACGGCGTGATATGTCGACTTGTACGACATAGATTTCGAGCTTGCGGAACTGATAAACGACCCGTCCCTCCGCGTCGACACCCGTGAGCTCCAAGTCGGCCTTTCCCGCGGCCAGTTCATCGAGAATATGCCCCGTCTGCGTCAGGACGATGTCCTCTTCCCTCGCCACGCGGACGCGGGCGCGGAACTCGTCGAGCTCGTCGACGAGGAACGTACTTCCCTGGTTCGGTTCGAGCTCGAGCCCGTTGGCGGCAATTCGATTGCGCGCTTCCTCGAACCCTGTTTGGGCGGCGAACTCCTCCGAGATCGTATCGCGGTAGTCCA
>CAMYKY010000089.1:2515-13359 GCA_947259165.1 uncultured Acidobacteriota bacterium | reverse complement strand
TAGGACCAACACGAGCGCGACGCCGTGCTCGTCGCGCCCGTTGCTCATGCGGGTCAGTGCGCGATTTTCTTCCACGCGTGCATCCTCAATTCGGGTGTCAGACCGAAGCCCCGGTCGACGATGCCGGCGGCGATACCGACGGTGTAGCGACCAGAAGGGCGAGGGAGCTCGAACTTGAGCACCAGATTGGCCTCCTTCGCTCCCATGTAGAGCGAGCCGAGGGCATCGAACGACAAGAAATCCAGCTCGTCGGTTCGCAGCACGTTCATCCGGAGGGGAAGCTCGCTCGGATGGAACGGAATCTCCGTCGTCTCGACGTCCCCTTCCTCGAGCTTCCGCTGCCACTGTTCGAGTGAAAACACCACCCGCGGCTCCTCCGGCGGACCACCCGAGAAGTCTTCCAGCGCCCTCATCCAAGCGCGGCTCAGCTCGACGACAATGAAGTCTCCGGTCGGTGTCCGGACGAGCGCAAACAGATCGCCATCAATCGGATCCCGCGCGAGTGAAACCCCCAATCCGGGCAACGCTCCGACACGAACCGGGTCGACCGGAGTCAGTGTTTCGTCGAACGCCATCTTCCACAGCGAGCCACGCCCCTCTTCATCGAGCAGGAAGTAGAGGAAGCCGTCGGTTCCTTCGATGATCGTGCCCGGCGTCCCGCGAACTCCGAACAGCCGCTCGGGCGCGTCGGGCTGGCCTTGCAGATCGAACCGGTATCGGAAGATCGCGCCTTTCTCGCGGCTGGTGACATAGAGGGCGTCGTCGACTCCAAACGCCATCCCACCCGCCTGGGCGAGCGCTTCCGTGCCATCGAATACCGTGACCTCCGAGTCCTTCGAGATGCCATTGCCCGAGTCCGGTGCCACGCGTGACAGATGACCAACGCGAAGTCCCCAGGCAGCGACGAACAACGACCCCGCGAGAGGCCCTCGTTCGGGCCCAAACGTGAGCGTCACTGGCGCGCGAACGTCTTCGAAGAATGCGATGTCGTCCACGCGCGCATCATTGAAACGCTGCTCCATCATGAAGGTGTAGGCGTAGGCCGGGTCCCGATGAGCCGTCGCGCCCGCAGCCAAGATAACACCCCAATCGGCGCCGACCCGAGACGCAACGCCGGCCGGGTGGTCGATGGGATGAAAATACCGGGACAGTCGAAACTCAGCGTCACGACTTTCGAAGTCGACTGTGCCCGAGCCCGAGCTCAGGGCGACCGCGGTGACCAACCACACTGGCTGGAGCGCATCCGCACCCGGTAGGTACTGCACCTTCATACGGACCACCGCAAGCTCGCTGCCGTCTTCGACCCGCCCGGAAGCGATCGGCTCGCCGTCTTCGTCCAGGTACTCGAAACCCAGCGAGACGACGTCGCGCGCTAGCACTCGGCTACCAACGCCAACGATGTCCTTCACAAGCTCCAAAACGCCGTCGCCATCGGCTTCACGGAGGTAGTAGCGTACCTCTCGAAGACCCAAGACCCGCGCTTCGGTCTCGGGATCAAAACGATTCTGAAACGCTCCGTCACTCGACTCTCGGGATCGAAGCGCCACCGAGCTCGCCGACGTGCGGACAATTTCGGCAACTTCGTGCCGTCCCCACGCGTTCGTGAGCAAGACGGTCGCACCGGCATCGAACAAGTCCGCGTTGGAAACAGCCACGTCCTCGCCCGGTTGATCGAGCTCCGCGAGCAAGTCCCCGGCCACGAGCTGCGGATTGGATCGGAGCGTGAGCGCAGACGGACCCGCGCGATCGCCAGGCACTCGCGGCAACACCGCGACCGTGCCGTCCCCGAGCCCAAACCCCGCCCCCGCTAGCTCGAACGCGATGTCATCGAGCGCCAGCGTCGTCGTATTCGAAGTCGTCGCCAACTCCGTCTGCGCCTCGAACACCTGCCCAACGTGCTGCATGGTCTGCGCCAACAACCCCATGATGATGAGCGTAATCGAAAGCGCAAGAAGCACCTCGAGCAAAGAAAACCCGTCGCCACCACGCAGACGCAGAGGCACAAAGGTTTCACGGAGTCTCCCAAGCATCCTCCGTTCCCGTTCCCGTTCCCGTTCCCGCGACAAAGGCAATCCCCCGAACCCGCGAACCCCTCACCGAAGAAATCCTTCCAACTGACCGTGCCCCCGCCGTGCCTGCGTGTCTCCGTGTTGAAAAACCCCTGTCTCGAGAAACCTCCGACAAAGCGCCGAAGTATCCGCCGCCATCATGATGAACGTATGCGTGTGGTGAACAAGAACCCAGTCTCGCATCCCCTCGAGCTTCGTATTCTCCACCCGAACGACCCCGTCGTTGGCTTCGTCGAAGCCAACCCGGTGTCCCTTGTCTCCCGCAATAACACCGAACTCGACCGTCGGCACGGGAAGGCTCTCGTAGAAGCTGACGTCCGCGAGCTTTTGGCCGCTATCACCCGTGACCCACTGATACAGGCGCCAGTCCCTCCACGAGCTCGCCAGCGCCGCCGGTCCATTGGGGGGTGAGAGCATGACAATCCGTCCGAGGCCCTCTCGATAACCGGTGCGAAACCCGTTGCGAACGACAATATTACCGAGCGAGTGCCCAACGAAGTGGTAGGACGACGCGCCGACTTTCTCCGAGGCGACCGTTTGGAGACGCGTGGTCACATCGTCGAGCGACTCCTTCCGTGGGTTATACCCGAAAAAATGCGTCTCGTACCCGGCTCGTTTGAGCCTCCACGCCAGCGGTGCCATCGACACCCAGGAGCGGCCCATTCCATGCAGCAGAACAACCGCCTCAGTCATGAGCGCCAACCATCGAGAATTAGACGAGCTCGGTGCCCGCAACCCGCTCGTACGTTTCGCGATCCGATTCCGAGAAACAGCAAAACACGACTCGCTCCGGGATATCGTGCCGCTCGAGCCACGCGCGAACCGTCGACTGAGCCACGGCCGCTGCCCTGCTGATCGGGTACCCGTAGACACCCGTCGAGATACACGGAAACGCGACCGAGCGTAGCTGAGCCTCGTAGGCGAGATCGAGTGCGTTTCGGTAGCAGCGGGCGAGCAGCTCCGGCTCTCCCTCCGCTCCTCCCTGCCAAATCGGACCGACAGCATGGATCACGTATCTTGCGGCGAGCCCAAACCCTTCGGTCATCTTGGCCTCCCCGCTACGTGCGCCGCCCAGACGCCGGCATGCCTCGACCAGCTCCGGGCCCGCCGCACGGTGGATAGCCCCATCCACACCCCCGCCACCCAAAAGGCTCGCGTTGGCAGCGTTGACGATGGCGTCCAAATCCAATTCCGTAATATTGGCGACGACGACTTCGACTCGCCCATCAAGAAAACGACGCAAAAGACAAGACCTCCCGGATACTCCATGATAGCTCCCATTTGGTATTCTAGAGGTAGATCCAAAGACAATCCGAAAGTGTCCGGCGCGGGATTGCGGTCCCGCCCTCCGAGCGATCCTGCATGGCTGACTGCTACGTTCTTGTCGTCGACAACGACGAAAGCTTCTGCGAGAACATCTCGCATCTGCTTCCATCTAAGGGAGTTCGCATCGTCAGCGCCGAGAACGAGAGCGAAACGCTCGAGATGCTTGCGCGTCACAAGCCCAAGCTCGTTTTCATCGCGGTGGAGCTGCCCGACAAAGACGGATTCTCGCTTTTCAGTAAGGTCAAGAAGGCACAGAGGAATGTCCCGGTCGTCCTGACCACGGCGTCGGTCTCGAAGGCCGACATGAAAATGCATGAGAATCTCCGGGTACACGCCGACGGGTACATCGACAAACGCACCGTCTCCGAAGCGGAGCTCGGCGGCATCCTCGAGCGTAGAGTCGGAATTCGCGAAGACGCGCTGAGCGGCGAAGACTCAGCAGGTCCGGCCGGCTCCGACCCCGCGCCGCAACACACGCCCCTGAGCGCCCGGCACGAGGAGCTCGCGGCGGCCGACGATCTCGATCCGCACGACGACGCATCTGAGTCGGCGCACGTCGAGGAGTCACAGGAGTCGAACGACTCGGACGAAGCGGACGCAACGCTCAACCGCCGCGCCGCGACCGAGCTCGATCCGAGGCTGTCCCAGTTTCTCGATCCCGCGACAGCTGCGATATTCGCCGAAGTGGACGAGGAAGCGACCGAACTTGCCGCGGCCTCGACGACAAAGCCGGGCGATGTAACCCCGCAACGCCTGGCCGAGCTGGAGGAGCTCGTTAGACGACTCGAAGAGAAGCTGACCCAGGCCCGAAGCGACGCGCAAAGCTCTCCGTTTTCGAACGATTTCGTGACGCTCCGCGAAGCCGCGAACCGCAAACAAGAAGAGATTGAAGCGCTCACCAAGACCATCCGTCGTCGCGACGGCTACGTATCGGTGGTCAAACGCAAGCTCGCCGAGCTCGGGTCAAAACTCATCGAGGTCCAAAAGGACCAAGAACAAAGCGCTGAAGAGGCGACCGGCTGGAAAGAACGGCTCGAGCGCTCCCAACGAAAGTTCGACAACGTCGCCGGTGAGCTCGAAGAGCAACAAAAGCTCCACGAGCGCGAGATCGAAACTCTGAAGCAAGTGATATCCGAAGAGCAGGTGCGGGTGACGGTCGCACGTCACGAGCTACGGGAACAACTGACCGGAGTGCGCGCAGAGCGCGCCAAAATCGTCCAAGAGAGCGAGCAGGCCCGGGCGAGCGCGCTCAAAGAGTTAGAAACCATCCTGCGGGAAGAAAAAGCCACCGCGATTGCGGAGCTCAAGGAGAAGTACACCGCTAAGCTGAAGGAGCTCGACCAGACTCGAAGTCGCACCTCAGCGGAATTACGTGCGGAGCAGGACAAGGCGATCGCCGCGCTGCACGAGTCTCACGGAGAGGCCCTCGAGCGCCTCGCCGCCGAGGCGCAAGAAACCCTGCGCGAAGCGTCCGAAAAGAGCGCCGCAGCCCTCGAGAAAGCGAACCAGCAACGGGTGGGCGAGCTCGCTCGCTCCGAAAAGAAGAAAATAGCGGATCTGGATGCTCTCGAGAAAAAGCAAGCGTCCAAGATCGAAGCGCTGGTCCGCAAACACGAAGCCGAGCGCAAGGACCTCGAGAAGAAAGCCGAAGCCGCCATCGGCTCCAACGAAACCATGCTCGAGGAGGTTAACGCCAAAGTCCAAGACGTCCTCATGAGCTGGGAGAAAGAGCGGCAAAGCCACCATGAGACGCGCGAGCGATACGAGAAGAATCTCGCTCAGCTTCAAGCCATTCACGCGAAACACCTAGAGAAAGCGGAGCAAGATCAATTCTCGGTACTTGCTGGGCTATCCAAGAAATTTCGCGACGAACGGACGAGCGCTCTGGATGACGAACGCGCCCGGGGCGAGGAAAAACTCGCCGCGCTGGCCAAAGAGCATGCGGTCGCGCTAATGTCGCTGAACAAACGTCACCAGAAGCAGATCGCGAGTCTGAACCAGGCCCACGAAAGCGAGCTCGCAAGCCGAGCTCACGAGCGAGATCAGGCGATCGCCGACGCGATTACCCAGGCCACCGCCAAGCTCACCGCAGAGCATGAACAAGCGCAACGAAGCCACGCCGACGAGCTCGCCTCTCTCCGCCAAAGCAACGAGAAAGACATGGCCGCACTCCAGTCGACCCACATGGAGGCACTCGCCAGGAAGGACCAAGAAGCACAACAAGCGATCAGAGAAGGCGTGGATCAGGCTAAAGCCGACACGAGCGAGCAAATCGAGCAGCTCGAGGACGAGCACACCCGGTCTTTGGCGGCTCTCCGAACGGACTACGAAGACGAGTTGTCGACGCTGGAGGAAGCTCATCGTGCGACGGCCCTGCAACAAGAGGAGAGTGCGAGTGCAGCCCTTCGACGGGTCGAGGACGAAAGAGATGCAGCGGGAGTTGCTGCCGACGCTCTTCGAGCCGAGATGTCCGAGTTGGCAGCCAAGCACCGCTCCGATTTCACCATCCTCGAGGAGCAAAACAAGGCCGACCTGAAAGACCTCAAACACAGCACCAAGACCAGAGTGATGCAACTCGAAGACGAGAAGCAGTTTCTCTCCGCCTCTGTCGAAAAACTGAAACGCCAGTCGACGACGGAGCTAAAACGCGTGACCGACGCACTCAATCATGAAAAGCAGCTTCACCAGGGAACGCGCGAGCGCTACGAGCGCCGGGTGACCGAGCTCAAGGGAAGGCATGCGGAAGGTATCAAGCGGGTCGAGACCGACTGGATGCAAAAACTCGAGCAGCTCGAGCACAATCTCAATCAGCGGAGCGAGAAAGCCGCCAGTGGAGCGGAGCGGGAGTGGCAAGCCAAGCTGGAAAAAGTCCGCATCCAACATGAGGACTCTGTAGCGTCCCTGCGCAAGGAGTTCGAGATAGAGCTTGCTGCCACCAAAAAGAAGCTCGACCGCTCCGGCGAGCTCGAGGAGGCGAACGAAAAGCATTCGAGCGAAATCGCCACGCTCCGACGCAAAGCGGATTCTCTCGCCGAACAATTGTCCCGCGCCCAGCATGAGCTCTCCGGACGCGTTCAACGCACCCGTGAGCTCGAACAGTCGAACGCCAGACAATCCGGCGAGCTGACGGCGCTGACCGGTCGATTCGACGCGCTTGCCGAGGATTCGTCCCGCGCTCAGTACGAGCTCTCGAAACGGGATCAGCGCGCCCGCGAGCTCGAACAGTCGAACGAAAAACGTTCCGGCGAGCTCAACGCGCTCACGGCGAAAATCGACTCCCTTGCCGAGGAACTATCCCGTGCTCGGCACGAGCTATCCGAACGGGATCAGCGCGCCCGCGAGCTCGAACAGTCGAACGAAAAACGTTCTGGTGAGCTCAGCGCGCTCACGGCGAAAATCGACTCCCTTGCCGAGGAACTATCCCGCGCTCAGCACGAGCTATCCGAACGGAATCAGCAGATCGCGGAGCACGCGAAAAAGGTGTCGGACAACAAGGAAACGATCGAGTCCCTGAAAGCCGTCATTAACGACTTCTCGCAGTCCGTCGGAGGCTACCTTCAAGACCGAAACGACCAGGACCAAACGATCGCCGCCCTAAAGGAAGTCATCTCCGACATGTATCGGAGTATCGAGCAAGTCGAAGAGTCCAACTAAACTCTGCCATTCCCGTTCCCGTTCCCGTTCCCGTTCCCGTTCCGCCGCGCGCGAGCTCGCGGGAGTCACTCTACGAGGGCGGAGGCAATTCGGGGCGGGCGGTTTCTTCAAGCTCAGGAGTCATTGGCGGCCTTCGGCGGCACCCCTCACCGGGCTCGCTTTGCGAGCCGTCCTCTCCCCCGAGCGGGGGAGACGGTCGATGGAGCTACGATGGGGCTCGAGAGCTTGTGAGAACAACAGAGCCTTTGTGCCTGCGTCTGCTCTTCGGTCGGCGGCGGTGCCGGCGCATCAACGAGGAATTGGCGGCCAACAGCGGCAGCGCCCGGCCTCAACAGCGAGCTTGACGCACTACCCGTCCGTGTCGTCTCGAGGTTGGATCTTGCGAAGTTTTTCTAACAGCGCATCAGCCAGCGCCATGTCTTCTTGCGCCGAGAGAAGATAGCCGGGCAAAGTCGATCGGTACTTTTGGCAGGCTTTCAACAATAGCGCGACTTCGACCGCCTGCAGGTCCACCCGACACCTGTCGACAGGAACACCGTTCCCGTCGTCGTTTTGCTGCCGGGTAGACCTGTCCTCTAGCGGCGTTGGCGTCACCTTAGTTCGTTTGGCCAGAGCCCGACTCGGGGGGTTTGGCCGGCGCGGCGGGCGCGGCGGTCGGTTTGGGTTTGGCTTTCGCGACCGGCGACGGCCGGTCGGAGGCAACCAGCGCATTCGTACGCCTGGGTGAAATCTCTTTGCGATCCTCGACGGTCACGAGAAGCACCGGCGGAATTACATCTTCCATGCGCTTGCGATCGTCGAAGAACGCATTCCGAATCGACGACGCGTGGATGGCTACTTCTTCCATCTCCGAGTTGTCGTCGTCTTCGAGCGCCGCAATTTTGTCGAGCACTTCGAGGATGGCTCGGTTCAAGGGATCGTCCTGCCCCTTTTCCTTGTCGAGATGCTTGCCAATCGCGTTGGCATCAGCAATCGAGAGTGGGTAGATCCGGTACCCGTCACGAGGAGAGCTGTAGACGGATTGGAGCACGCCGAGGATCACCGAGAGGTTCTTCGCGTAGATGCCGCCCTTGTGCCAGCGCGTCATCATCGCGAGGATACGACCCACGATGTACTTGTTGGGCTGAACCCCAGAGAGCAGCAAGAAAGGATCCCGCTCGCCGATTAGCGAGTCGATGACCCAGTGGTTCTCGATCTCCAGCATCCGTAAGAACACCGGATAGTTTTCGGGGGTGATGCCAGCGCTCGAGAGAAACTGCGCGTACGTGACGGCAGCTTCCACCGCTTCGGTAGAGCGGCAGCCGAAGACGCCCTGCAAAAGCAGGTTTTCAATCTCACCGATGCGCTCGTCGTTGGGCAGACCGATAATCTCGGCCTGGATGTTGACTGCTTCCATTGCCTGAGCCATTGTTTTCTACCTCACTCTTCTCAATCTGCGAACAGCTGCTGAGGCGGGATTTCGTCTTGCCGATAGTCGCCCCGAACCAGGAGAACTTGCGGAATGCAGTCCTCGAGAGCCTTCGTGTTGTCAAAAAAGTTGCTACGAATCTTGAGCGCCTGACGAGCCACTTGCTCCATCGACTCGTCCCAGCGGAGTCCCTCGAGAGTTCCGATGCGATCGAGGATGTCGAGAACGCAGCGGTTTCTCGGGTCGTTTTGGCCCTTTTCTTTTTCGAGGTGCTTGCCGAGGTTATCGACGTCGGCCACGCTCAGTCGATAGATTTTGTAACCGTCCCGCGGTGAGCTGTAGGTGTTTTGCAGCACGCCGAGCACGATGGCAAGGGTTTTCGGGTAGATTCCCCCAGCACGCCAGCGCGTGAGCAACTGAAAGCACTTGGAGCTGAGATACTCGTTCGGCGGAATCGTCGACAGAAGCAGGAAAGGATCGGTCTCACCGATCAAAGCGTCGAGGACCCAGTGGTTCTCGATTTCCAACATCTTGAGGAACAACGGGTAGTTGTCCACGTCGAGCCCCGACATCCGGAGAAATCGGGCGAAGGCGATGGAGGCCTGGGATCCTTCCGCGGTCCGGGCTGACATCACTTGCTGGAGGATTTTGTTCTCGACGTCGAGAATGGATTCTCGCGTCCAAAGTCTCGCTACTTGTTCCGCTTTCGCCATGTCGAGTCATCCTTGATAGGCCTGGTTGGCCCAAAGTTAGACGCCGGGATCCTCGACAGAGACAGCAACGGAAAAAACTTTGCCGCCACGAGAGGAACCTGGCACAACCCCTGAATTTGTTTTGATGTTTAGTGAGTACAACAATCGTACGGACAATTCCGAAAATTGTCAAGACTCTAGAAAGCTAAAAAAATTCCGCCACGGAGAGAGCGACGCGACGCGCCCTGATCGAGCTCTGGCCCGATGCCGAGCTCACAACAACGAGCGCTTGGAGCGTCGCCGCGTGCTACGAGAAGACGCGGTGGTCGCGAACACGGTCGCGTTCGTCAGCGACAACGCGACGCCGATCGCGCGAGGTCAAGCTTCGCGGGCAGCGGCTTCACCGGCGGCGGTCTGAGCCTCGCCTTGACCGTTTTCCATCTCCGACAGCACAACCCGATCCTTGCCGGTTTGTTTCGCTCGATACAATGCCCGGTCCGCGGCAGTGTACAACCGGTCGGGATGAAGCTCGCGAATACAGCGAGTGTCAGCGACGCCAATCGAAAGCGTCAGCGGCGGCAGCGTCGTCGAGACCCAACTCGCCTCCGCAGTCAGCATCTTGCGAATGCGCTCTGCGAGTGTCTCCGCTTCGCCCTCAGTGATGTTGGGCGCCAACACGATGAACTCGTCGCCGCCGATCCGGGCGGCCAGGTCGGTGTTGCGGCAGGTGTGCTGCAAAGTCCGGGCAATGGCACGAAGGGCGTTGTCCCCTGATTCGTGACCGCCAGCGTCGTTGACATTCTTCAGGCCATCGAGATCGAGCAGAAGCATCGCCAGGGGTTGGTTGTAGCGGCCGACGCGCGCAAGTTCCTCTCTAAGGCGCCTATCGAAGTGACGCCGGTTCGCCAGGCCAGTCAACGGGTCGGTCAGCGACATCCGCTCGAGAAGATCTTCGTGAGAGCCGATGATCGCACCCAGCCCTGCAAACATGAGCGCCGTGCTCGCGGCGATATACCCGTAGGTCAGAGCCCGCGTCGAGAGCTCGTGGGCCATCCATGCCCAATTGCCGAGCTCCGCATGAGCGAGGGTGCGCATCAGCAAAAGGCCTCCGGGCGCACCGACCGCGAGAAAGAACCCTAGGAACGGGTACAAACGGCGCTTTGGAATGGTCGCAAATGGCATTCCCACCAACGCCCAAGTTTTATGCGGTTCTCCGCGAAAAGCAAACGACGCACGATAGTATATGAGTTACGGGTTTCGACTCATCAAGGGCCCGTTCCCGATACCTATGATTGTTCTCAAGTTCGGCGGCACCTCACTGGAGAGCCCGCAGCGGATTGCGACGGCTGTTGAGATCGTCCGCGACAAGCAAGAGGCGTCCGGGATCACGGTCGTCGTATCAGCCATGGCCGGCGTGACCGACACGTTGAACGAGGCGGCCCGTCTCGCTGCCAGAGGGCTCGCGGACTATCGTGAGATACAAGAGTCGCTCGCCCAACGACACCTCGAAGCCATCGTGAAACTAGCCAAGCAGAGCGAGCATGCGGCTCTCAAAATGCGAGTCCAGCGGCGGCTCGACGAGCTCGGAAATCTACTCAACGGAGTCTCGCTCCTGCGCGAGTGCACGCCTCGAATTCTCGATCAGGTCTCGAGCTATGGTGAGCGTCTGTCGGCGGATATCGTCGCGGCCGCGTT
>CAMYKY010000089.1:0-2494 GCA_947259165.1 uncultured Acidobacteriota bacterium | reverse complement strand
TGCCCGACAGTTCATCGTGACCGACAAGAGTTTCGGCGCCGCGCGCGTCGACAACGACAGCACCGAAATCAATACCCGAGACTACTTCGGAACCCACAAAGCGTTGCAGGTCGTGACCGGCTTTCTGGGCGCGACCGAGGCGGGCGAAACCACGACCCTCGGACGCGGTGGCTCCGACTACACCGCGGCTCTTGTCGGCTCCGCGCTCGCGGCCGAGCGCATCGAGATCTGGACGGATGTGAACGGGGTTATGAGCGCCGACCCCCGGCTCGTCAAGGACGCGTTCTCTCTACCTGAGCTGAGCTACGAAGAGCTCATGGAGCTCTCCCATTTCGGTGCCAAGGTCGTCTACCCTCCCACGATCCACCCGGCTCGCGCCCGCAAGATTCCCATCATCATTAAGAACACGTTCGAGCCCGCGTTCGAAGGCACCCGCATCGCCGAGAAGGCCGCACCGAGCCAACGCCCGGTACGCGGGATCTCATCAATGAACAACATCGCCCTTCTGCGCCTCGAAGGTGACGGCATGTTGGGGATCCCAGGAACCGCGCGACGCCTATTCGAAGCTCTCGCCCGGGCCGAAATCAACATCATTCTCATTACCCAAGCTTCTAGCGAGCATTCGATTTGCTTCGCGGTCGCGCCCGAAGATGTGAACGAAGCGCAGCAGCAAGTCTCGGAGGAGTTCCAACTCGAGCGGGGTGTGGGTCTCATCGACGAGCTCGTCGTCGAGCGCGAGCTTTCGATCGTCGCCGCCGTGGGCGAACAGATGTGCGAGCGCCCCGGCATCGCCGGGCGGCTCTTCAATGTCCTCGGATCCGCAGGGATCAATGTGCGCGCCATCGCTCAGGGCTCATCCGAGCTCAACATCTCGCTCGTTGTCGCTCGAGCCGACGAAAAGGTGGCGCTCAACGCTATCCACAACGCGTTACTGGGCGACGACCAGCGTCGCACCGCGCAGGTCGTTGTCGCGGGTCTTGGCGGCGTCGGCAGCGCTCTGCTCGAACAACTCGCGACCCAGGCGGAAACCCTGCGCGCCTCTCACGGCCTCGACCTGCGACTCGCCGGCGTCGCGACGAGCCGGCCGTCGGACGTCTGGATGTACATCTTGTCGCCGGTCTCCGAGATCGAGATGCGCGGATCGTTCGAGAGGCCCGCGCCGATCGACACGCGCCGCGCCGCGTCCCCCGTCGTGACCGAGTCGGTGTAGAAGCCCAGGCCGCTGGACAGGCTGAAGATGTAGAGGCGCGACTCGCCGTCCCGGTCGCACGGTGACGTGATCGGATCGTCGTCGGGGATGTAGCTGGTGGTGATCACCTGCCCGGCGAAGACCGTGTGCGCGGTGAGGAACTTCTCCGAGTCCTGGGCGACGAAGAAGAAGCCGTAGTCGGCCGGATTCGTGTCGCTGTCGGCCCCGCTGATGTCGGTCAGGTCGCTCTCGCCGAGCGCGCCCGGGAAGGCGCCGGTGCCGGTCGGCACCAGGTCCTTGACCACGTAGAAGCGGTTGTTCTCGTCGTCGGACGGGTCGCCCAGGTAGGCCAGGTCGGAGCGCTCGCCGGTGCCGAACGCCATGTACAGGTCGCCCTGGTAGAAGCTCGCCGAGGGCGGCTCGAACAGGCTGCGGAAGTGGCCGCTGCTGACGTCCTTGGGGCTGGCGAAGAAGATGCCCACGGGCCAGTTGTCCACGTCGCCGTCGGCGTCCGAGTCGCTGCCGACCAGCGAGAGGTCCCACTTCCACACCTGGCCGCCCAGGTCGCCCACGTAGACCACGTCGGCGAAGCCGTCGAAGTCCAGGTCGAGCACGGTGGGCGTGGACGGGAGCGAGTACTTCATCAGCGTCCGGTCGTCCGAGGCGCTGGCGCTGTACTCCGCCTTGGCCAAGATGGTGCCGTAGCGCAGGTCGACCACGTAGATCGCCTTGCTCTTGTCGGTCCAGCCCGACTGGGCCGGATCGTCCTCGAAGCCGGGCATGCTCGGGTCGCCGCTCTCGTCGTAGCCGCCCGCGAAGATGGCCACCCAGAGCTCGCGGCAGTCGCCGTCGCCGTCGTCCTTGCCGCACTTGTCGCCCACGCCGCTGGCCGCCTCGCGCTTGATGCGCGTGATGACGGGATTGGACCAGGTGTCGCCCAGGTCGGCGTCCTGGAACTCCCAGAGCAGGCTCGGGTAGGGGAAGTGGGCGTTGCCGGAGACCGCGTCGGGGTGGGTCACATCGAGGGCCAGGTAGCCCGAGCCCCCCTGGCGCGCGCCGACGATGAGGACCGTGGTCCAGTCCGCCGGGTCCTTGGTCAGGTCGTTCGGGTCGCCCAGGTCGCCCAGCCAGGCGTCCGCCACCACGGGATCGCCGTCCACGTAGTAGTAGGAGCGCGGCTTGTTGACCGGAAGCTGGCCGAGCTGGTCCAGCAGGAAGCCGGGGATGTAGCCGAAGCGCTCGGCACCGGTCCCCATGCCCCAGTAGCCGTTCTCGACGACCGAGCTGGTGTTCGGGTCGTCGCCG
>CAMYKY010000088.1 GCA_947259165.1 uncultured Acidobacteriota bacterium | reverse complement strand
CGTCGAGTGAGGGGGAATTCTCTGCAGCAGGAGAACGTTGAATCACAGTTGCTCACAGAGCCTCGCGAATCGAAATAGAATTTGTGGGGATTCATCAGTGGACAGGTACATTTTCACCGCAACACGAGAAATTGTACCTGTCCCCTTTTTGGAGAGACGCGAAGCGAGACGGGTGAGGGGGATTTGCAGCACGAAGACGTCGAATTACAGTGGCTGACCCTGTCCTACGCTTCCGGACCGGCGCCGAGCCAGCCGTAGAGCTTCTTCGCGGACACGAAAACGACGAACGCGACCACCACCATGGTCAGCAGCGGCACGAGGATGGCGAACGCAGAAAGAAGAAACGAGGCTCCGAGCTCGAACGTCGACAAGATCCAGTTGGCAAGTCCCCCGGTTGCGGCCGTGGCGCTCCCCCGGGCCAACGTCGTCGTGCCTTTCACCAAGCCAGCGAGGCCTCCACCACCGATAATGGCAAGACTCCACTTCAGGAGCGGATCCATTTCCGTGAACGTGGACGCAGCGACCACCGAGCCGGCTACGACCGCCGCCGGGCCGGAAACCGCATCCAACAAGTTGTCGACCCACGGCACGTAGTACGCGCCGATCTCGAGGACGGTCGCCGTCGCGAACACGACGAGCGCGGGCAACGTCCCGATCCAGTAGAAACCGTGCCCCAGCTCCAGGTGCCCGCCATACGCGGCGGCGCTCGTCACCAGCAGAGGCACAAAAATTCGAAACCCAGCCGCCGCTGCGAGTCCAAACCCGAGACAAATGCTAAGTGCGTGCTCCACGCCAAACTCCCCTGACCCTTTTAAACCATTATAAAGGATCCCTTTCCTCTACGACTCCCACCCGGGTCGAGAAGTTCACTGCTCGGAGCGAACTCCCCAGCGACTCTACACTCTCGCGTCCGTCTATCCATAACGACGCGCCACCAGGGGGCGCTGACGGACCTTGCGGGACGGGGCTCGGTTGGGCCCCGCGAGAGCGGAGAGTCCCGATCCCGCAAGGTTCGGGACCCCTCGCGACTGTAGTGCCCCTCGCTACAGTCCGGGGTTTGTACCACGAATGTATCGACAGGAGCTACACACAATGTCGTGGAAACACGCCTATTTACCTGGTGCTCCCCGCGGTTCTCGTTGGCATCGATCCCGCAGTAGCGTGGAAAGCGGCGCCGAGGAATGAGGGGTTTGATGACGGAACGGATCCACGAAGACCACCGCGAACGATGCCAACACAACCCAGCCGGACATCTCCAGTAGCCCTCATGTCACAAAACCTCGAACCCGAGCAGATCAAAGTGCTCACTGCGCTCGCCGAGATCGTGATCGGTGCCGACGCGTTCGACAAAGTCCCGGACCTGATCGACCGAATGGATGTTTGCGTCACCGACTTGTCGTCGGGCGCGAAAGACGAGCTCGACCGTGGCCTGAACTACCTCGGCAGCGACCTCTTCATGGGTTTTCTCGGTATCGTCACCGGAGTCGACGTCGAGTTCGAGTCGTTCGATGAGCTGAATCGAGACGAGCGCCGACGTTTTCTCGCCGCCCTCAAACGCAGTCATGATGCCGACATGAGAGCGTTGTATGTGAGTCTCACGGGACTGGTGACAACGGCGTTTTACGGCACTTTCCCGGAGACGAAGAGGACCCGCGACAGCCGGTGCCGCCTTGACCCTCATGTCTCGCCCGAGAACAATCTGTCCAGAGTCCTCCCGTGGGATCCGTCGGCTGAGTAGTGGACTAGACTAGAAGCCTCACGATCGCGACGGGCTAGGAAGCGGCGTTGGCCCGACTTCCGAGATAGCCGCCTTTCACCTTGAAAAATAACACCGCCGAAACCCAAAACCGACGTTTGAACCGCCCTCTCCCCCGCCGTACAATTTGATGTTCGGTCGAGACCTAGGCCGAAAGACGGGACCCTTTGATCGGAAAGACATTCTCTCATTACAAGATCGTCGAAGAGATCCGCCGCGGCGGCATGGGTGAGGTCTACCGTGGCTGGGACACCCTTCTCAATCGGGAAGTCGCGATCAAAGTGCTCCCTGCCACCATCGAATCCTCCGATCCGAATAGTCGCTCTCGCTTCATTCAAGAAGCTAAAGCAACAGCGGCGCTCGAGCATCCCTACATCGCGACGATCTTCGAGATCGGCGAGTCCGAAGGGGTTGCTTTCATCGCGATGGAGCTCATCCGCGGGCGCGAGCTCACCGACTTGATCTTCGAAGGCTCTCTCGAGCCGGACGTGATCGTCGAATACGCTCTCGAGATCTCCGAGGCCCTCGCCTTCGCTCACGAAAAAGGAGTCGTTCATCGAGACCTGAAGCCTCCCAACATCATGGTGACCGATGAGGGGCACATCAAGATCATCGATTTCGGCCTCGCGAAACTCACGCAGCCGCTGCCGGTTTTCGACGAGTTCGGCGACGACACCGCAGAGCGCGCTCCCAGTCAATCCGGCGTCGTCAAGGGAACGCTTTCCTACATGGCGCCCGAACAAGCCCGCGGTCTGCCACTCGACCACCGCTGTGACATTTTTAGCTTCGGTGTGGTGTTGCAGGAAATGGTTTCGGGGAAGAATCCCTTCGTCTGTGAGAGCACCCTCGAGACGGCTCACGCCATCATTCACTCGCCGCCCGCCAAACTCCCCCAATCCGTACACCCGGACGTTGCCAGCCGTCTCCAACCGATCCTCGACTCGTGCCTGGAAAAAGAAGCCGACCAGCGTTACGAGGACACTCGCTCTCTCGTCCAGGATCTCAAGCAAGTTCGAGTCGCGATCGGCTCCACGACTTACGATCGCTTCGTCGCGAAACCGAAACGTGATCGACGATGGCGGATCGCCGCCGCGAGTCTCGCCGTCGTGGCGATCCTGTTTGTGGTCTTGTGGCCGAGAACCGAGACGATTGCGATCCTCCCCTGGAGTGACGAGACATTGTCAGGAACCGCCAATGCCGGTCAACTCGCTCCGCTGGCACTCAACGACCGATTGCGTGACTTCACGGGAGTCGCCGTCACGCCATTTTCAATCAGCAGGACCTTTCCCTGGAACGAAGACCCGTCCGTCGTCGCCGAGCAACTCGACGTCGAGTGGATCGTACGAGCCGAGTTAGCGCAGGGCCCCGAAGGCCTGAGTGCCACCGTGAGCCTTTTGACCAGCGCCGGTGAAGCGCGCGGATGGCCGCGAGTGCTCTCCGTCGAAAGTGGACACGTCCTAGAGCTTGCCGACGTCGTCGCAGCATCGATCGCAGATTCGCTAGGCGCAACGCCGACGGCCAACCGGGCTATCCCCGACAACGTCGCCCGAGAGCACTACCTGGAAGGTCGATCCCTACTTTGGGGTTGGGACGTCGAGCAAGACTATGAGCTGGCAGTGGAAGAGTTCCGCCGCTCCATAGCCGCCGAAGAGAATTTTGCGGAGGCGCACGCGGGACTCGCGCTCGCACAGTGGTACCTCTATCAAGAATCGGGTGACGCGCGACTCGTCGCCCGTTCCGTAGCCGAAGCGGAGCGCGCGGTAACACTCGAGCCCGAGATCGCGGAAACCCATCTCGCGCTCGGCGTGGTCCAGCTCGGGCGCGGTCAAGCCGTGGACGCCGAAGCCTCGTTCGAGCGGGCGCTCGAGCTCGCGCCGGCTGACGACGCGGTCGTCCGCCAAATCGCCGACACCTACGAACAGCTGGGACGCCTGGAAGATGCCGAGGCGATGTTTCAGAATGCAATCGAACTGCGCCCAGGCTACTGGGGCAACTATCGTGCGAAAGGAGCGTTCTACCTCTATGCGAAAACCGATGAGCTCGACGCCGCGAAACCGTTATTCCGGAAAGTCATCGAGCTCAGACCGACCAGCGACATCGGGTACAACGACCTCGCGGCCGTTCACTTGATGTCGGGAGAGCTCGATCAGGCGGAGCCGCTGCTCCAGGCGGCCATCGGCATCAGCGCGAACGGCCCTGCTTATAACAACCTCGGTGTGGTTTACTACACGACGGGTCGGTTCACGGAGGCACTCGAGCAATTCCGCAAGGCCATCGAGACGTCAGGCTTCGAAGACCCCACGTACGTCACCGGGCTCGCCGACACGTATCGCCAACTCGACCTCAACGCCGACGCACGCGTGTATTACGAGCGCGCGGACAGGATGTTGCGCCAAGAGCTCGACGTCAACCCAAGCGATGACCGGGTGCGAGCCATGCTGTCGGCCGGCCTCGCCGGCCTCGATCGCTGCGACGAGGCATTAGACGAAGCCTCTAGGGCGGCGCCGCTCGACGGTGAGCGTGCCGAATTGAGCTACATCGTGGCCATTACCTACTCGATCTGCGGGGATCGCGAGAAGACACTCCATCACATCAAGCGCGCCATCCAGGGCGGCGCCGTGTTCGACGTCGAGACCAACCCCGACCTGAAGCAGTATCTCGACGATCCCGAGCTCGAGGACGTACTCGTGCAACGGTCCGACTCCTAGAGAGCTCTTTCCTAACTGCTCTTTTTGTGAAGGCCGAACTGCTCGAGGCGTTTGTAAAACGTATCCGGCGAGATCTTGAGAATCTCGATCGCTTTGCGTTTGTTGCCCTTGGTGAACTCGAGTGCGCGAACGATGTGCAGGTGCTCCGTCTCGTCCATGACCTCCTTCAGCGGCCTAGGTACTCCGGCTTCGCCAGAGTCGACTGCGGTCGCCGACCGAGCTCCGGACGCCGAGCTCAACGCATCGGCCCGGATGAACTCGGGAAGGTCGTCGGGAGTGATGACGTCGTTGTCGGCGAGACACAGGACACTTTGAATCACCTGCTTGAGCTGGCGGACGTTGAACTCCCACCGGTAGTTCACGAGCAACTCCATCGTCTCGGGCGCGAGAGTCTTCTTGACTGGCCCTCGGTCGAACATAGTCATGAAATGCTCGACGAGAAGCGAGATATCTTCCTGGCGTTCCCGAAGCGCAGGAACCTTCACGTTTTGACCGAGCCGAGCAAGAAGATCTGCTCGGAAATGCCCTTCCTCGACGAGCTTTTCGAGCGGGCGATTCGTCGCTGATACCACGTAGGCGTCGACGTAGCGTGGGCGGGTATCCCCCACGCGGTAAAGCTCTCCTGAATCCAGGAACCGGAGAAGCTTTGTTTGGAGTGCGGGCTCGATGTCACCGACCTCATCCAGAAAGAGCACACCGCCATGGGCAACTTCGAGTCGCCCTTTCTTGTCCTGCCTCGCTTCAGTGAACGCGCCTTTCACGTGGCCGAACAGCTCCGATTCGATCACCGTAGGAGCGAGCGCAGGGATCGGTACGGGAACGTAGGGCTTGCCGCGGCGGTCGCTGTTGTCCGCATAGGCGCGCGCGAACAACTCCTTGCCGGTGCCAGTCTCGCCGCGCAAGATTACGCTCGCCCCCGCGGCCGCAAACCGGCTGATTTGATCGAACGCAGATAGCAGTATCGATGAGCGGCCGACGATGTGATATCGCAGCAACTCTGTTTCCAGGAGGCTCAGTCGCTCGTTACTCGAGCGAAGCGCATCGCTTTTCTTCACAAACTCCCGGGTGCGCTGAACGAGAACCGCGGTGTAGAGAGACAATGCGGTCACAAACTCGAGATCCTCGCGAGTGAACATCCGCCTGCCGCCGCGATTATCGAGATAGATCAAGCCGCGGATCGGATTCTGTGCAAGGGGCACGCAGATGATCGAACGGATTTTCAAGATGTCGACGCTGTCGGCCTCTTTGAGGCTGAGATTGTCGAGCTGATCCGCCATGAGCACCGCGAGTCCGGATTCTCGAACCTTGTTGCACGCTGTGTGACTGAGCTGCCAATCGGCCTCGGGCGCGGTTAGATCCAGACGGTGCGACGCGAGTGGTTTCATGACACCGCTGCGCGAGATGCTGAGCACGGCCGAGTGGTCAGGCTGCAAGTGCTCGATCAAGGCTTCGTGAATCGTCCGGATGACTTCTCGCGGCTCGCGCTGCTCGAGGAGCTCGCGTCCAATCCCGTAGATCGACATTAACCGATCGGGATCGGGCCCAGACCCAGGCCGCAAACTACCGCTCGATAGGGCTTGCCGCGGATCGAGTGTTTCTTCGGTTCTCACTCGCTGTCTCGTGGCCATTCAGACTCCGTCCCCGTGGGCTACGGGACGCTTGATTTTGACGTCGAGGTGTGGCGCGCCGGCTGTTCGTGCAAGGCTAACGATTTCCGCAAGTCGATGCAACACATCGGTTGGCTCCGATATCGAGGGGGAAGATCCGTTCCCTATATCTTTCGGAGCCAACCGGACTCTTAAGGTCGTGGGCCGACTTGCCCGGGCATTGCGCACCCACGATACGGGGGCCTTGGTGCCGGAGTGATCCGTCTCACCCTCCTGTAGCCAGTTGGAAACCTGAACGGGACGTTCCCCTCTACCCCGTCCCGGCAGGAGCGGGGAGAGTCTTTCGATCGGACTCTCCCCGCTACTGGTTTTCAACGGTCTAGACGGATCGTTCCCCGGAACTCGTCACGCCGAAATGTGCTTTCATCGCTCGTCGTAGGGATTGGGGAAATAGCGGTTCAACACGACGTCACCGTTGTTCACGACGACGAGGGGCTCGTAAACGACGCGAAAATCCTCGAGCGGATCGCGGTCGAGCACGATGAGATCGGCCTCGAAACCGACGTCGATACGACCGGTCCGCTCGGAAACTCCGAGCAGCTGCGCCCCCGTCCACGTGGCCGCCGTGATCGCTTCCATCGGGGTCATCCCAATCGAAACCAGCTCTTCCATGTCGTGCTGAACGCGAACACGAGCGCTTCCGCTTCCCTCAGCGTAGCTTCCGTCCGTCGACGCGGCGATCGGAATCCCCATCTCGTGCGCCTTGCGAACGACTTCCCTGAGCGCCGTCTGCATGTGCCACGTGCGGATGCGAAGCGCAATGTCGTTAGCCGAGTCTGTTTCCGGATCCCCGAGCGGGCTCATGATCGCGAGCGTCGGGACGAGGTAGGTGCCTTTTTCCTTCATCAGCTCGAGGGTGCGGTCATTCATATACGTCCCGTGCTCGATGCTTCGCACTCCTGCTCGGACTGCAGCCTCCGCGCCGACTTCGGCGTGCGCATGGGCGGCCACGAACTTGCCGTCGGCGGCGGCTTCTCTCACCGCTGCCTCGATCTCCTCTTGGCTAAATTCCTGCCGTCGAGGCTCCGTCGTCGAAAGACCCGCCCGTTCGCTAGCCCCGACCTTGATCACATCCGCGCCGCGGTCGAGCAACGCTCGCACCACTGCAGAGACGTTCTCGGATCCCGTGAGCCTTTCGTTGAGATACCGCCCAAACTCGGGAAACGGAGAGATGAAGAACTCTCCGAGCACCGGACGCACGATCCCACCCGCGCACAGGAGCTCTGGGCCGGCAACGTGGCCACCTCGAATCAAATCCCGCGTGCCCATGCCTTGCAGGTACCGATCGCCCGGCACCCGCGCGGTCGTCACGCCCGAGTGCAAAGCGCGCTCGGCCGCCTCGGGAGAAAGGATATGCGTGTGCGAGTCGACGAGCCCCGGAAGGACGAACCGGCCGTTCAGGTCGATGACCTCGGCTCCGGCCCGTGAGTCCGTCGTGATCTCAGCGATCTTGCCGTTACGAACAACGACGGTCAGATTGCCTCGCGGCGCAGCCCCGGTTCCGTCGATCACCGTCGCATTCAAAAAAACCAAATCTTGCGCATCCATCGCTCCGGCGGCGCCGAAAACGAGCGTGCCGGTGAACATCAAGAGCAAAGAGGCTTTCGAGCCCATGGGGACCACCTTTCGATAGTGACATTCTTAACACAACTCACGTGCCGCGGTAGCTGCGCGATTGGAACGGGGTGCCGGTGCCGACGCGTTCGTTGAGCTGGCAACGGTGTGGGCGGGCGATTTTGAAAGAGAAAAGACCGGAACGAGGCGAGAGCGCTCACCCCCCGCCCCCGTAGGAGCGAGAAGTGAGCCCGTCGCGGCGGCGACCTCGGAAGCCGGACAGTAGGCCGGTTGCTCAACCCACCTAAATGAACAACACCTGCGCGCCCTCGCTCTTGTCGAAGAAGTCCATCGCAGAAATGACGTCTTCCACTTGCGGCACGAGGTCCTCGCGAGTGCGTTTGAACATGTCCATGGCCATCTGACAGGCGTAGAGCTTGGCACCGCTGTCGTAGAGAATTTCGATCATCTCTCGCACCGGCGGGATATCGAGCTTTTCCATCTGCTTCTTCATGACCTCCGAAGCAACCGACTCCATCCCTGGAAGCCCTCCGAGCATCGTGGGAATGTGCATGGAGGGGTTGCCGACGGTGGCAACGTGCAAATGGTCAATGCTCTTCTTTGTGATGACGTCCAAGCCCCAGAAGGTGAAGAAAAGAGTCGCGTCGATACCGCTCATGCGCGCGGCGTTGGCCAGTATGAGCCCCGGATACGCCATGTCCAGCGTACCCTTCGAGACGATGACGCTTACGTGCTCGATGGGCGTTCGAGCCGGGGTCGGGGCGACGTTTTCCTCCGCCCGAGGTTCTGTGATCTGTGTGCTCATGTCATTCTCCTCTCTCAAATGCAGGCCTTCGGCTTGGGAAGCCCCGAGACCTTGGCGGCGAGCTTTCCAGGGCCTTTAGGGAAGAGCTGATACAGCTCTTTGGTCGGTACACCCGAGAGCTTCGAGATACGACGAAGTCCGGGCGGTTGGCCGTTCTGGGCGGCGTCTTCGCGGCAAAACGTGATGACCTTCCAGTGCCTCTCGGTGAGAGCGCCAATGCCTTCTTTTTCGGCGAGCGCCTCCGCGAGCTCGGGGGTCCATTGGGAGCTGTCGACCATGAAGCCCTCGTCGTTGAGCTCTACTTCTGTTCCTTTCGCTTCAAGCACTGGCATGATGGCCTCCTTTCGTGCTCGTGGGGGCCGGCGACGCGGGTCGCACTTTGCCCCGCATGGACATTCGATTCGGGACGGGAATGGTCCTTCCAGGCAGGAGGGCGTTCCAGTACACCCACCGGAAAGCGAGCTTCCCGAGATGGTTCAAGTACGTTTCCTTCATCAATGACATGGGTCCTACCCACGGCAGGGGAAAGGTGCCGGGCAGCGGCTCAACGTCGTAGTTGAAATCGATCAGAAGAGCCTTGTCGAAGCCGCTTTCCACGAAGCAGTTCGCGTGGCCGTCGAACCCCTCCTCGAGGCTCTCGTTGCCGATGCTCCGAAGCAGGTTTTCGGTGACCACTTCGCTCTGAAAGTGCGCCACCGAGCCCGCTTTGGAGCTCGGCAGGTCCGTCGCATCGCCCAGAACGAAGATGTCTTCGTGCTCTTTCGCTCGCAACGTGTGCGGGTCAGTCGGCACGAACGAGAGCTCGTTCCCCATCCCGGATGCCTCGATGAACGGCGCACCCATGTGCGTCGGGATGGTGACGAGGAGGTCATAAGGCACCTTACGCTCGTCGTAGGAGATGAGATTCTTCCCGTCCGCATCGACCTCGCCGGTCGCGAACTCGGGCTCCACGCGGACGCCCTTTTCTTCGAGAAGGCCTCCCAGGAGGCGAGACGCCATCGGCTTGGTGAAAGCGCTGTCGAGGGGGGTCACGTAGACCAGCTCGACCCGATCGCGCATGCCTCGCTTCGTGAAGAACGCGTCCGCAAGAAAAGTGAACTCGAGAGGTGCGACCGGGCACTTGATGGGCATCTCGACGATGTTGATCGCGAGACGGCCACCCTCGAACGTATCCAACGCGTCTCGGAGAGCCAAGGCTCCGTCCAGGGTGTAGAAGTCGAAGATGCTCCCGCGCCAACCCCCGTCCGCGAGTCCAGGCGTCTCGTCGGGTCGAATCTGAGAGCCGCTTGCGATGACCAGCAGGTCGTAGGGCTGCTTCGTCCCGTTGTCCAGCACGACCGTCTTGGCGTCGGCCTCGATGAGCTGTACGGCCTCCCGCACCCATTCGACACCAGGCTTCAGCGTCTTCGACCGAGCGCGGAGGTTGAGCTCCTCGTCCCTCGCCCCGAAGGGCAGAAACAGCAGCCCGGGCTGATACAGATGTTCCTGCTCCGGGTCGATGACCTTCACGCACCAACCGGACGAGAGCCGCGTCACCATCCGATTGGCCATCATCGTGCCGGCGGTGCCGGCTCCGAGTATGACTAGATTCTTCATGGTTCGTCCCCTTTTCACAGACCCTTACTGCAAGGGACGAGCCAACTCAAAAGTTCTTGTTTTACTTCGGCTTAGAGATGGAGCACGATTCGGTTGAAACAACAAGTTGCAACATATTGTTTCCCGAAATGAAACGAAACGTTGCTCTCTAACGCGCCAGATGAGCCTCGCGCATCCGCCGCCATAGGGTCGTTCGGCTGATACCAAGGGCTTTGGCTGCGGCCGCTCGGTTCCACCGGTGGGCGTCGAGAATCTCCCGGAGGTGCTGGTGCTCCTGGACTGCCTCCGGAGCTCGAACGGGACTCCGCGCGACGTCCTCGCCTGAGGCCATGTTCCCGCCTGTTGTTTGCTGGACGTTCGGGGGCAGATCTTCCGGAAGAATAGTCTCCCGCTGTGAAACGGCGACCGCGTACTCCAGAGCGTTTTCGAGCTCACGCACGTTCCCCGGCCAAGAGTAGTCGAGGACACGTCGCACGACATTGGGCGAGAGTCGCACAATGCGGCCTTGGCGACCTGCCACTCTGGCCAGAAGCGCACGCGAGAGTGGCTCGATGTCTTCGCGGCGCGCCCGCAACGGTGGAATCTCGATAGGGACGACGCGCAGGCGATAGTAGAGGTCTTTCCGAAACCGCCCGCTCCCCACTTCTCGCGAAAGGTCGACATTCGTTGCCGCAATGATGCGGGCGTCCGAGCTGCGCGTGTCGCTCTCGCCGACACGCTCGAACGTGCGTTCTTGTAATACACGCAGGAGCTTCACTTGGAGCGGGAGCGGCAAGTCACCGACCTCGTCGAGAAACAACGTGCCGCCGGCCGCGAGCTCGAAGCGCCCGACGCGATCTCGAACCGCCCCCGTGAACGCGCCGCGAACGTGCCCGAACATCTCGCTTTCCAGAAGGTCGGCCGGAAGCGCTCCGCAGTTGACCGCGACGAAAGGGCCGAGACGTCGAGGCGAGTTTTCGTGAATCGCTCTCGCCACCACCTCCTTACCGGTTCCGCTCTCACCCGTCAGAAGAACGGTCGCATCGCTGTACTTCAAATTCTCGATGAGGCGAAAGATTGCCGCCATCGCCGGCGAGCGTGCGACGAGTCCCGAAAACGCAGTGGGCGCTCCTTGCGCGTTGGGATCCTCCTCCGCCGGTCGCAGCACGACGACGTAGTGGACGTTGGGATCGCACACGTCGTCGTCACCATGCGCGAGAGGCGCCGCGGTCACCGAAACGAGGTGCGTGGTGTCGTCCTCCGCCCGCAAGTGCGCACGCCAACCCTCGCGCCGCTCGCCGGCCAACAGTGCCTGGCGCAGCGGAGCGTGTGCGCCGAGAATGTCGCGGCCGAGCAACTCCTCGACGTTTCGCCCCTCCGCCGACCGCGTCGCGCCCTCGCCCAGGAACGTGTCGAGCGACTTCGACGCGTGCACGATGCGGAAGTTCTCGTCGAGGCACATGAAGACGCGCCCCAAAGCGGCGAAGGCGGCGCTAACCCCCGCCCATGCGGCCCGCAGCTCAGCGTCACGTTCCATCGACGGCATCCATTACCTGGTGGACCGCCCTCGAGTCGACAACGCTCGAGAACGAAACGCCTGGCGCCCAAAGCTTACTCCGATCATCGAAACGATCTTAATCGAATCCGCCTTCTTTCGGCATTCTGCCGCTCCGGCCATTCCGGGACTTGCGTAGGGCGATAGGCCCGAATGGTATGGTTGGATTCCCAAGCCATGACGACCGCGTTCGATAGTGAGATTCTCCCTCGATTCGCGCTCTAAGGAACACTCCACTCCTGTCAGCTTTTCGCGCGAGCTCGCACCGCGCTCTGGGATTTCACGCTGCACGAGAGCTTCCGGGCTGTTGTACTATTGCGGGACCCGCCAAAAGGGTTCGTCCGGAGGAGGAGCTGATGGAGTGGTCGCCGGGTCTTCTGCTCGGGATCGGGATCGGGATCGCAATCGCTGGACTCGTCGTGATTGCAGCGATTGCCCGTTTCAGAGCATCGGCGCGCAAGCGCGAGGCTGAGCGTATCGGCTCGCTGGTCGAAGCTTTGAGCGCTAGCGGATTCTCGGTGACGGAAGGCGCGGAGATCCCAACTGAGGCGCCCGACTGGGAGATCGCACCCCGGCGCAACAGAACCGACCACGCGATCCGTGTCGAGCGGAGTGACGCCACGGCGTTTGTTTTCGATCACACTCAAATCAACAAGGGCTACATGGGTTGGAACCAGGAGTCCTCTTCGGGCGGCGATTCAGGAACGACGAGAACGTACACGCACACCGTCGCATGTCTTCACGCACCGGGTCTCGCGACGGCATCGTTCCAGGTGATTCCCAACCTCCGCACGAAGATGAGCGGCTTCATCGATGCGAGCGCTCGAGACATCGAAGCCGAGGGGCACACTAAAACGGCGGGTGCGCTCGGCATGCTGATGGGAATGGTGAGCAGCCTCGCGGCTTTGCATGAACGACCCGGTGCGCTCACGCTAGCGGACCATCCGGAGCTCACCACTGCCTTCAACATCTACGGCGAGGACGAGTCCGCCGTTGGCTCGCTCCTCACCGGACCTCTCCGAGACCGCTTGGTGTCCCAGCCCGGTGTCATCCTCGAGGCTGAGGGCCCCTGGTTGATCGCCACCTTCAACGTGGGCCTTGCTTTCGGAAACAGCGACGACAAGACGTCCCGACTCGCGTCCGGCCTGCTATCGCCCGAGCAGACGGTGCGCCTCGTCGAACTGGCCTTCGAGCTGCGAGACGATCTCTCGTAGGGCCACGCGGCCGACGCAATCTTTATCAGGAACGCGGCGTCGCTCGGGTTGCCCGCGCACTATCGTAGGCGTACCATCATCGACACTGTGTCGCTTGAAGCTGGCCACGAACGCGCCCGCCGCGAGCTCGTCGAGCCGATCGGCTCCGTAGGACGTGAAGCTCGCGTCTTGCTTACGCGGTCCGATCACGGGAGGATAATCGTGAGGAGCGCTCTGAGGTTTGGACTGGTGGGTGCGCTTTTCGCACTGGGTTCGTGCGAGAAAGCCACGGAGATCGAATCGAGCCAGGCAGAGCGCGCCGAGGCGCAGTCTGAGGTCTCGCTTCCGGAGCCTGATGCGTCGGGTAGCTATTTCTTGTGGACCCCGGAAGAGCAGCTCGTCGGCTATCGCAACATCGAGAAGATCTTCGACACCCACACGGTAAAAGCGGGCGGGGCGTCCCATCCGTTGCCGAAGGCGGACCGCGCCCTGAATATCTCCTACCAAGTCGATGGAGAGCACTGGACGGAAGAGACCTACATGGAGCGCAACAACGTCGTCGGGCTCCTGGTCATCCAAGACGGCGAAATCGTGCTCGAGCGCTACCTGCACGACTACGGCCCCAACCAGCGGTGGGTCAGCTTTTCGGTCGCGAAGTCGATCACGTCCACGCTCGTGGGGGTCGCGCTTAAAGACGGCGCGATCCGCAGCCTCGAGGACCCGCTCACAGAGCATCTCCCTGGACTAACGGGGTCGGCCTATGACGGCGTCACCGTGCGACAACTCCTTACGATGACCAGCGGCGCGGCGTGGAACGAAGACTATGCCGATCCGAGCTCCGACGTGGCGAAGATCAAGACAGAGCCGTCAGTGGATCGATCGGACCCGATCGTCGCCTACATGGCGCGGCTCGATCGCGACGCCGAGCCGGGAACGAAGTTTCACTACAACACCGGTGAAACGCATCTGATCGGCTCGCTCGTGCGCGCAGCAACAGGAAAAACCCTTGCTGGCTATCTCTCCGAAAGGATCTGGACGCCCTTCGGCATGGATCACGACGCGACCTGGATGTTGGATACTTCGGGGAGGGAACAAGCTGGGTGCTGCCTCTCGGCGAGTCTGCGCGATTTTGGGCGGTTCGGAATGTTCTTCTTGAACGGGGCGGAGGTCAACGGCAAGTCGATCGTCCCGGAGGGCTGGGTAGCCATGGCGACCACCACGACAGAGACCGCGCGAGATTCCAAGGAGATGGCGGCGTACCCGCAAAGCGGCTACGGCTTCATGTGGTGGACGACCGACGCTCCCGCGTATCAGGCACTCGGGATTTTCGGACAGACGATCCACATCAACCCGGAGCTGGACTTGGTGGTCGTGACCCAGAGCGCCTGGCCGACGGCGTTGTCCGGAGTCGAGTTGCAGCGACCGTTCATGAAAGCGGTGGAAGCGGCGGTCCAGGATTGAGCCGACTCCACGCCAATCTGGAAAAGGATTCTGGGAAGCGGCTTTGCGACGTCGGCGACATGGGCTTGTCGGAGGATTTCCAAACCAATCAAGGTCCGCCTTTCGATGAGCACGTTCTTGACACATCTCGTGCCGCGCGGAAGAGCCACCGACGGGAAGGTGCGACATTGATCCAATCCGTCCGGTCGCCGACGACGTGAGCGAGCGCTGGGAACTTGGGGAATACTTCGATGAAGAATGAAACTCCGGTTGATTGCTTCAAAGCCCCACTGCCTGCGGATTCGTTTCATGCCCTTCCCGAGACTCGAAACCGGTGAGCCAAGGCTCTTGTACATCAGTTCCTCGTTGGAAGTCGAAATCGCCCGGAATCGGCTTTCGAATCGTGCACCGGTGATGACTTGAATGTTGGTCCGCCCGGCGACGCGAGAGCCGCGGTCGTCCGAACGGAGATCAACAGTTCGTAATGCCGATGGCGCGCGATTGGACCCTCTAGGCGCTCAGGGTGTTGTGATCCGCAAAAACGAACGCGTATCGACGGGCTTACAGCCCGATCGCGTGTCGCATAACTTGCTGTACACTATCTCACGCCCGAGTCGGCACAGCCCGATTGAGACGATGGACCGTCCGCCTGTAATACGGGCTTCCGCTCCAAGAGACCGATACTGCGACTCCGCACCCGCACACGTCGTTTCGATGGTCGCCTTCTCGCCGAGGCTACAGCGCTAGCCTCTGACGGCCGCGGCCCGGTCCAACTCCTCGACGAGCCGGCAAGTCTCATCTTCTGCATCTTGCTTCGCGATGAGCTCCGAGCAGCGCTGGGCGTTTTGTCGGAAGGATTCGTTCTCCAGAATCGAGGTGAGCTTTTCGCTCAGCGAGCGGTCACCGAACTTCCTCCCCACGATGTAATCCCCGGCTCCCAGATCACGCAAACGCATCGCGTGGTCAAAATGGGCGCCAAAGTAAGGGACAATCAACTGAGGTGTCCCCGCCACGAGCGCTTCAGCTAGAGTACCGATCCCGCCGTTGTGAACGAGGACTGCACATCGCGACAGAATGTCGGCGAACGGCACATAATCGAAATGGACAACGTTGGCGGGCAGATCGCTTGGTATTTGAGCTCTGTGAGGAGTCACGAGAACGGCGCGGCCGCCGATTCTCTCGGCAACATTGACCGCGACAGAAAAATACTCATGGGCCTGCGTGTTGAAGCTCGCCACCGTGAAAACCATGGGCGGCGGTCCGCCATCCAGGAAGTCGGCCAGCTCTCTCGGTGTTTTCACGCCTTCCTCTCGGCGATATCGAAGAAACCCGGTCAACGGTGTGGATTCGCTCCGGTCCTGCCTATAGAGCGCGAACCATTCGGGGAACAGACCAATCACGGGCGGAGCCTGCCACCAAGCCAATATCGAGGTCCGGATCGGGGGCAGCTCAATTTCCTCCCGAAACTCATCGAGACGACGCCGCACTTCACGACCGAACAACCAAACGGCAAGGGAAGTAGGCTTCCGCAGTAGCCAGTCCGGAATCCAATCCATGCGCCTCATTCCTGGTGTCAACATCGGGTTATAGGTACTCGGAAGACTCGTGGGTTCGACTGCTAACCGAGCCACGGGAAGGTTCTTCTTCTCTCCAGCCAATGGAGCTCCGAAGTCCGACAAGCTACAGACGAGAACGCTTTCGCCCGGACGCGCATGTTCGAGGATCGCATGAAACGTCCGAGGCATGAGGGCAAGCAGGTGCTGCAACAACAACCGACCGACACGATGGGGGTTCGACAGATCGGTCTGATCCATGATCGCAGCGTATGAAGCCGCGGTGCCAACCTGCACGAACTCGAGATCCGCCTCCTCGATCATCCCTTGGAAGTGCTCGTTCGCCAACACGACGACCTCGTGCCCACGCTTCCTCAGAGCTTGTCCCAAGGCCACATGCGGGAGGACGTCTCCCGCGCTCCCAACCGGCGTCATGATTACGTGCATTGCTCTCGAATAATACGCTCTTGTGCCGTGTTCAACCGTCCAATCTTCGAATGACGCCCTCCTACGCGATCTAGACATCTTCTTCATCTCGATGTCCGTCTTCGTGTGTAGGGAATTCCCCGGCCACGGTTTGAGCCGAGAAAACACTGCAAAAGAGCACATTGACAGCCTGCTTGCCAACCTGTACGGTGGTCGGGACGCGGTGATCTTTTCCGAGACGATCGTGTCCTCCAGGACCGACATCGACCGATTCATCGTCACCCCGAAGCACGAGATCGACTGCCGAACCCTCACCGAGGACGCGACGAGCTGAAATGCATCGAAGAGCGCTGGTTACCGGCGGAGCCGGATTCATCGGCTCGCATCTTGCCGAGGCGCTGCTGTCCGAGGGCCTAGAGGTCAGGGTTCTGGACAACCTGTCCATGGGCAAACGCGAGAACGTCCCCGACGGCGCAGAGCTCGTCGAGGGGGACGTGTGCTCGGCCGACGACGTGCGCGGCTCGCTGAAAGGCGTGGACATCGTGTTCCACGAGGCGGCTCGCGTCAGCATCCGCTCGTCGATCAAAGAATTCTACGACGACGCCGAGACCAATCTGATGGGGACGCTGAACGTCCTGAAGTGCCTTCCGGGCACGGATGTGCGCAAGCTGGTGTACGCATCGTCGATGGCCGTGTATGCCGAGGCGCCGTCGCCCGAGCCAATCAACGAGACCTACGCGACGGTCCCCATCTCTCCCTATGGGATCTCCAAGCTGGCCAGCGAAATGTATTGCATGCAGTTCTCCCGCACCACGGGCATCGACTGCCACGCGCTACGCTACTTCAACACCTACGGCCCACGACAGACGCCGAGCCCATACGTAGGGGTGATCACGATCTTCACTCACCGCCTGCTAGACGGGGAGGCTCCCGTCATCTTCGGCGACGGCGAGCAGAAGCGCGACTTCGTTTACGTCGGAGACATCGCCAGGGCCAACCTAGCGGCAATGCGCTCGGACATCGCCCGGCGCATCTTCAACGTTGGCACGGGCATCCCGACATCGGTGAACCAGATCGCCAAGCTGTTGCGCGGCGAGATCGCGCCCGACATCGAGGTGCGTCACGCCGACGAGCACCCCGGCGAGCTACGCTACTCGGTCGCCGACGTGAGCCGGATCACCCGAGAGCTCGGTTTCCGCCCGTCGACGCGACTCGAGGAGAGGATCGGCGAAGTCGTGGAGTTTTGCCGCAGCTCGCGACAGCCGGGCGGCGAGTCCGGGGGTTCCTGAGCGATGCTCCGATCCCGGGGAAGCACGTCATCGCCACTCGTCCGCTGGCCGCGAACGGTGACGCGATGAGGTCTGCGAGACGCAAAACGGCGCTGGTCACTGGGGCGACCGGAGGAATCGGGTCGGCTTTTGCGGATCGTCTTGCACGCGACGGGTTCGATTTGGTCTTGACGGATCGGGTGGCCTCGTCGTTGGAAGAGGCCGCGGCCTCGCTCGAGCAAGCGCACGGTGTTCAAGTTCAACGGTGGAGGGCGGATCTTGTCGATCCGGCGGACGTTCATGGGTTGGTGGGTCGGATCCGGAGCGGAACGGTGCCGGACATGCTGGTCAACGTGGCGGGCTTCGGGACTAATCAACCGTTCGAGGAGAACGATCTGGAGGTCCACCTGCGCATGATCCAGGTGCACATCTCGGCTTGCGTGAGCCTGACCTGGGCGGCGCTGCCCGGGATGATCGCGCGCGGCAGTGGCGACATCATCAACATCGGCTCCTTGGCGTCGTTCCTACCGGTGAACCGGGACGTGAACTACGCGGCGACGAAGTCGTACGTGGTCGCGTTCTCGGAACAGCTGCAGCCGCACCTGCGGGGAACCGGGGTTCACGTGCTTGCAGTGTGCCCGGGGCTGACGAGGACCGGTTTTCACGACACGCGGGAGTTCGGCGGGCTTGGCGAGACCAGGCCCTTCGAGAGAATGTGGAGCACTCCCGAGGATGTGGCTGACCGTTCGCTGCGCGCGCTGCGTCGGAAGAAGGTGATCTACACGCCGGGGGTAATCAACACACTGGTTCGGTGGGTGGGGAGCAGCCACATCGTTCGCTGGTTGGGGCGACGGGTATTCACGGTGCGGGGTCGGGCGTCCTCGTGACTGGGACTTCCCTTTCGACGCGTTGTCTCTTCTACCTATTCATGCGGGCGCGTCCCACTTGATCTCGCTTCGCAAACGGACGTCAGCAAGCGTCTCGACGAGATTACAGGTTTCGCTCAGCGCGTCCTGTTCCGCAAGCCTCTCGGCGTACCCTCGGGCGACACGGCGTATTCGTTCATTGTCCAGTAGCGAGGTGAGCTTTTCGATCAAGGCACTCTCGTCGACCTCCTTGACAGGGAGGTAGTCGCCCGCCCCAAGGTCGGTCACGCGTACCGCGTTCGCCGGTTGATCCAGTGCATGAGGAATGATCAATTGCGGAATTCCTGCTGCCAGGGCTTGTGCTAATGTCCCCACTCCACCGTGATGTACGATGGCGGCTGTGCGAGGTAGGACGTCGGATAGCGGCGCGTAGTCGACCTGGATGACGTTGTCCGGCAACTCCGTAGGGACCTGTTCCCTGAAAGGGGTCAAGAGCACGCCGCGGCGGCCGATTCTCTCAGTCGCCTTTACCGCGGCAGCAAAGAGTTTGGGGGCTCGCCTGTTCGCGGTCCCCGCTGTGAATACCAGAGGTGAAGGTCCCGCATCCAGAAAATCCGTCAGCTCTTTCGGTGTTTTCCGGGCGTCCTCGTCCGAGTAAAAGAGAAACCCGGTCAGCCGTGCCGGTTCCGACGAGTCGTGTTGGTATCGCGCAAACCATTCGGGAAACAGGCCAATTGCGAGTGAAGGCTTCCCCAGCCAAGCCCGCTTCCAGTCCTCCATGGCGGGAAGTCCAATTTGGGCACGAAACTCGTTGACCGGTCGCAACACCATGCGATCCATGATCAGACGACTCGAGAGTGAGAACACCCGGCGCCGGAGCCAGATCGGGACCCAATCCGATCGTCTCATGGCGGGTGAAACCCATGGACCATTGAAACCGAAGAGCATACTGGGCTGCAAATAGAACATGGCCATAGGGAGCCTCATCTTCTCCTGAGCCACTAGAGCCCCGGCGGCTCCCGGGCCGCAGAGGAGCACGCTTTCTCCAGGGCGCACCTGTTCCATTACCGCGTGGAACATCTCTGGCGTTTGGGCAACAAACTGCTGAACGAGACGCCGACCGCCACGGTATGGATGCCACAGATCCGGATCGTTCATGGTGGCGGCGTACGAAGCCTTTGACCCGGCGTGGCCGAATGAAAGGCCCGCCCCCTCGACCATTCCCTGGAAATACTCGTTTGCGAGCACGACGACTTCGTGTCCCCGGTCCCGCAGTTCCCGGCCCAAGGCGACGAAAGGCAGCACATCTCCCGCGCTTCCTACGGGAGTGATGATGACGTGCATATCAATTGATGATACTTCACCCCGATGGCAAAATCTGTTCACGGATGATGCTCCGTAGAGCCGCGTCGCGACCGACCGAAGTTGAGTTCGGAAGCTACCACCGAATCGCACTATAGGGCGTTGCTGTGATGGCGCTGAATCGCCGAATCCCTGCTTCCGAAGCGCCAGTGCGCCACGACGACGCTCGACCTCATTTGCGATCGGGTTCATTCGCTTTTGTCTCTGACGTCCACGAGGAACTCGCCGCGCGGGAGGTGGATCCGCCCCGCTTCAGATCGGACGTTAGGTCAACCATCCGCTGAACGGCGATCCGAGCGCCCCGGATCGGGTGAAATAGATCAGGATCGTCCATGGTGGCGGTGTGCAAAGCCTTC
>CAMYKY010000087.1 GCA_947259165.1 uncultured Acidobacteriota bacterium | reverse complement strand
GGTCCGCAAGGTTTTGCCCCGCCGAGCGGATCACCGCGACCGGAGTCCGCAGTTCGTGGGACACTCCCGCAACGAATTCTATCTTGCGATCGTTGAGCTCGGTGGCGCGCCGTGTCGACACTGCGACGAGAGCAATGCTCGCACCGAGCAGACCCAGGATCCCGAAGCTCACGACAAGATTTCGCGTGCGGGCGCTCGCGACAGCAGCCTCGAGTGAGCCCGAGCGATGGCGCACGAAGACGCTCCAGCCTCGCGGCGCCGGCCGCTCGCGCGTGGCGTCGAGCACAGGCGGCGGACGTCGACGCCCCCCCCGTCTTGGGGGTCGACCGCCAAAAGGGTTGAGCGCAAACAGCGCACCCCGCGCATCGAAGCTATCGGTCGCGAGCTCTCCTTGCGGCGTCACGAACACGAGCTCCCCAGCAGCGTCGACGACAGCCACGTCGTAGTCCGCCCCGAAATGGCGCTCGGCGAGCTCCGGAAAGATCGTCTCACGCAACGCGGCGACATCAATCGTCGCGAGGGTGTATCCGGAGAGAGAAAAGCCCGGCCACCCGTCCTCGCGCGAAGCAATCGGTATGGATATGACGGGAACGGCCCCAGACATGAACGGGGGTTCGAAGGGTGGGCCGCCGCGCCGGCCCCGCTCCGAAGCTTGGCGCGTCATTCGTGCTCGAACACGCTCCAACTCCAGCGGCCACTCCGACGGCGCAAGCGCTCCGGTCTCGTCGAGCTTCATGAGTCCCTGGTTCACATCCGCGATATAGATCGCCCTGAGGAGCTCAGGGTAGCTGGCCTGTTCCCGGTATTGTTCGAAGCGATCCGAGAGCGTCGTTTCTAGCGCGTCGGCTGGAGCGACACGAAAGAACCGAAAGAAGAGGGTCAGCTCTTCGTCAAGGTCATCGGTAAACCGGCGGACCGAGGATTGGAGGCTCGCCTGCATCCGTTCTTGCTCGGCAACGCTGACCTGTCCTGTCCACCGAAACTGGAGCCACGCCAATATCGCAAGAAGGGGCAGTAGCAAAATGGGCCAAACCGTGCCGCGGTAGCGCTTCACAGTTCCATTGTAACCGGCCGCGGCTCAGGACGTTATGGCCGCTTTGGAGCTTTTACATACTTTACAGAAGCTTTGCACCGACTTGATAACTCCTGGCGCCGCGTTCGCTACTATGGGTTCGTGGAAAGCCAAAACAGAAACACGACGTTCCGAACGAGACGACGTGAGCGAAGGAGAAACGAGATGACAACACGCAGGATCAAGAACCGAATGCTTTGGATCACAACCATCGGAAGCATGCTCCTGATTCCCCTCGCGCTTTCTGCGAGCGTCCAGCCGGAAGGACGACGAGGTTTTCGCGGTGGGCACGACGGTCGAGGTGGGCCGGGAGCCATTCTTCGTGAGCTCGATCTATCCGACTCGCAGCGAGAGCAAATGGGCGCGCTGCGCGAGCAAGGTAGCTCGCGCGAGACGATGGAGCGGCTGATGGAGCGACGACAGGCTTTGAACGAAGCCGTCGAGAACGGTGCTGACGAGGGCACGCTTCGCCAACTCGCGTTCGAGAGTGGAGAAGCCGAAGGAGACGCCGCCGTCGAACGCGCCCGAGTCCACCGGCAAATGATGGAAATCCTCACCGCCGAGCAGCGCGAGAAGTACCAGGCTCTGAAGCAAGAACAGAAGCAGAAGATGGAAGAGCGTCGTCAGCGATTCCAAGAGCGGATGGAGAATCGCCGCAATCGAAAGCCCGACGCCTTCTGAGTGGCGGCGAAGGAGATGCCGTTCCGCCCCCCTCTTTCCCGACGACATTCACCTACCCGGGGGGGCGGTGCGGCGTTTCTGTTTTTCGGTATACGGCATACGGCACACGGCATACGGCATGCGGCGCGGTTTAGGACACGGAGAGTATCGAGATGAGTTCGGGTTCGAGCTTTGTTGGTAGCGCTTTGGTGCTGCTTTGGTCAGTGCAGAGCGTCGGGTTTACGGGGGTGTGGGAGAGGAACATCGAACAGAGCGACAACCCTCAGGAGAAGATGCAGGAAGCCATGTCTCAGATGCGCGGGCAGGCCGGTGGCGGCGGGCGCGGTGGTGGCGGCGGTCAGCGAGGCGGCGGTGGTCGAGGTAAGGGCGGCGGCAGTCGCGGAGGTGGCGGTCGTGGAGAAGACGGAGCTCGCCCGGATCTCGGTAACGTTCCCGACGAAATGACCATCGAGCTCGTGGACGGAGAGCTTAAGGTCGATGACGGCGAACGACTACGCATCTACTACCTGGACGGCGAAAAACACAAAAGACAGATGCCGAACGGCATGAAGCTCGAGACCGTCGCGGCCCACAAAGGCAACGCGGTTTTTATCGAAGAGAAAATGGAGCGCGGTCAGATCGAACGTAAATACGAGCTATCCCCCGAGGGAGCAACGATGATCATGACCATAACCGTCGAGTTTGGGCGAATGAAGGATCCGGTCATGATCAAGACGGTCTACGAAAGGGCCTCGGAAAGTTCGCCCTAGCGGGAGGGGCCGTCAACTCCCAGAGGTTTCTTTTTCGGCTTTCTTTTTGGCTTCTTCTTCGGCCTGTTCGATGGCCAATCTTTCATCATCCGTGAGCACGTCCATCAGCCAATCCTGGGCCTGCGGGCCGAGAACCACACCAGCGATATCCGGATCTTCACCGCCAATGCTCTCGGTTTTGACCTTGTCCGTGTTCCTCTGAACGCGTCGCTCCGATTTGATACGCTGTTTTTCCTGGCGAGCTCGCTCCTTCTGACGTTTGATGAACGTTTGTCGACTACGATTGGCCAAAGGCAAACCTCCTGGTTTCAGGGTTTTAGCAAACGCCCGTGTGGGTGCAGCTTGATACTGAACAAAGCCCACAACAAGAAGGCGTTAGCCGAAAGACATATTTTAGTACAGTGCCGCGGCCTCATCAAGACCGGGCTAAACACTCACCCCAAGATCACCCCAATCGCCTCAGAACGGCGATCCGTCGAGGAGCGCTTCTAGAGGCATTTCCTCCGCACCGTTTTCGGTACACACCCCGTAGGTGGTCTCTCCCGAGGCCCACATCGAGACCCCGGCATACTCGCCTTTCTTGTTGAGGACGAAAAAACGGAGTCCGAACGCCGGAAGGCCGCGATCGTTCAAGAGTCGTTTCTCGACGGTATTCGCCTGCACGCGCCGAAGTGCTTCCATTCCAGCATCTTTCGGATGCATTCCTTCACGAAGCTTCTCGACAATGAAGAACGAGCAAAGATTATAGAGGTTCGCCTCGCCGCGACCTGTCGAGCCCGCGGCACCCACATCGCCATCGACGTAGAGCCCGGCACCCAGGATGGGCGAATCACCGGTTCGCCCGGGAATCTTGAACGACAGCCCACTAGTGGTGGTCACGCCCGCGATCTCGCCCGCTGAGTTGATTGCGTCACAATTGGTCGTACCCCAGAAGTGGTCTTCGGAGATGAGACCATCGGCGACCATGGTGAGCCCAGCGCGGTAGGACTCGTCTGCGCGCGTTTTCGGGTCCAGATAGTGCTCGGGGTCGATGCGGCGCTTCCACTCGAGCCAGAGCCGACGCGATTTCTCGGTATTGAGGTCGGGCTCGACAGGCACGCCCATCTGACGCGCGAAGCTTTGGGCCCCGTCACCCACTAGCAGATGATGATCGGTGTTCTCCATGACGGCCTTGGCGACAACCGATGGCGTGCGAACGCCTTCTATCGCCGCGACGCCGCCGGCGCGCTTGGTCACGCCGTCCATGCAGCAGGAGTCGAGCTGGACGACTCCCTCGGCATTCGGCAGTCCTCCGTAGCCGATGCCGCTCTCTTCAGGGTCGTTCTCGGGGATTTGAACGCCTTCCACAACGGCATCGATCACCGGGACGCCTTTCGTGATGAGGTCGAACGCTTTTTCGACCGCGCTCATCTCTCCGCCATTCTTGAACCGGATACTGCTGATATCCGAGACCACGACGGGCTTCACTTCCGCCGGAACGATCATGGTCGGAGCAGGTACCGCGGAAACAACCGGTGCTGCAACGCCCAGGGCCAAGCCGGTCTTGACGAACTCACGCCGGTTGATCTTGTTCAGCTTTCTTGCCATTGCCATCCTCCCTCAACGCCGGGTATTGTTGGCCCCCTACGCCCCAGAGTCAAGGAGAGGGATAATGCTCCACGCCATCGTCTTCGTGCTCATGATGTCGACCAATCCCATCGGCGATTTCATGCAACCCGGCGAACGACCTCGCGTCATCGCGCACCGGGGTTTTTCCGGCGTCGCGCCAGAGAATACCCGCGCCGCACTAATGGTGTCGGTCAGGTAGCCGCACTCACGCTGGCGGAGCTGCAGGCTCTCGACGCCGGTTCGTGGTTCTCGGAGGAGTTTGTCGGCGAGCGCATCCCCACTCTCGAAGAAACGCTCGAGCTGGCGGAAGGCCGCATCCTCGTCAATATCGAGATCAAGACGGAGGCGGTTACCGATCAGGCGCAAGGGGGGATTGTGGACAAGACTCTCGAGCTCGTTCGCCGGGCCGACATGATGGACCAGATCGTTATCTCATCGTTCGATCCGCGCGCACTGTCTCATGCGCGAGGGCTCGAGCCCACCGTCAAGACGGCGTCTCTTTACAACGCCGAGCTGCAGGAGGATTTGTCACCGGAAGAGGTCATGGAGGAGGTCGGGTCGAACGGGTTCAACCTTAGTCGGCGACAGGTTGATGACGACATCGTGGCGGCGTGTCATCGGCTCGGTCGACCGGTGGCGGTTTATACGGTTAATGAAATCAACGAGATGGAGACAATGCTCGAGCTTGGGGTTGATGCGATCTTTACGGATCGTCCGGATCGGCTGCTCGAGGTTTTGGCGGGGCGATAGGTCAGCCCGGCAACGGTACGGGTACGGGCGGCTGGCGCTAAAATAGAAGCTAAATGGCAACAAAAAAACAAGTTATTAGCCACATCCAGCTGACATCGCACCCGGGACAGCATCAACCTTTGCCCATTCAGTAGGGGGCCGAAAGCGCCTTGGAGCGCGGGCCGGTCGTCGGAACCCTAATCTTCTTGCCGTCCAGAACCTGGGCGGTCATCGGCGCGAGGGGCTCATCGCCGTGGAGTATTACTTCAAGATGCCCCCACTGATGGAGAGTCGCGACGCCATCGTGGTCGACCCTATGCTCGCGACGGGTCACTCGGCGATTGCGGCGGCGAACCGCATCCAAGAAACGAAGCCGCGCTCGACCAAGTTCGTGTGTCTCGTCGCCTCGCAAAAGGGGATCGACACGTTCCACGACCACCATCCGAGATTCCCATCTACACCGCCTCCATCGACGACGAGCTCGATGAGAAAGGCTACATTCTGCCCGGCCTCGGCGACGCGGGGAATCGGCTGTACGGTACGCGATAGATCAGCTGGAAGAGCTCTCCGCCGTTCAGCTCGAGGTCTTCTAACCTCTCCTCCCGACGGGAGGAGAGGTCGGCGAGCGAAGCTCGCCGGGTGAGGGGGGAACTAATATTCCTGAATGCTGAATGCTGGAATGTTATCCTCGCCCCTTAGGAGACGCTTCATGAAAACGCAGGGGATCGCCGTGCTCGCCGCGTTAGCTCTCGCGGCACCTCTTCTCGCCCAAGACGTCGCGTTCAAGCCCGGGCTTTTCGGTGGGCTCGAGTGGCGCAACATTGGCCCGGCGCGAGGCGGGCGTTCGCTTTCCTGCACCGGGAGCCCGGGGCGGCCGAACGAGTATTACTTCGGGGCAACCGGCGGCGGGTTGTGGAAGACGACCGATAGCGGAACCACGTGGTTTCCGGTCACCGACGGCAAGATCGATTCGTCGTCGATAGGCGCGGTCGCAGTCGCGGAAACGAATCCCGATGTGATCTACATCGGTGGCGGTGAGACCCAGCTTCGCGGAAGCATTACCCAAGGCCGGGGTGTCTACAAATCGACCGACGGAGGCAAGACGTGGCGCTCTCTGGGACTCCGCGATACGCAGGCGATCGCACGGATCCGCGTGCACCCGACGAACCCCGACATCGTTTACGTGGGTGCGCTGGGACATCCTTATGGAGACAATGAGGAGCGCGGCGTGTTCCGCTCCACCGATGGCGGCAACACCTGGAACAAGATCCTTTTCAAGAGCCCCGGAGCGGGAGCCGCGGATCTGATCATCGACCGCACGAACCCGAGGGTGCTCTACGCCTCGCTGTGGCAGGTCTACCGCAAGGCCTGGAAAATGTGGGGCGGCGGTCCCGACTCCAGCCTCTACAAGTCCGAAAACGGCGGCGATACCTGGGTCGAGCTCAGCGCGAACCCCGGGATGCCCGAAGGGCCGCTGGGAAAAATCGGTATCACCGTATCGCCGGCGGATCCGAAACGACTCTGGGCCATCGTCGAAGCTAACGAAGGCGGCGTGTTCCGCTCGGACGACGGTGGCGCCTCATGGCGTCGCACCAACGATGAGCGAAAGCTTCGTCAACGCGCCTTCTACTATTCCCGAATCTACGCTGATCCGCTCGACCGTGAAACGGTCTATGCGTTGAACACGGGCTTTTATAAATCTACCGATGGTGGTGAGACATTCGACACCGTGATTCGTCCGCCCCATGGCGACCAGCACGACTTGTGGATCGACCCGAACAATTCCGCACGCATGTGTAACTCCAACGACGGCGGCGGCAATGTTTCCCTCAACGGCGGCGAGACGTGGACCGAGCAAGACTACGTCACCACCCAGCTCTACCACGTGAACGTCACGAGCGATGTTCCGTACCATGTTTGCGGCGCGCAACAAGACAACTCCACCGTGTGCGTTCCCAGCGACGGCTGGCGCAACATGCAAGCACGGGGCCCGAATCATGGTTGGTACTACGCGGCCGGCGGCGGTGAGAGCGGCTACATTGCGCAGCATCCAACAAACAAAGATGTCTTCTACGCTGGAAGCCAAGGAGCACTGCTAACGCGCTACGATCGCAGTAACGGTCAGACGCGCGACATCCAGGTCTATCCGCGCTTTTTTTCCGGCGAGCCCGCGAGCGCACTCCCCGAGCGTTGGCAATGGACGTTTCCGATCGTCTTTTCGCCGCTCGATGAGAACGTTCTCTACACCAGTTCGCAACACGTTTGGAAGACGACGAACGACGGACAAAGCTGGGAGAAGATCAGTCCCGATCTCACGTACGCCGACCCCGAAACTCTCGGCGTAAGCGGCGGCGTCCTCACCATGGACATGAACGGGCCCGAGATCTACGCGACCGTCTTCGCCCTCGCTCCGTCGCACCACGACAACGATACGATTTGGGCCGGCTCCGACGACGGCAAGGTACAGATCACGCGCGACGGCGGCTCGAGCTGGCGAGACATCACGCCACCAGAGCTTCCGAAGTTCAGCCGCGTCTCCATCATCGACGAGTCCCGGCACAACCCGGGCACCGCCTATGTCGCCGCAAACCGTTACCAAGTCGACGACCGCGAACCCTACGTCTTTCGCACCCGGGACTACGGAAAGACGTGGACAGACATAATCGACGGCATCGCTGCGGGTCACTTTGCTCGAGCTATTCGCGAAGATCTCGTCAATCCGAATCTGTTGTTCCTGGGGACGGAGCACGGCGCCTACGTTTCCTTCGATCTCGGCGACCACTGGCAATCGCTCCAAATCAGCTTGCCGGACACGCCGATACGCGATCTCGTCGTCAAAGACTCCGACGTTGTGCTCGGGACTCACGGTCGGGGCTTTTGGATCCTCGACGACATCGAGCCACTGCGCCAGCTCTCCGATGCGGTGTATACGAAGACACTCACGGTATTCGCACCGGATCAGCCGGCGATCCGAGGTCTCGCGAACGCAGCAATCCAATACTTCCTCGCCGAAGAGGTGGACGAGCTCACCGTCGAGATTCTCGATGCGCAAGGTAGCGTCGTCGACACGTTCGAAGGCGCCAAGCCGACGGAGGAGGAGTTGCCTCCCAGCCGGCTTCCACGCTCCACCGTTCCCACGACGGTGGCAGGGTTGAACCGGTTCGAATGGAACCAACGCTACCAGGGCGCGACCGAGTTCGAGGGAATGGTCATTTGGAGCGGTCGGCCTCAGTTCGGACCGAAAGCACCTCCGGGACGCTATCAAGCGCGGATCACGGCGAACGGGCTCTCGGAGACCGCCGAGTTCGAGATCGCGATCGACCCGCGCCTCGAAGGCGTCACCCAGGCGGATCTGGAAGAACAATTCGAGCTCGCAAGAAAGATCCGGGACAAGACGAGCGCGGCCAATGAAGCCGTGATCGAGATCCGCAACGTTCGGGACCAGCTGGAAGAACGACTCGAGGCCTCGGCAAAGCCGGAGCTTCAAACCGTCGGCCGTGAGCTCATCGACAAGATTACGGAAATCGAACAACAGCTGTACCAGGTGAAGAACCAGAGCAACCAAGACCCGCTCAACTTCCCGATCCGTCTCAACAACCGGCTCGCGTCGTTGCGACGAAGCGTCGAGACCGGCGACGCCAAACCAACCGACGGTGCTTACAAAGTCTTCGAAGAGCTTTCGGTCGAGCTCGAGGAGCACCTCACCGAGCTCGAGTCCGCGATGACGAACGATCTTCCTCGTATCAACGAGAGCCTGACGGCGGCCGGCTTGGACGCCGTCGCGCGGGACGAGGCGAGGTAGCGCTTGGAATTTTCCTTCGACACCATCACGCTCGGCCTCATCTGGTTCGTCGTGTTCTTGCTCTCGACGACCTGTCACGAGGGTGCGCACGCTCTCGTGGCGAAACTCGGCGGGGATCCGACCGCAAGCGGTCAAATCACGCTCAACCCCATCCCGCACGTCCAGCGCGAACCCTTCGGCATGATCGTTGTTCCTATCATCTCGTACGTTCTCGGCGGCTGGATGATGGGTTGGGCGAGCGCCCCCTACGATCCTCTTTGGGCCTATCGGCACCCGCACCGCGCCGCTCGCATGGCGCTCGCCGGACCCGCGGCGAATTTCACGTTGATGCTGATCGGCGCCGCGGCCATTCGCATCGGCCTGGCCCTTGGAACTTTTCAGGCGCCCGAGACCGTGAATTTCACGCGCATCACCGAGGCGGCCGACCCCTCCGGCATCGGATCGCTTCTCGCCATCTTCTTCAGCGTCGTCTTCATGCTCAACTTGATCCTGGGCGCGTTCAACCTGCTCCCGGTTCCGCCCCTGGACGGCAACGTGGGCATCACGATCATGATGTCCGAAGAGCAGGCCCGCAAATTCCTGGATTTGTTCCGCCAGCCCGGCTTCGCAATGATGGGGCTCGTCCTCGCCTGGGTCCTGTTCGGCCGAATCTTCAGCGCAATCTGGACCGTAGCCCTGAACGTCCTGTATACCGGCATCACGAGCTACGGGTCTTTCTAGAAGTATCCGTTAGACTCCCAAGCCCCGCCGTTCCCGTTCCCGACTAAAATTGACTACCCCTGCCTCTGAACAAAATACGACCCCCCAACAACAAGTAAAGCGCCAAGTAAAAGCTCCATCCCAACCGTCTCCCCAAGCACCAAATAACTAAACCCCACCCCAAAAATCGGCTGCGTCAAATACACCGTAGTCACCCGTGACGGCGGAAAATGTTTGAGCAGCCATGTCTGCAACAAGAACGCAAATCCCGCAATGACCACTCCTTGATAAACGAGCGCTGTCGCGAGCTGCGGGGTGTACCGTGTCGGCTCCATCTCGAACAAGAGACTTCCGATAATGAACGTGACGCTCCCTACAACCGCCTGAGCCATCAAGAGCTTCTCGATCGCAATCCCTCGAGCTGAACGCGACAAAACGATCTGCCGCGCACCAAGAAGCAGTGACGAGACCACGAGAAGCCCGTCACCGAAAAGTGACCCCGCCTCTCCGCCCGCCAAGCTGCCACCGAAAACAACGACGACCCCCGCGTAAGCGACAAGTGCGCCGACCAGGCGCCTCACCGTCAGCGTATCGCCCGCGACGAAAAAGTGAGCAAAAACCGATGTCCACAGCGGATAGGCACTCATGAGCACCGCGGCATGGCCGGCGCTCGTGTAGTCCTGCCCGACGTTCATGAATGCGAGCTGCGCCGAAAACAACAACCCGAGGCCGAGTAGAGCGCCCCGCTCGTGCGATTCGGCCCGCAGCGACTGACGACGAAGAAGCGCCACAGCCAGGACGACGAGCCCGCCAAGCGCGAACCGCATCCAACCGAGACGAAGCGGCGGGCAATCTCTCAACCCGGCTTTCACCGCGACCGGGTTCCCACCCCAAAAGGCAGAAAGCGTCAGAGTGAGCGCCAACGCCCGATTAGTGAGTTTTTGATGTCTCAACCGTCACGACATCTTATAGGATTCCGCTCGACATGCCTGACATGAAAGAAACCGCCACGAATCTCGGAGCCTTCAGAGAAGTCCCCTTCATGGGCGTCATCTTCGTCGTCCACGAAGCGATGAAGCGCGGCTTCGTCAACGGCCATCCTGATTGGAGCAACCTCGGCCAAGGCCAACCCGAAGTCGGCCCGATGGAAGGCGCGCCCGAGCGCATCGCAGACGTCCACATCGAGCCCGAAGACCACGCCTATGGGCCTCTCGAAGGCATTCCGGAGCTGCGCGAGCTCGTCGCCGCCCACTACAATCGGCTCTACCGCAAGGGAATGAAAAGCCAATACAGCGCGGACAACGTGTGCATCGCCCAGGGCGGCCGCCTGGCATTATCGCGCGCGATGATTGCGCTCGACGCCACCAGCGTCGGCTATCAAACGCCTGACTACACCGCCTACGAAGATATGTTCAACTTGCATCTGTCGCGCATCGACACCCATCTGGTGCGCGCGCATCCCGACGACGGCTTTGTCATTCCGCCGGCCCGCCTGAAGCAGGAAGTCGTCGAGCGCAGCTTCGGCGCTTTCATCGTCTCGAACCCGTGCAACCCGACCGGAGCTCTTCTCGAAGGCGACGCTCTCGAAGCCTGGGTCGCCATCGCCCGCCAGCACGACATCTCTCTTCTTCTCGACGAGTTCTACAGCCATTTCATCTACACCGCCGCAGGCGAGCCGGCTCGAGGCCCCGTCAGCGCAGCTCCGTACATCGAAGACGTGAACCGAGATCCCGTCATCCTGTTCGACGGGCTCACCAAGGGCTACCGCTATCCGGGGTGGCGCGTTGGCTGGGCGCTCGGCCCTCCCGCGATCGTCGAAAGCCTCGCACGCACCGCATCCGCGCTCGACGGCGGCCCCTCCCGGATCGCGCAGCGCGCTGCGCTCGAAGCCCTGGAGCCCTCGCGCGCCGATCAAGAAACCACGGCGCTGCGCACCGTGTTCGCGAAAAAGCGTAACACGATGCTGGAGACCCTCAAGGCGCTCGGCGTGCGCTTCGCCCACGAGCCGCGCGGTACGTTCTACTGCTGGGGCACGCTCGAGGATCTTCCGGAGCCGTTCAACGACGCGATGAGCTTCTTCTGGAAAGCACTCGACCACCGCGTGATGACCGTGCCCGGTCAGTTCTTCGACGTGAACCCCGGCAAATGGAGAAAACCGCCGTCCCCCTACGAGCAATGGATGCGCTTTTCCTTCGGCCCACCCATGGACAACATGGTGCAAGGATTGGACCGCCTGAAACAGATGCTCGCCGCAGACTGACGGCGGCGCAGGCAATTTAGATTCAGGCCGTTCAGGCAAAACCCACTGTGGTTGATTCTCCTTCCCTACAACAAAACTCAGACGTTCTCGAACCCGCCTGCATGCCGTTGTTCGAAGCGGAGGGATGGCCGAGCGCGAGCGCCGGCTGAACCGCACCCGGATTTGGACCGGCATCTATTCCGGCTCACGCCGCTCACGGCGGGTCGGTCAAGGCTTCCGAAAGGACCCTGCCGCTCTGGTTGCTCATCTCGAGACCGAGCAGATGTGCGATCGTCGGCGCAACGTCGAGGATGTGCACTCGGTCGAGCCTGACTCCCGAGCGAATCCCGTTGCCGGTCATGATAAAAACCGGGTCCATGTGGTCGTCGTCGGGGAGGTACCCGTGACCGTGCAGCGGCGCGCTCAGAGGCGTCCTCCGAGTCGACTCGCTACCTTCATCAACGACGGCGCGCGTATCCAACCCTCCGAGAATGATGTAGTGCCCCCGGACGTGTACGTCTTCCTCGTAGCTCGGTAGACCGAACGACGCAAACTCGTAGGGGCGAATGACGCGTGAGATTCCGTCGAGCTCTGCTACCCGCTCGAATACTTTATCCAGTGCTTGCAGGTGCTTTTGGGGATCGAAACGCTCGGTGAGCTCGACCATCACGGACAGGTAGTAGGCGTGCAGGTTGACTTCTTCGAGAAGGCCCGCTTGCGCAAACAGTGGGTAGACGTTGACGGAGTGCTCGATGGTGTGGAACCCGTGGTCTGAGACGATGATAAAGGTCGTCTGATCCGCAATCCCTGCCGTCTCCGTTGCCCGGCGGAGCAGCCCAACGTTGTAGTCCGCCGCGGTCAACGCCGCCTTCGCGAGATAGTGTTCCGGCCCGTATTGGTGCTGGTAGCGATCCATTGCCGGCAGCCGGATCGCGAGCAAGTGGGGCTTGTAAGTCTCGACAACGTAGGTCGCGGCCCGCGTCAGGACTCGATCCGAGGTGGTCTGGAGTGGCAAGTCGTTGTACCACGCAAAGAAAAAGTCGATGAACACGTCGTTGTCGCGTAGCTCCTGGAGAAACGCGGGGTCGGCGGCGCTGATATCGGCTTTGGCCTCGCCGGTGAGCACGAGGGGGATGGAGTGGTCGAGAGCAGGATCCTCCCGATTCTCCGGCCAAAAGAACGACGCGGTGCGATAGCCTTTGCGCTTGGCGGCGTCGAAGAGTGTAGGCACCTTGACCGACTCGGTGCGAGGTTTGTTGGTGACCTGGAAGTACTCGCCGGTCTCGCGATTGTGCATGCGGTTGCCGAGCACACCGTGAAGTCGCGGCTGCACACCGGTCACGATCGAAGTATGTGCCGGATGGTCCGTGCTGAGAAAAATCGTTTGGCTGCTCTTCGCCCAAGCTCCGGATCGCGCTGAGGCTCTCAAGTTGGGGAGCTCGAGCTCCTCGTCTTCGAGGCGGGATGCAGCGAAACCGTCGAGCGAGACCAGAATGACGTACGCATCCGATGATGGCTGTGGCTCGGCTGCCGCGGCAATCGAAAGAGTAAACGCCAAAGTAGCGAGAGCGAGAGTCGGACGGTACATGGGCCCCTCCTTGTGATGGCTGTTGGTACCGCATGCGAGGGCGGAGTGTCAAGGAAGGCTCGCCAACAGTAGGAAGAAGCGAGAAAAGGGGAGAGATACTCGAGCGCGGCTCTTGTAGCTCGACGGCGATCTTGCCCGCGACAACACTGCGGCCGGAGTGAGCTCTTCTTCTTGCAGCTCGCCAGCTCCCGGGTCGCGCTCCGCGTGGCCCGGTCGAGATCGAGGTCGATTCCCATAATGAGGTAGTGGGTATCGGTTTCCACTCACGGGAGCGCGAGACTCACACCCTTGTGGACCACCAATCGGAAGACGCCGCTGAGGGACTGTTCGATCGCGAGGCCGCTCACTTCTCCATCGCCCTGTGCCCCGTGCGGATCCCTCACGTGAAACAGCGCACCAGGGTGGAAGACGGGAAGCAACACGTTGGTTCCCGCCTTCAGATCCTTGATGTCCGGTATGTAGAGCGACTCCATGGCACCTTTGGCTTGGCCGAAACTGCGGCGCCTGATATAGGTAGCCTTATTCTTGGAGCGTGCAATGACATCTAGCCTGGAACGACGAGCTTTCTTGACACGTTTGGCCCTCTCGGGCGTGGTTCTTCCTTTCACCGCGGAGGCCGTCGCGGAGTCTCGCCAAGAGCTCACTCCCTTGGCTCCGAGTCCCGGCGCTTCGGATGCCGAGGTATTCGAGCAAGCGCGACATCACTTCCTGATTCCCGCCGGAGTCGCTTACTGCAATACGGGTACGCTGGGCGCTTCGCCCCGCGAGGTCGTGGATGCGCTCGTCCACGGGATCGAGAACCTCGAAGCGGAGCTCGCGGACTGGCCCTACTTCCAGGCAGATGGGGAGCCCTTGACGGGCTATCAAAAACTCACCGAGCTCCGCGGGCAGATGAGCGCCTTGATGAACGCCTCGGTGGATGAGATTGCCCTCGTTCAAAACGCGACGATGGGGATGGGATTTCTGGCGAACGGCCTCGACCTCAACGCCGGCGACGAGGTGTTGAGCACGGACCAAGAGCACGGCGGTGGGATCGGCCCCTTTCGATTGAAAGCCAAACGCTACGGCATCGTGGTGAAGGAGTTGCCACTGCTCGATGCCGTTCAACAGGGCCCCGACGCTGTGGTGCGCCTTTTTGCCGACGCGATGACGCCGCGCACCCGCGTCGTCATGTTCAGCCAGATCACATCGGGCCTCGGGATTCATTTGCCCACGGCGGAGCTGTGCGCTCTCGCGAGGGAGAACGGGGCGCTTTCGATCGTCGATGGCGCTCAGGCGATCGGCCAGGTCCGCGTGGATGTGAAGGACCTGGGCTGCGATGCGTACGCGGGAAGCCCGCACAAGTGGCTCATGGCCCCGAAGGGCACCGGCGCGCTCTACATCAAGCGGGACGTGCAGGAGCGCGTCTGGCCGACTCTCGCGAGCTACGCTTGGGATGACGACGAGGCTGGCGCCTTTCGCTACATGCAGTACGGGACGGGGAGCCTGCCGGTCGCGCATGGCCTACGCGCCGCGATCGAGTTCATCGATGCGCTCGGGATGGAGCGGATCGAACGGTGGGACCTGATGCTCGCCAACCGGCTTCGTGACGGCCTCGAGGAGATCCCGCGTGTCCGACTCGCCTCGCCGGACGACCGCCGCTTTGTCTCCGCGATCACCACGTTCGCCGTGGACGGCGTTTCCGCCAAGCAGCTTCAACAGGACCTTTGGGCGCGCAAAGTTCGAGTGCGTGCTCAAGGTGACGAGCGCGGCGTTCGGCTCTCCGCGCATCTCTACGTGAGCCCGGCCGACATCGATACCGTCCTCGACGTGGTGCGCTCCTATCGAGGCTGAACGGGAACGGCCCCCTTAAAACTCGCATCGGCGCGAAATATCCTGCATATTAGATAAAGAGTCCCTCAGGAAAGAACGAGCCGAGCCTCCCTCATCGGCGGCTAGAGGTAGCACCCCTCGTGTCCACTCCATGGACACGCTACGCCGGAAGGAATCCATGGCCACGACGCACCCCGACCCAGGCAGTGCCCGTCCTGCCGACATGGCTGCCGCGCTGAACGCATTGGAATTGCCCACGTACGACGAGCTCTTCACTGAGCTGCACGAACATCTGACGTCGACCGGTTACCTGGCGGCAATCCTCATCGACCTGTCGGAGATCAGCCAAATCGCGATCACCCACGGAAGTCGGAACAACGACCGTCTAATGGATCTGGTCGGGCGCGAGATCGTGCATCTCCGGAGAACGGTACTTAATCGCGATGATGCCATCGCTCTGAGTGAAAAGGCCGGGGACGCTTTCGTCATTTTCCTCGCACCGCGACAGGCAAGCGTGATCCCGCTTCCCGAACACCTCGAGCAATTGACGGATCTGCTGCAAGGCGCGCTCAACCGGCGACTCACCTCGGCACTTTCACGCGGCTCCCTCGGCGAAACTCGTGTCACCGCTGGATACTCCTTGGTCGTTCACAACCCCCTCGTCCCCGTCACCAGCCTTTTGCAACGGGCCGTTGACGAAGCACAGCACGCCGCGTGTCTGAACCGTCTTCACCAGGAGACACAGGACAAGCAGAGGCTGCAGCAGATCATTTTGGAAGAGGACATTCGTACGGTATTTCAGCCAATCGTGGATCTCGGCTCCAACGAAATTCACGGCTTCGAGGCGCTGGCTCGTGGTCCACGTCGGACGGCGCTTGAAAGTCCTCTTGCTCTGTTCAACTTGGCCACCAAAACGGATCTTCTCTTCGAGCTCGATCAAGTCTGCCGACGCAAGTCCGTCCAACACGCGGCGAAACTTCAATCACCGTGCAAGCTCTTCATCAACACCCTGCCGTTCTCGATACGAGATCCTCAGTTTCAAGGCAAGTTCCTGCTCGATCTTCTCGAAGAAAGCGAGCTTCTCCCCGAGCGCATTGTCCTCGAAGTCACTGAAACACTGGCCATCGATGACTACACCGCCTATATGGAAGAGATGCAGTATTTCTCGGATATGGGATTTCTGACCGGCATCGACGACTTGGGTACAGGGTATTCGGGACTGGAGAGAGTGGTTGAGCTCAGGCCCGATTACTTGAAGTTGGACATCCATATGGTCCGTGACATCGACAACAGTATGGTCAAGCAAGACATCATGCGCGCGTTCTGCGCTATGGCGAAAGACATCGGGGCGGCGGTGGTTGCCGAGGGTGTCGAAACGAAGCAGGAGTTAGAAACGGTTCGAGACCTCGGCGTCGATTACGTTCAAGGCTTCTACCTTGCGCGTCCCTCGGATAGCTTTCAAACGGGTGTAAACGTGGAGCACTAGTGCACGCTCCTCCGAATATCTAGATATGAATTCGTCGGAGCGCCTTGTCAGCACCCAAAATGACGTCGGAATTTACCGACAGGATCAGCGGGTCCATGCACTAGGCGTTCGCGAGGAACATACAGCTGCACGAGAGCGAATTGCTTGCTTCGCCGCAGACTCGCATATCGCTTTTGGGGAGATATCTCGGCATCCTTTCCTAGCTTGTTCGCCGCCGCCACCACGGCGTCATAGACCAGCCCAGGATCGCGAGCCGCGTGTTAGCGGTGAAACGGCGGAAGCGACGCCAGAAAGCTCCGATGGGCACCCCGAATACGCGCGAAACGCTCGTCGATGCTCTGGGCCGCGAGAACACTCGTGCCTGCGATGAGGAGCACGATCCCGGCGATGACGCCGACAGCGCCGATCCCAACCGCGTTCGCGTTTTCGATCGTCGCGGTGCACCCGGCGATCCCCAAAAGCGGCAGCGCGAGGCCGAGGCCGATGAGCCATAGGCGACGCCTGCGATGCGTCTCGCAGAGTCCGACATACACCGTCGATTTCTTCTGAATGATCGTCGCCACGATGGCGTACACGATGATGTTGATGAGAATGAGAGCATACCAGCCCGCCGGGTGCCATGTCAGCCTTCGTTTCAGACGGTAGCCGTCCGCTCGCTGGTTGCACTTGACACAGCGGTCCGGGAAATCCGCGTTGTGCGACACGACGAGTGTCTTGCCGTCGTGCCACACGCCTTGGGACGCCTGGGGTCCGTCATGACCGGACGATGCTCTCGGAGGTGCATAGGGGTTGACGTCGGCAGCTGCCGACGCTCGAGCCGGAACGGCAGCGACCGGCGTAGAGGAACCGGCCCGTGCCTCGAGAGGAGCTCCACACTTCTTGCACTGTGCGCCCATACCCATTTGCATCAGCCCACACTTGCGGCATCGCGTCGCTCTCGCCATCAACTGTTTCTCGTCTGATCCAATTGAGAACAGATCCCTGTTATTAGTAAATCGAACTCGCCCACAAAGGGCAAACCTCTACCTGTCCCTGGTTTTGATCACCTTGGTCCTGGGCGGAATCCTCAACGGCGTCGCCGCGAATCTCACCACGGCGAAGAACTACTTGACGATCATCTTCGGCAATCAGATCTTCAGAGAAGCGTTCCGGAAACAGGGCTTGCGAATGCGCATGCTGTCGCGGTCGGTCGAAGAGGGCGCGACGCTAACGGCCGGACTCATTCCGTGGACATCGACGGGTGCTTTTTTCACTGGAAGCCTTGGCGTGGCCACGGTCGAATATGCGCCGTGGGTTTTCCTGAGCTACATCAATATCTCCATGTCCATCGCCATGGCGTTTCTCGGGATTGCGGTTCTACGTACGGACACGAGTACGGCCAGCCCAACGAACACCGCGCCGCCTGACGGTTGAGCTCAGGACTCTCGTTCCCGAGACATTATTTTCTCGAGCATTTGCCTGAATCGGATGGCACCGTGGTCGATACCCAGAACGACGTTGGGCGATTCCGAGTGCTGTTGAACGCGTTGAACACCCTCCAGGACCAGGCGGTCTTCCTCGAACGCTTGCTCGGTCCCCTCGGAAATCTCATCGGTGACCGCTTTGTCGTCCGGGTCCGTATTGCGGTGCTGAAACCAAAAATACTTCGTTTGGTGCTCATTGATGGGTGTCAGGAAGTTGTATGAAACCATCACGTAGGCTTCCGGGTGCAAGGAAGCGTTGTCGCTCTTCGTTCCCGCCGGCGTAAAGATCGACTTGTTAATGGCAATGGAAGGGAACCGTACTTCGTAGTGCTGGAGACGGTCACAGTTGCCTTGAAACTTTATTAGCTTTGCGTAGTAAGCCGGCGGCTCGCGATCCAGAATCCACCGATAGACGGTGACACCTTGATCTTCGGTCTGCACTTCGAGCGGCGTGTCTTCACAACCGTCTGCGGCGAACGACGATCGGTGCACCCACGCAACGTGGGACGGGTCGAGCAGATTGTCGGTGATGTTGAGGTAGCTGGTGTTCAGTACCATCGAATCGCCGCCGGTTTTGCCCCACTCTGGATTGTCGAAATTGTCGATCTCCAGAATCGACGTCTCGTCAGCTTTGTTGGCGTCGCCCATCCATATCCAAACGAACCCGAACTTCTCGGCGAGAGGATAGGCGCGCACTGTCGCTTTCTTGGGAATGGTCGTCTGCGAGGGTATGTGGACGCATTGCCCGCCGCCATCGAGCACCATTCCGTGATAGCCACATTCGATGTGGTTGCCTTTCAATCGACCCATCGATAGGGGAAGCTTCTTGTGGGGACAGGCGTCCGCTAAAGCCGCCGGTCGGCCATCTGCTCCACGATAAAGGACGATGTTTTCGCCAAGAATCGTGTGGGCTGACGGTCCGTCTTGGAGCTCCTCCGTCCGCGCGGCGACGTACCATGCGTTTTGTAAGAACATCGCTTTTTCACTCGTAGACAATAGGTTTTTGCTTTTCTGAAAGAAATCGTCGAACGATAGGCTCGAATGCTCCTATCGGAAGAATCTCCTCATCGTAGTTGATGGTGCGCTGATCGTATTGGTCGACGAAATGAGCGGTCCAATCGAAGTAGCGGTGGCCTTTCCATTTGTCTCTTTCGTGACGATCACAACCGTCGAGCTCATGACAGTGATACTGCTGAAAAACCGCGTGTCGGATCAGCATCCAATGGTTCTTCTCGGAAATGTAGGGGCGCAGCAGCGCAGCGGAGAATTCGCCGTGCGTCTGATTGCAAGTGATGAAACCCACGTCGTGGAATAGGCCGACGACAACGTCCTCGTCAGGCAAATCATCACGCAACATCCGGGTCGCGGTTTGCAGGCAGTGGTAGTAGTTGTTGACCGAGTAGACGTACGCGAGGTCGTCTTTTTGCTGGGTCAAGAGCCGAAGCATGTGGTCGACGCAATGAGCGTCGTAGTACTGCTTGCGTTGTGCGATCAGAACCGCCCAGTCGTCGGCTCGGTAGTCGTCCAAAGAACGTTTCTCGACATAGCGCCAACTAGCGTCAGCCAAGGGGATGGGTTGGTGCAGTGCCTTGCTGTCGGTCACACGCGTCCTTCCTTCCGCCGGTCGTCACGCAGCTTACCAGACCCCGTCGAAAAACAATTCTCTCGAGCCGAAACAGCAAGCGCGAACTGGGAAACGATCGTAGACAAACGCCCTGAAGATCTCTACCCCGTCCAAAGCTAGTGTCCCGTCCCCGAGCCTTTCAGCGAGGTGGCCAACCCAGCGAGCGCGACAGAACCGCCGCAGGTGGTTTTGACTTGGGTATGGTAAACCTATTCTGGAGGAGTGACGCGATGGCGATGAAGCTAAACCGAAGGCATTTCTTTCAACTGTTCTCAGGCGTCGCCGTCGCCACACTGCCAGGTGCAAAAGCGCCCGCCGCGCAGGCACGCCGGCGTATCGGTATCGTCGGTGGCGGGATTCTCGGAGGCTCTATCGCGTACAACCTGACCCGGCGTGGGGCGGACGTGACGCTGTTCGAAAAGTCCAAGCCCGCGGCAGGCGCAACCCAGAATTCGTTTGCCTGGATCAACGCGTCCTCATCGAAAAGACCGTATCACTACCATCACCTGAGCCGCTTGGGACTACTCGGGTATCGTCAATTGGAGCGAGAGCTCGGTGGCGATTTGAAAGTCCAATGGGGTGGGGGGCTCGATTGGACGGCGGATTCGACCCGGGCGCGCGCGATCCGCGAGCGGGTGGCACAGAGCCAACGCTGGGGCTATCCGACACGGCTCATCGACGAGGAGGAGTTTCACAAACTCGAGAAAAACGTCGTGCCCGGTCCTGTGTCGGCGGCGTACTTCAGCGAAGACGAGGGGAGCATCGATCCAGTCCGAACGACGGAAGTCCTACTCGAGCACGCGAAGGCCGCGGGCGCTCGGGTGCAATACCCATGCGAGGTCACCGAGATCGATCTGCGATGGGGCAGGCTTCGCGGCGTGAAGACGACGCTGGGAGACTACGAGCTCGACGTGCTCGTCATTGCCGCTGGCATCGACACACCCAGACTCGCGGAGATGGCGGGGCTCAAGGTGCCGCTGGTACGCTCGCGCGGTGTGCTGGCGCACACCAAGCCGGCCGAGCGACTCATCGAACGTGTGGTCCTATCACCGGGGGCACACATGAAACAAAAGTTCGATGGACGGCTGGTGGCAGGGATGGGATTCGGCGCCACTCCGGTGACAGAGGCAACGAATGAAGAAGGTGAGAAGATTCTTGCGTCGGGCCAGACCTATCTACCACGGATCGAACAACTCGAGATCGAGCGGGTCACGCTCGGCTTTCGACCCCTTCCGAAAGACGGCCACCCGATTCTCGGTTTTCCCGAAGGAGCGCCGGACGTGTACCTGACGGTCATGCACAGCGGCGTGACGCTTTGTCCGGTCGTGGGAAGGCTCGCCGCCATCGAGATCCTCGACGGAGTCAACGTGGAGCTTCTCGAACACTACCGCTACGAACGTTTTGGCGAGACCCCAAGCTAGTGTCCCGTCACTCAACGGCGGCGCTGCGATCGACGGCGGTGTCTCGGATCGCGCATTCGAAGTCGAAGCCAGAAACCAAGCTCCGAGCCGGCTCGTAATCGCTACGATCTGCGATCAGATCCTGGTCTAAGCTCCTTCCATTCTGAGAAGGGATCGTCCCCATCATCGAGTCTCGTTGCTCTTGCGGCGTCGTCCGGATGCCACGCTACGAGAACGGACCGAAAGTGGAGATGCCGGCCAAAGATCGTTTCGTTCCCGATGACCGCACCGGCGGGCCGGAGCTGAAGTAACCCGCCAGCCCCGCGGAAGTTCTCGCGCCCTAGCAGCGCGTTGGCCGCACTCGTAGACGACGGCGCGCGCTGGCCGCGATCAATTATCCCCAGACGATCGAGACCCGCTGGTTAGAGTCGTCGCACGACTCATACCTGCATTCAGTACGGCCCGCTTCACGAGGTTCTCCATGAGCGGGATCTTGAAGTGGTTGAAGTTCAACGGTCTCGCGCCCTCGACGGCGGCTTTACCCGCGAGCCCGGCTGTTGCTTCATCCTGGCGACGTCCCCTAACGAGTGCTTCCACCGTTGTCAGACGCCGAGGGGTGCACTGAACACCGGCGCACGCGATGCGCATGGCTTCGATGTTGCCCGCGCCGTCGATCTTCATCGCGCTCGCGACGTTGACCAGCGGGAAGTCCCACGTATTGCGGTCCGCGACCTTTTCGAAATAAAAACCTGCGCCGGACCAGGAGCCCGGAATCCGGATGGCCGTCAACAGGTCGCCGGGATCGAGCACAGTCATGCGGGTGATGTCTTTCGACTCCGGCATGAAGAAATCCTCGGCCGCCACAACCTGCTCGCCGCTCGCGCTGCGGATGACGATCGACGCGTCGAGGGCGACTAGCGCTGGCGCAGTGTCCGAAGGCGTCACCGCCACGCACCGGCTGCGCTCGAATAGAGCGTGCTCACGGTTCATGGCGACCGGCGTGTCGGCGTAACACGTGTTACCGCCGGCGCGGTAGCAGGCCAACCCAAAACGGTAGTACCAGCACCTCGTATCCTGACAAAGGTTTCCGCCCAGCGTCGCTGCGTTTCGAATCTGAGGGCTCGCGACGTGGCGGGCCGCGTCTCCTAGAAGAGCGTACTGCTCGCGGATCAGCGGCGCACGCTCGAGCTCGGTCAGCGTCGTCAGGGCGCCGATCTCGATTCCGTCTCCGGTCTCACGGATACCCCTGAGCTCCTCGATGCCGTCGAGATCGATGACGGCGTCGGGTGTCTTGATTCGATCCTTGAACCAGTCGAGGCTGTCGTATCCACCGGCGATCGCCCAGCCGCGCTCGCCCCAGCGGTCCATGAGCTCGACCGCCGTGCCCACGTCCGCGGGCTGGAACAGCTCGAACGACTGCATCATGTCTTTTTTCATGGCCAACTCGATTCCCTTAGTCGGTGTTGACTTGCAATGGCTTATGGGACTGCGGGCGTCCCGATGCAGCATTGATGATCATGTCGGGTACGACCGGGGTTCGGTTGAAATAGTGACCGCCGAGCGCATCCGAGATCGCGCACACGAGCGCCGCGCCCGCGCACCCCATCAGCGGCTCCCCGATTCCCTTCGCCCCGACCGGATTCTGCGGATCGGGTTGATCCACCGCATCCGAGTCCATCTCGCGGGGCACATCGAGATAGGACGGCGGCTTGGCCTGATAGAAACCGACGGAGTGCGGTAAGCCCCATGCCGGGTCGTAGATCTGACGCTCGAGAGTAGCCAGACCGAATCCCATCACCGCGCCACTCTTGATTTGCGCGGCGAGCCCCTGCGGATGGATGACGGTTCCACAATCGGCAACGCCGAGGTAGTCGAGGATCTCGAATTTGCCCGTCTCGAGATCGAGCTCGATCTCGATGAACCCAGCCGCCAACGCCGGGACGGTCCCGTTCTTCTCTAGATTGTCCTTGGCGACGCCAATCAGCCCTGTGCCGGCCATGCCCTTGACGGCGCCCTTCGTCAGCGGGTTCAGATCCTCAGCAACTTCTTCCCCACTGAACTTCCCGCCAAGCTCAATAGCTCGTTGCGCAGCCGCCGCATAGGTCAGCCGTCTCGAAGGATTCGATCGTCGGAACACAGTCTCGTTGCCGATGTCGTAGTCGTCGGGGGTGCCTCCCAAATCGAGCGCGGCAATCTCCTTGAGCTTCGCGACGGCGTCCGTTGCCGCGGCGAAGTTCGTGCGCGTCATCGTGAACGACGTGTTGGATCCGAACTGACCGAGATTCCAGGGCAGCCCACGTCTCGAGTCGCCGTGCTCGATCACACAGTTCTCCCAGTCACACTTCAAGACCTCGGCCGCGATGCGTGACGTGCCTGCGTACGAATACGTGCCCAGATTACCGACGCCGGTGTGGATTATGAGCTTGCCTTCCGGCGTGAGTCGCAAGAGACCGTCGAACCCGTTCCCACCAGCGGAGTGGTAGGCCTGACCGATACCGACTCCGATCACTTTGGACCCACGACGCTCACCGCTGCGCGCGAGCCGCTCGCTCCAATTGAACCGCTCGGATCCCTTGTCGAGCGCCTCTCCAAGGTACGAGCTGGTGATGGGGCCTTGTTTGCCGCCGTACGGGGCGTCATGACCCGGGGAGTTAATTCGCCGAACGGCAAACTGATCGATGCCGAGCTCGCGGGCCGCTTTGTCCAACAGCGGCTCCACTGCGATCGCGATCTGATTTTGTCCGGGCCCGCGCTGCGCGGTACGAGGCGGCGTGTTCGTCAACACCGGCACCCCACGAAACCGCATTGCCTCGGGCGTATAGACGAGCGATACCGCGCTCGCTGCGGATGTCCAGTCCCCGAAGCCGGAGTTCGGACCATTCTCTTGGACAATGTAGAGATCGACCGCGAGCACCCGACCGTCGTCGCGAAAACCCATCTTGATCCGGCCCTGGAATCCGGCGCGTGCCTGTCCGATGAAATATTCTTCCGCGCGGCTGATGCGCATCATGACCGGGCGACCGGTCTTCTTTGCCATGAAAACCGGGATCACTTGGAGCGGGTAGCCGCTACCTTTCGACCCGAAGCCACCCCCGCAGTTCTCGGCAACGTACACCAGCTCGCTAGGCTCGATGCCGATGAGGCGCGACAGACCCGGGTGAACGAAACTCTGGCTCTGGCAAGACCCATACAAGTAGCACTTGCCGTTGTCCCAATACGCCATGGCGCTTCTCGGCTCCATGGAGTGATGCGAGTTGGACGCGGTCACGAACGTCTCGTCGAGCACGACCTTCGCATTCGCAAAACCTTCCTCGATGTCCCCGAACGACCACTCGAGAGCGGGCTCGCCCATCGGCAACTCGCCGTCCACGCTGGCCTTGAAGTCGGTGTCCGTCCACTTGATGCGCTTGACGCCCTCTCCACGAATCGCCACATTGCCTTCCACGCGAGCGTCAGGGCCCTTGGGGCGCAGGCTTTGCAGTGGGTCCACGGTGAACGGCAGTCGCTGGTACTCGACCTTGATCTTACTGATCGCATCGTGCGCAATGGTCTCGCTAACCGCCGCGACTGCCAGGATGGGCTCACCGATGAAGTGAGGGGTGTTGGTCAGGATCGGATCGCCCGGCGCCTCGACCTCCGGCACCTCGTCCGCGGTTAGCACCGCAACCACCCCGTCCATTGCGAGTGCCTCAGAATCGTCGATACTCTTGACGCGCGCGTGCGGCATGGGGCTCGTGAGCAAACGGCAAAAGAGCATCCCTTCGGCGCGGAAGTCCTCCGCGTACTTTGCTTGCCCGGTAACCTTGCCGCGGATATCCGGAGGGGTGAAGTTGTGGCCGATCAGTCGATTCGCCATCTCAGACCTCCATCGCCGCGCGCATGACGCCGTTCAAGTAGTGATCATACGCGCCGCACCGGCAGAGATTGCCTGCCATCCCAGCGCGGGCTTCGTCGCGCGTGGGATTCGGGTTGTCCTTGAGCAACGCCACCGCGGCCATGACCTGGCCCGGGGTGCAAAATCCGCACTGCGGGCCCAGCTCGTCCACGAACGCCTGTTGCACGGGATGTAGCTCGCCGGACTCGCTAGCTAAGCCTTCGACCGTCGTAATCACCCGATCCCGCACGCGGTGCGTCAACGTGGAGCATGAGTAGTACGCGATGTCGTCGACTAAAACCGTGCACGCGCCGCACTCCGACCGGTCGCACCCGAGCTTCGTACCCGTCAGCCCGAGCTTGTAACGCAGCGTCATCGCAAGGGTTTCTTGCGGGAGCGCGTCCACGCGCCGGATCTGTCCATTCACGTTCAGCGAAATGAGGCGCTCCACGCCGCCCGCCCTGGCTGATGTCTGCGCCGAGGAAGTGGCGGGCCGGTAGGCGACGCTCGAGACGACGACTCCGGACGCGATGACGCTCTTGATGAACTCACGGCGCGAGACGGCGGTGGTGGTCGTGGCGCCCGCAAGCGGGCAAGGTTTGTTTTGATCTATCATGGTCCTGACTCTCGAGGTGATGCGGCCACTACCCATGGCGTGGTGCATTCCTGGACGGTCTACTTGGCCTTGTGAGATTACCACAACCTCCCGGCGTCGTAGACAGTCGCCTCCCAGACGCATTCGTAGTGCCAACGCGTCAAGGTAGAATCTGCAAGTTTCCGCTCGGCAGGCCAATACGATGGCGGCTCTCGCAGTGATCTGCAACCCCGAGTCGAGGAGATTACGAATGCAGGTTGGATTCATCGGACTAGGCATCATGGGTCAGCCCATGGCCCTCAACCTCGCACGTGCGGGTACGCGGCTGGTCGTGTGGAATCGAACCGCGGCGCGGATGGAGCCACTGCGCACCGCCGGGGCACGGCTCGCCAGTAGCCCGGCCATGGTGTTCCGCGATGCGAAGGTTGTCATTATGATGTTGGTCGACGGAGGGGCGATAGACGCCGTGCTCGGTCGTAACACGGCGGAATTCGTCCAGAACGTAAACACCCGAGTGATCGTCCACATGGGGACGACCGCGCCCGACTACTCGCGAGCTTTGGAGGCCGACATACGAGCCGCCGGCGGCGCCTACGTCGAAGCGCCAGTGTCCGGCTCCAAAACACCCGCACAAGACGGTGAGCTCCTCGCCATGATCGCAGGTGACGACGACGCCCTCGCGCACGTACGCGGCTTGCTCTCGCCGATGTGTCGCGACGTCATGGAGTGCGGCGCGGTTCCAAACGCGACGCTGACCAAGCTCGGCTCCAATTTGCTACTCATTACGATGGTGACCGGTCTTGCCGAAGCAATGCACTTCGCAAACCGAAACCAACTCCCTGTCGAGAGTCTCGTCGACGCGATCCTTGGCGGGCCCTTGGCTTCAGATGTGACCCGGGTCAAAGCACCCAAGCTCGCCGCACGTGATTTCGACACACAAGCCTCGATCACCAACGTGCTGCAAAACGCGAACCTCGTGCACGACGCCGCGACCACGGCAGGAGCGAGCGCACCTTTGTTGAGCGAGTGCGTCTCGCTCTACCGCGAAGCGTGCGAGCTCGGTCACGGCGACCTCGACATGGTCGCGGTGATACGAGCCCTCGAGGCCCGCGCCGCGAAAGGCCAACCCGATCGCTAGAGATGAAACAGATTACAAATCCCTCTCCCCCTCTGGGGGAGGGGTTATCGATTTTGTCTAACCTCTCCCCCGAGAGGGGAGAGGTCGATGAGCGAAGCTCATCGGGTGAGGGGGCACCGCCGGAGCGCAAGCAACGTCTCCGGGTTCGCTCCACGTTGCGTTAATCCCGGGCGCCCACCTCGAGCTCGACGGCGTTCAGGATAGCCCCGTCGCGAACTAGTTTCCGCGCTGTGGCCATCGGCGCCGCGTACCAGATGTCGCCATCGAGAACCGGAGCAATGGTTTCTCGCAAGGCCCGCAATGCTGCGGCGGAGCCTTTTCCGATCGGAAACGCGGACGCCTCCTCCGGCACCATGTCGAGGGCCTGAGCGGCGGCGAGGATCTCTCCAGCAATGATGTACTCGGCGTTGTCGACGACGGTGTGGGCTTTGCGGGCGCACCAGGTAGAGTTGGACACGTGATCCTCGGCGTTGCCTTTTCCGGGGATGGAATCGACCGAGCCCGGCATCGACAGCGTCCTGTTCTCCATGACCAGCGCCGAAAGCGAGCACTGAACCGTGGCGAATCCGGTATTCACGCCCAGTCGACCGCTGCTCAAGTTGCGCGGCAGACCGTAGCTCATCGACGGGTCGATCAGACGGGCCACGCGCCGCTCCGAGATCGACCCGAGATCGGTGACCACCATCGCCAGAAGATCCATGGCCTGCGCGATGTATTGCCCATGGAAGTGGCCGCCGGAAAGCACTTCATAGCCACGTTGCACGGTCTCGAACATGAGCGGGTTATCGGTGGCCGAGTTGAGCTCGATGGCGACGATGCCTTCGATATAGTCGAGAGCATCGGCTACCGGCCCGTGCACCTGAGGCGCGCACCGCATGGAATAGACGTCTTGCACACGTGGCGTCGCCGCGGCATCGGGGGCGCGTCGCTCCTCGGGGAAGCGCAGCGCGCGCGACGCGTCGGTCATCCGTTCGCTACCAGCAAGAATCTTGCGCAGGTTGTCGGCCGTGCGAATCTGACCTCGATGCGGCCGGGCACCCGAAAGTCGTGGATCAAACGCTGCCTGTTCGCCTCTCATCGCTTCGAGCGACAACGCCAGAGCGACGTCCGCGTGTTTGAGCAGACGTCGGGCCCGGTCGGTCGAAAGTGTACCCACCGCCAGCGATACGGTCGAACCGTTGAGAAGTGCGGACGCGTCTTTGGCTCCCAATTCGAGCTCTTGCGGGAGGCCGGCTCGCCTCAACGCTTCCGGTGCGGCGAGGTGTTCCCCGTTATAGATGATAGCGGCCTCGCGATAGCCACAAAGGGCCCCGGCGAGGTGCGCCAGTGGCGCGAGGTCCCCAGAGGCGCCGACCGATCCTTTTTCCGGCATCACCGGGTGAAGCCCACGGTTGAGAAACTCGACAAGCCGGTCGAGAACATGCACGCTGACTCCGGAGAAGTTGGAGGCAAGCGCATTTGCACGCAACAGGAGCGTGGCGCGTGCTATGTCCTCGGGAAACGAAGATCCGATCCCGGTGGCGTGCGCCAGGATCATCTTCTCCTGAAAGAGGTCGAAATCGGCGGCAGGGATGCGAACGTCCTTGAGCGCGCCCACACCGGTGTTGAAAGCGTACATCCGCGGCGCGTCATCCCCCATCCACTCTCGTTCGATGAAGGCTCTCGTCTCCGAGAGTTTCTCCCGTGTCGTTGGAGCGAGGGACACTTCCTCGTACGAGCCACCATGCGGCCGGCTAGCGCGTGACACATCATCGATAGACAAGCTTCGACCATCCAAAATCAGGCTCATAGAATCCTCCGCTGGGAATCTTACAGGGTTCGACACCTTTGTTGCCTTCAACGAAGACATCCTCGACGAATACCTCGCCAACCGGAGCGCTGAGGCACGCCGCCGATGACGAGAGACGCGTTGAGATCGCGAGTGCCGAGCTTCTCAGCAAATGTATTGCGAGCTTCCACGACGCGGGGACCACGTTCGAGTCGATTGATTTGTAGCGGGAATTGGCCGAAGCCCGACAGCTCCTGGTGCGCCTCTACGTCATGCTCAATGACGACGCGCATGAAGCGATGGACGAAAAACTACCCCCAGTACTGGATGACGAACGCCTACGACGAGCACCTCACGGTGAGGTCGGTCAAACACCAGATCGATGGCGCTCTCGGTTCTCGTGGCGCGTGGCTTCTAGAACCGTACGATGACGCGCGAGGAAGCGCTCGAGTCTTGCACGTTGAGCAACGCCTGCGCCGCGTTCGAAGAAAATTTGAAGGGTCGATCACAACAGACAAATACGCCGACTTCACCGTCCTTTCGAAAGACATTATGAGCGTCCCCGCGGAAGAGATCTTCGGTGCCGATGTCCTCTACACGATCGTCGCGGGCGAAGTACGCTACCGTCAGCGTAGTGACTAGCGGGTTCGTGATCTAGTGGGCTGTAACAGCTAGGCGTTGCGCAAATCGCGAGGTCATTTTGTGTGCTGGCAAGGCGTGATGACGACCAAATATCTGGATATTTCGAGGAATCGCAACGCAGCCAGCGCGCAAAAGGACCCGCGATTTTGGCAGCGAATAACTGTTACAGTCCACTAGTGCGCGTGCTCTCCGCGCGCCTTCCCGTCGTCGACCCACCTGGGCCGGGCTCGCGCAGCGTGCACCGCATCTTTCAACCTGCTAGGCCGGTCGCCTCGTCAAAACTCGCCACGCAACGCTCGTGGATCTCGGACTAGCCGGCAAGGTTGCCATTGTCGCGGGCGGCAGCCGCGGTCTCGGTAGAGCTACGGCCATGGCGCTGGCCGCCGAAGGCGCGCATATTGCTATCGCTGCTCGCGACGAACCCACGCTTCGGAAGACTGCCGCCGCGATCGAGACAGCTCACGGTGGCGACGTGCTCGCGATCCCCGCGGATGTGACTCGGGAGAGCGACGTCATCCGGCTCGTTGACGCGACGCTGCAAGAATTTGAGCGCGTTGACGTACTCGTCACGAACGCCGGAGGTCCGCCGGCAACCCACTTCGAGACAACAGATGTCTCAGCGTGGAAGAGCGCGATCGAGCTCAATCTCCTCTCGACCATTTATCTTTGTCGCGCCGTAGTTCCGGTGATGAAACGACAGGGAAGCGGCCGGATCGTCGCGATCACGTCGATTTCGGTGAAGCAACCCGTTGATGGCCTCATTCTCTCGAACACCGCTCGCTCTGGCGTCGTGGGGATGATGAAAACGCTTTCGAACGAGCTCGCTCCGAACGGCATCGGCGTGAACGTCGTCTGCCCGGGCTACACCAAGACCGATCGCCTCGTCGATCTTGCCTCGCGATTGGCCAAGCAAGAAAGCCTACCGCCCGAAGCGATCGAACAACGCTGGACGGATCAGATACCGATGGCACGCCTGGGTGAACCGGAAGAGTTCGCCTCCGTGGTTACGTTCCTTTGTTCGCAACGTGCGAGCTATGTGACGGGCACGTGCCTTCAAGTGGATGGCGGCGCGGTGAAGGGCGTGTAGAAGCGGTTCACGGCATACGGCATACGGTTGATGCTCGTTTGAAGACCGTCGTTGTTCTGCGCGACTGAGCCTCGGTGAAAGATCTTGCGTTGCCGAAGGCCGGGACCGATTCGAGGCGGAGCCTTTGGGATTAGCGGGCGCTCCCGACGAGCACGGCAACCGTATGCCGTGAACCGTATACCGTGAACCGTATACCGCCGAGCACTCCGTCCCCGCTTAACTGCTTGCCCCTCAGATAATAAGCCGTCCTTGCCGAAGCCACTGTTGTTGACAACAATAGGCGCCGGTGCTATAAGATGCGACTCGTTTTGAAGCGCAGGGAGGACTTCGTTAGACCTTCCTGTTCGTCTCATCTCTTTTATTCGCCATTAGCGAGCATCGATTGTGAGTGATTTTTTCTGGCTTATTCCGCTTATCCCCGGAGTAGGGGCCCTCATTAACGGCCTTTTCGGGAAGCGTTTACCGAAGCCCGTCATCCACGGCGTCGCCATCGGCGCGGTGGCGCTTTCGTTTCTCATCGCCCTCGGGTGTTTCTTCGGTCCGTTCTTGTCGGGAGGCGGCGAGACGGTGCTCGAGAAAACGCTGTTCACCTGGATTCCCGGGATGAGCGCGGCGCAAGCCGATGGCACGATGGCTGACTTCACCGCGCTATGGCAGTATCGTCTCGACGCGCTGTCGATGGTGATGGTGCTCGTCGTTACCGGTATCGGGCTCCTCATCCACATCTACTCGATGGGGTACATGAGCCACGACCCCGGCTACTGGCGCTTTTTCACCTACCTCAACTTGTTCACCTTCTTCATGTTGAACCTGGTGTTGGGCGCCAACTTCTTGATGATGTTTATCGGGTGGGAGGGCGTCGGGCTGTGCTCGTATCTTTTGATCGGGTTTTGGTTCGAGCGCGACTCGGCCGCGAACGCCGGCAAGAAGGCTTTCATCGTCAATCGAATCGGTGACGCGGGCTTCATCCTCGCGATCTTCTTGATTTTCTACACCTTCGGCACGGTGGACTTCTACGAAGTCATGGCGGGCGTGTCCGCGCAGTTCGACTCGCCGGAAGCCGGTTGGGGTGTGCTCACCGCGATCGGCCTGCTCTTGTTCGTTGGTGCGACGGGCAAATCCGCTCAGATCCCGCTCTACGTCTGGCTCCCCGACGCGATGGAGGGTCCGACCCCGGTCTCGGCTCTCATCCACGCTGCGACGATGGTGACCGCCGGTGTTTACATGGTGGCTCGCTCGGCCGTTCTGTTCGAGCACGCGCCGAACGCGATGCTCGTCGTTGCGATTGTCGGGGTCTCGACGGCGGTCTTCGCGGCCTCCATAGGTCTTTTCCAAAACGACATCAAGAAAGTTCTCGCCTACTCGACGGTGTCCCAGCTCGGCTACATGTTCTTGGGTTTGGGCATGGGCGCATATGCCGCCGCGATCTTCCACCTGATGACGCATGCGTTTTTCAAAGCGTGCCTATTCCTCGGTTCGGGTAGCGTCATTCACACCATGGAGCATGCCGAGCACGCATCGGGTGGCCATCGCGACTACACCGAGATGCAGGACATGCGGAACATGGGCGGGCTCCTGAAGCACATGCCCAAGACGGGGTGGACGTTCATTATTGCTACGACCGCCCTCGCTGGAATCCCGCTCACGGCAGGATTCTTCAGTAAGGACGAGATCCTGTGGTCGGCGACCCACGGTGGGCACGTCACCTTGTTTTGGATCGTCGGTGTGATCGCCGCAGGCATGACCGCTTTTTACATGACTCGACAGGTCATCCTGACGTTTTTTGGCGAGTTCCGCGGTGGCGAGAAGATGGCATCGCACCTACACGAGTCGCCGTCGTCGATGACAATCCCGCTCATGGTTCTTGCGGTTGGATCGATCGTCGCGGGCTACGTTGGCTTGCCTTTCGGCGCGTCGCTCATTGGACCGTTTCTGGCGCCAGCTCTAAACGCGGGCATGCCGATCGAAGCCGAGGCCCACCACGCGTCGGTGGCGGTCGAGCTCATGTTCATGGGCGCGTCGGTACTCGTCGGACTCTGCGCGATTTTCCTCGCGTATCGAATGTACTGGGGCAAGCCCGAGGGTGACAAGGCCGTCAGCGAGGGATGGCCCGGTGTTTATCGAACGCTCTACAACAAGTACTTCGTGGACGAGATCTACGGGGCGACCGTCGTGGACGGTACCCTCGGCGGCGCGAGCGCGCTCAACGCCTTTGATGCGGAAGTGGTAGACGGCGCCGTCAACGGCGCTGCGAAGCTCACGCTCGGCGTGTCGGATCTGTCGAATCTGGCGGATGCGAGCCTCGTCGACGGCTTGGTCAACGCCGTTTGGAAGGTTCTCGCTGGTGTCTCCAACGGCCTTCGTCATCTTCAGACCGGCGTCTTGCAAAACTACGCTCTGATGATGATGGTAGGCATTGGAGCCTTGATTGGATTTTTTTACTATTACCTCTGGACGTAAGTAGGCAGGGACCGTTTCATGCTCGAGAATAATCCATTCAACTTCAATATCTTGTCACTGGTCGTCTGGTGGCCCGCCGTGGGTGCGTTCGCCATCCTGTTCATGAACAAGACGAAGGATGCCCAAATCAAGTGGGCGGCGAACATCATCACCTTCGTCGGGTTTTTGCTCTCGCTACCTCTGTGGTTCGCCTTCGACAACAACGGGCCGCAGTTCCAATTTCAGGAGCGATACGACTGGATCCCGAGTATCGGCGTCAGCTACCACTTTGGGATGGACGGCATCAGCCTTCTGCTCGTGATGATGACGACGCTTCTCGGCTTCATCGCGGTGTTGTCGTCGTGGAACGCGATCACCGACCGCGTGAAGCAATACTACGCGTTCTTGTTGTTCCTCCAGACCGGCATGTTGGGCGTATTCGTGGCGCTCGATTTCTTTCTGTTTTACGTCTTCTGGGAAGTCATGCTCGTCCCGATGTACTTCCTTATCGGTATTTGGGGCGGTCCGCGAAAGCTCTACGCCGCGATCAAGTTTTTCTTGTACACACTCGTGGGAAGCGTGTTGATGCTGCTGGGTATCATCGCGCTCTACTTCGAGCACTTCAATCAGACGGGCGTTTACACCTTCGACCTCCTTCAGCTGTGGAGCATCGACTACCCCGCGGGACTGCAGTTTTGGGTCTTTCTCGGGTTCTTCGTCGGCTTCGCCATCAAAGTCCCGATGTTCCCCTTTCACACTTGGCTTCCGGATGCCCACGTCGAAGCTCCCACTGCGGGCTCGGTTATTCTGGCGGGCGTGCTTCTGAAGATGGGGACCTATGGTTTCGTCCGGTTCTCACTTCCGCTGCTACCTGATGCCACAAAAGACGCCGTGTGGTGGGTGCTCACGCTGGCGGTCATCGGCATCATTTACGGCGCCCTCGTCGCATTGGTGCAGTCGGATTGGAAGAAACTCGTCGCCTACAGCTCGGTTAGCCACTTGGGTTTCGTCATGCTCGGGGTCTTCGCTCTCACGGAGCTCGGACTTCAGGGCGGTATCCTCCAGATGATCAACCACGGGCTATCGACAGGCGGGCTCTTCTTGGTCGTCGGCATCATGTACGAGCAGACCCATACTCGGAAGATTGCTGACTACGGCGGGATCGCGAAAGTCGTCCCCAAATTCGGGGTGCTGTTTCTTCTCGTAGCGCTGGCATCGATGGGGCTCCCGCTTCTGAACGGGTTCATCGGTGAGTTCATGATCTTGCAGGGCACCTTCGCGAGCGACTACGCAGGCTGGGTCTACGCGGCGTTCGCCGTCTCCGGTATCGTTCTCGGAGCGGCCTATCTGCTTTGGCTCTATCAGCGTCTCATGTTCGGCAAGATCGACAATCCCGAGAACGAGAAGCTGAAAGATGTGAGCTTGCGCGAACAAGCGACTATGTGGCCCATCGTGGCACTTTGCATCTTCATCGGCGTGTACCCGAGACCGTTTCTCGAGCCGCTGCGCGTACCCGTCGAGGCGATCATGGAGCGAATCGAGGGTCCACGAACGGCTGGCGTGCCGGCCGAGCCCGTCGTCGAGCTCGAGGCCGATAACCAAGAAGAGGCTGTAGCAAACTAGTGCACGAACCCGCTGATCCTGCCGTAAATTCCTGGCCCTTTTCGGCGCTGACAGCGTTGCGAGCATCGTTGCAGTTCGGCCTACGGCCTATCCC
>CAMYKY010000086.1 GCA_947259165.1 uncultured Acidobacteriota bacterium | reverse complement strand
TCTTGACTCTTCGATGGCCAGCAAACCCGTGCGTCCAGACCGCACAGCAACGTACCTGCGCGGCGCCCGTCTGGCTTTGAAAGCCGGTCAAAAAGACGAAGCGGCCGGATTCTTTCTCAAAGGCGGGGAGTTCGAGACCGCGGCTTTGCTATTCGAACAACTGGGTCGATACGAACAAGCGGCGCAGGCCTACGAAAAGGGCGAGAGTCTCGACGACGCCGCGGAAGCGTGGTCCCAAGCGGGAGAATTCACCAAGGCCGCCGAGATCTACGAGAAACAAGGCCGCAGCGGCGCGGCCGCCAAGGAGTTCGCGCAAGCTGGAGAGTTCTCGCGCGCCGCGAAGCTCTACGCGGACGCCGAACGATTCGTCGACGCCGCCAAGATGGCCTCTGAAGCCAACGAAGAAAAGGCCATGATCGGCTATCTACAAAAAGTTCCGGCCGACCACGCCGACTACCGTGAAGCGGTGACCGCGCTGGCGCGAGCGCTCATTCGCAGGGGGTGGAGCGCACTCGCCATCGATGCAATCGAGACTGCGCTCGGCAACGCATCCGTCGACGACGACAACCTCGAGCTTTGGTACGCGCTCGCGCGCGCACACGACGAACAAGGTGAGCTCACGGCGGCGTCCGACATCCTCGAACGGATCCTGGCGTTTCGGTTCGACTATCGGGAGGCGGACTCGTGGCAAAAACGCCTCGCCCACCAAATCGAACAACGCACGGAGCCCGACGCCAGCTTCGATGGAGAGCGCTACCTTATAGGGGAGCTCGTCGGCAAAGGTGGGATGGGCGCCGTGTACCGGGCCAAAGATTGCCTGCTCGAGCGCGACGTCGCCTACAAGGTACTCCCCGAGAACATGGCGAACGACCCGAAAGCGCTCGACCAGCTGCTTCAGGAGGCACGCTCAGCCGCGGCGTTGAACCACCCGAATATCGTGACCATCCACGATATCGGGCGCACGGACGGCGACGCCTATATTTCCATGGAGCTCGTCGACGGGAAAAGCTACGCGACGATTCTCAGACGCGAGCTGCGTCTCGACATTCCCGACGTCCTACACTTTCTCGTCTCCGTGTGTCAGGGACTCGACCACGCTCATCGCCGCGGTGTCATCCACCGCGACATCAAACCTTCGAACATCCTTCTCACGGCCGAAGACCGCGTGAAGATCGTCGACTTCGGTCTCGCTCGGAGCATCGACGCTGATGGTGGCCGCATCGGCGGAACTTTGAAATACATCGCCCCCGAGCAAGCGCGCGGCGAGCCGACCGACGCGCGCACCGACCTCTATTCGCTCGGCGCAACTCTCTATGAGCTTCTCACCGGACACACGCCGTTCACCTCCGGCAATCTCGTCGAGCACCACCTTCACTCTCCCGTCCCACCGATCGGCCCGGAGCGCAGCGGCGTCCCGCCCGCGCTCGAAGCGCTGGTGATGCGATGCTTGGAGAAGGAGCCGTCCGAGCGCTTCGACTCCGCACGCTCGATACTGGCTTTCGTTCAGACCGGCGAGCTCGTCACGGAATGAGGGCCGTCTCAGGGATGTTTCGTGAAGGAACGGGACCGGACGGCCGCATTTCCTGCGGGGGATTGTCGGAGTTGACAGCAACCGCCCGACCCATAGGCATCTTCGCAAACGAACCCTCCCGACGGGAGCAAATTGCCGATACGTTACCGTTACCCGCAATGTATCTCTCTATGTACCAACACTTGCGGACCGAGCTCGGAAAGAGACGCTACCTCGAAGCTCAAATCCGGCCACGACGTCGGCGTCACCCGGGCGCCTGGATCCAGAGTCTTGCGCTGCTGGTAGCTCCCGTCCGGAGGCGCCGTGAAGACCACGAGCTCATAATCGACCCAACCTCCCTCATATCGCGACGATTCTCGCGTCGTGTTAGGCTCCGGCGGTGCAGCGAGCTCGCGCGACCGATCCCGACCCACAACGCGCGTCCTCGGGGAGAAGTCATGAGAGCCACTAAGCTAGCCGTTCTCAATATCTGGATAGTCGCCCTTTCGACGAGTGCTCTATCGGCCCAACACAGTGCCGTTTACGACGGACCACGCTATGTCGAGTCCGCCGATCTCACCTACGGTCACGCGATCGAGAAGGCTCGCGCCATCCTCCACGCTCGCATGGACGATTTCCCCGGCCTTTCAGTCGCGGTCGGTGTGAACGGTCGGATCGTTTGGGCAGAGGGCTTCGGTTGGGCGGATATCGAGCAAAGGGTTCCCGTTCGACCCTCGTCGAAGTTCCGAGTGGGAAGCGTCGCGAAACCAATGACGACCGCGCTACTCGCCCTGATCTACGAAGACGGCGACATCGATCTCGACGCGCCGGTGCGCCGCTACGTCCCCAGCTTCCCCGAGAAGCAGTACCCAATCACCACCCGACAACTAGCGGGCCACATCGGCGGCATACGACACTACCAAGGCGACGAGTTCCTCAGCTCGCGCTACTACGAGACCGTCGTCGAGGGGCTCGCGATCTTCCAAGACGATCCTCTTTTGTCCGAGCCGGGAACCCAGTACTCCTACTCGAGCTACGGTTTCAACCTCATCAGCACGATCATCGAAGGCGCGACCGGCAAGGATTACCTCACGCAAATGGAAGAGCGAGTATTCGAACCGTTGGGGATGCGCAACACCTCCGCCGACCAGAATCGTTTCGTCGTTATCGATCGAGTACGGCCTTACGTCGTCGACGAACAAGGCCGCTTCGCCAATGCTCCCTACGTCGACAACAGCTATAAATGGGCCGGCGGCGGTTTCGTTTCCACTCCGGAGGATCTCGTACGATTCGGATTCGCGCACATGGAGCCGGGCTTCGTCGAGGCTTCCACACTCGCCATGCTCCAAACCTCACAGATGACTCGAGACCGCAATGAGACCGGATACGGCGTCGGCTGGCGTGTCGGAGTGGACGAGCAGGGCCGACGCGTCGTCGGACACGGGGGAGGCTCCGTCGGTGGGACGACCACGCTCGCGCTCTACCCCGACCATGGCCTCGTCATCGCGATGGTGACCAACCTCTCGGACGGGCCCGAATTCCCTACGGCAGAAATCGTCGAGCTGTTCCAGAATTGAGTCCCTGGCGACCGGTTGGAAGACGAAGTCCCAATCTTAATACGAGGCGGCGGCGTGCAGCTCACGGAGTGGGACGGAAAGCGTTGTCGAGCTGCTCGAGCCCCGCGGGCCATGCCTCTTCGTGTCCTTTGCGGGACTCTTCGTCCGCAAAGCCGGTGTGCGATAGACGCAGGAGGGTTCCGGTTCCACTCGGCGTCAGCTCAACCTTCACCACCGTCTCGATACCGTGAGTTCCCTCCGCGGTGATCCACGTCATCTCGACGAGCCGATTCGGCACGAGTCTGAGAAACCGCCCGTAGTGCGGGTGACGCTGTCCCTCGAAACGCGCCTCGAAGAAATACGGCGCGTTGACTTCGGGTTTCATCAACACCGTCCCTGGAGCCGCGAACCACTGGTCGAACCGCGGGCTGGTCCAGGCGTCGAATAGGACGTCTGGTGACGCCGCCATCAGACGTTCCACTTTCGCCTCGAACGACCGCGAGGAGAGATCGGGTCGCGTGACATTCTCGTGGAGCTGGATGAGATTCCCCGATGTGTCATCGAGCACCGCAATCTTCGTGGTTCCCATCGCGGTCGGCTTGGTGTTGAACTTCGCTCCCAACGCGCTGAGTCTTTCGTACTCGAGCTCGACATCGTCGACCGCGAACGACGTGGCCGGTATCCCTTGCTCGAATATCGCTTCTTGGAACGTCTTGGCGGCAGCATTGTCGTTGGGCTCGAGCAACAGCTCTGCACCTTCCGGGTCTTGTGGCGAGACCACCGTCAACCACCGGAATGCGCCGATCGGTATGTCTTGTTTCTTCACGAACCCCAAGACGTTCGTGTAGAACTCCAGTGCTTTGCCCTGGTCCTCGACGAACACACTAGCGAGTTGGATCTTCATCGTCGACCTCATCTTTGGCTCGGGACCCTGGTAGCCGCTGGCCGTTGGAGCGAGCAGCAGCAGTCCCCCCACGATAGCAATGCTGTTCGCGACACCGCTTCGAATCATCATTTCTCTCCCATGAGCTCTGCTGGCCACCTGTCATCCCGGAAGGCGAACGGATTCAGCACCAACTGGCTTCCAAGAAATGTTAGTGCACCGACTGTCCGAGAGCAGCGCCAGGTCCTTGATTTTGGCGAAGACTCGGTCCTTGTCACGAAACTTCAGCAAGTTGAAGTCGGCGTACGGGACCATCACGTACTCGGCCTGCCCGCCGACCCACCCGCCCATGTCGACATAGCCGTACGCCGCGCCCGGCCGGGCCGGGTTGCGCTAAGACAGATCCCGGTCTTGCGCTCCTTACAGTTGCGGCAGCGCACGCACGCAATGTTGAAGGGGACGCTGACCAGGTCGCCCTTCTTGATAAACTCCACGTCGCGGCCCACCTCGATCACTTCACCGGTGATCTCGTGGCCCAGGATCAGTCCGGGCTGCGCCGTGGTGCGGCCGCGGACCATGTGCTGATCCGAACCGCAGATGTTGGTGCAAACGACCTTCAGGATTACGCCGTGCTCGCACTTGCGCTTCTGTTCCGCCAGCTCGAGCTTGGGGAAGTCAATACTTTGAACGTCGACTTCACCCGGACCCAGATACGCTACGCCTCGATTGGTCGCCATAATGCCCCTGACAATAAACGAGTTAGAGATATCCGCGGGCCGCGGAGTATGGCACGCCCGGCGCGGGATCGTCAAGAAACCGAGGCGCTGCGAAGTGACAGTTTGACCGTCGTTCCGACACCGACCTCGCTGTCGATGGATAGATGTCCACCGACTTCGTCGGTTACCCGTCTGGCGTAGGGAAGCCCCATTCTGACCGGTGCGAGTTTGGCCGCTCTTTGTCGAGAACCCAAAATCGGTGATGCCGTCGAGCTCATCGGGCGGGATTCCTCGCCCCTCGTCTTTGATGACGAGCTCCGCGTGCCCGTCGGCGAGGGGAGAAATGCAGCGGCCAATTAGGGACTCCGCATGGCCAGGAGCATTGTCACCGAACACGGTGGGCACATCGAGCTCGACAGCAAACGGGGCAAACGAACGACGGGGAATTGTTTTTCCGAACTTCTTTTCGCTCGTATGCGATACCGCGAAGGATCTCTTTAGTTCGAATCGGCGAGCTGCACGCGCGCCTCGTCGACGCGCTCGTGGAAAAGCGCGAGCGCGTCTTCGTCGTCGTTGCGCTCGACGAAGTTGTAGCTCTTTCCGCCCTGAACCTTCAGATTGAGCTCGTCCTTCTCAAAACGGATCCGCTCGAGCTTCGAGAAAGAGACGGTGAACGCATCTTTGTGCTCGGTCTCAAACTGGATCCCCTCGGAGGTGGCGCGGAGCGTGCCCTCACAGCCACCACGTATTCGATGCTTGTGTTTCACCGCGACGGCCTCGTCGAGAACGACCGTCGATGACGATTCCACCAGATCGACGCGGATGTCTCGAGCGCCGCCCGCGTATTCCACCGTTTCCGAGTGTGACTTGTAGCCCGCCGCGCGCACGACGAGCTCGTACGTTCCCGGCGCCAGATCTGCAATCGTCACCGGAGTGGAGCCCCGAGGCTCTCCGTCGATCTCGACCGAGGCACCGGACACGTTGGTCTCCACCCGAAAGGCGACTGCGGCCGGCTTCAGATCTGCGCGCAACGTATCACCCGGCGAGCTCACCTCTACACTCTCCTCGAAGGTCTCGTAACCCGACTTCATCACTTTGACCTGGTAGCGACCGGCGGTGAGAGGCGTCGCTTTGTGCGGTGTCTTGCCCACGCGCTTGCCGTTCAAATACACGTCGGCGTCTCGGATGTCGGAGGTGATCACCAGCGCGGGCGCGGCAGCGCCGCTGCCGGAGTCGGGATCGATGACCGACTCTGCATCGGCGCCGGGAGCGGACTCTTCGTCCGCGCTCGCGACCGGGCGAGGCGCATCGCCGGCGCGCCGAGCGAGCTGGCTAGTGACGAACACGCCTACTAGCACGAGAATGACGACAACGAGCCAGAGGCTGCCGGATTGCGACGCTTTCTTGGCACCCTGTCCGGTAGCCTGCTTCGAGGTCTTCTTTGCGGCAGTCGTCTGCTTGAACTGGTCGGTTTCGTTGGGCTGAGTCATGGCTCCATCCTTTCACCGTTAGGAGGGACTGGCACGCGCGCCGATGCGTCCCTCCGTTTCGATGTTCTTGTGATTTATTGCGACGGAGCCGAGTATTCAAAATATATGAGGTAGAAATCCAAGGTACCGAACAGATGGGGGCTGTGTCAACCGAGGGCACGAAGCGGCGGCAGGCCGATCAGCAAGCAGCCGTGTGCGCGGGCTGGCTCGAGTCTCCGGAGTCTTCCGGCGCGAATCTTGCCGTGATGTGCTCGATCGCTTTTTCGAGCTTGTGTCGGGCCGGCTCACGGGCTCGCTTGCTGAGATCTTCGAGAACTTCTAACGAGGCTTTTGTCCCGATCGCGTCGAGGGTTTCGCAAATAGCGACGAGAGCTCCACCGCTGAGCTGATGGTGGCTACCGCGACGGAGCATGGCGCGCAGTCCCTTGGGATAGCTTTGTTTCAACAGATTGACCAGGAACTGTTCTGTCTTTACACCGGGCTCGATCTCTGCATCAGGGAATTCGGTAAGCGCTTGGTAGATCGGAATCTCGAGGGGCTCGAGCTCAGGCTCTTGTGCGGCCCGTCGCAGCATCTCGAGGAAGCGGGAAAGGGTTTTGTGGCTCTTGATGTGGCGGAGGCAGCGGATCGCCCGCTTTCTGACACCCAGATCCGGATCGTCGAGGAGACTAAGAAAGAGGGCTTCTTCTTTCTTTCCCAGGATCCGGCAAAGCGCCCATGCAGCTTCCTCTCGGATGCAGGGCTCGTTGTGCTTCGCGTACTGGTGCAGAAGCTGGTGCACGTCGGGACATTGGCACTCGGCCTCTCCGAATACCATCAACACCTCCGCCATCGCGCCAGCGGGAAGCTTTCCGCTACACAGCGCAGCGAGCAGAAGCCGCTCTGCCTCCTCATCCATCCCCAGCAGAGCCTCACAAGCGTTCTTCCGCACCCAGGAATCTTCGGTCTCGAGGACAATATCGACCAAATGGAGGACTCCATGAACTCCGAGAGCTTGAAAGATCGGGCCCAAAGCGATGCGGTCTTCCTTTCTGCCGTGAAGGTATTTCTCCTGGAGCAAGGCCGCGATCGGTCCGTTGCCGATCTCCTGGAGCAATTGGCGAGCGTTGGTGCCCTTGAAGCCTGCGAGCTCCCCGTGTCCACGAAACGTGGTTATCACCACTAAGACCTCTTCGAGAAGGTCCCTTCGAACGAGCTCTGGTACCATGAGGACCAGCGCGTGGGCCCGGGCTCGGTGAATCTCGGCCGACGGGGATTCCTCGAGAAGGCCGAGTATCGCGGAACGCTCCTTCAGAAAAAGAGCCGTCTCCCGCTCGATAGCAATCTGGCACTGTAGCTCCTCGGGCAAGGATTCGAAGTCGATGACCCGTTCTTCAAGAAGGTCTCGGATCAGCTCTTCCTTCCCGTCCACCTCGCAGGAACGAAGTCGCCGGTAGAGCTTCCCCAGGACCCGTCTTCCGTTCAGGTCGCGACGATCCTCGGTGGCCAGGTGGGTGCGCAGAGTCTCTTGACCGAGCTCCACCAGGCGCTTCTCCGAGATGCAGGCCACCACCTCGTCCTCCAGTTCCTCTTCGCTCACTTCGGCGGTAGCGGCCGAGTCGGCGTTGAGCAGTATCGCGGACACCAGGTCGGGCCTGTTGATGGGCCGCAGCACGTCCTGGATGACTTGTTTGCGCAGAGCGCGAGACCCTTCCGCGTCGAGGTCCTGAAACACGGGGATAACTTTGAGATCTTTTTTGAGACGCGAGATGGAGAGTTGGGCGCGCCAAGGGAGATCTCTCGCCGAGGTGATGACATCCTCGTTGAAGACGAAGGAGATATTCGTGATCCCGCCCTCGCGCAATTTGTCCACGAAGAGGGTCTTGCCGGCGGTGTCCAGAGTGACGAGCGAAGGCTCGCTCATCACGTCGATGAAACAAGAGAACTCTTGCTCACTAATGCTCTCTTTGAGCGTGAGACTTATTAGGTCCTTGCGTTCGAAGAACTTGGCGAGACGGGGGATGTAGACCTCCGCCATGCCTTGGGTCATGAGCACGTCGAGCGATTGGGTCTCCGGCAGCGGCCCGTCGACGAGGATGTTTCTGGTTTCACCCATCTGCTCGAGCAGGAAGGTGAGCTCATGGCGTCCGGCGAAAAGGCTCTTGAATTGATTGTAGAGCCCGACCTTCGCTTGCTTCGATTGAGGGTGTTCGGGAAGGTCGTTGCCGGTGCCGAGGAAAGCCTGCCCCAAGGAAAGGATGAACTCGGTCAGCGCCTCCGGAGTCGGGGGGCGAGGCGTCGACCCGTCTGCCTGAGAACTCATCGTGTCAGCTCCCTATCCGGGGTCCCGTGACGTTTCAAAGATTTTTCTGCAAAATTCATACCGCGTCACCTCGGCGCAAGCCTGTAGAGAACCCATTTGGTTAGTTGCTGTTGAAGAGGTATCCCCAGCGCGCTCGAGCGAGGGATGGCTCGTTCTGGGGGGAAGTTGCAACCCAACTGCAGGGCGTGCCCCGCGTGGGGAATTTCCCGACCTTCAGACCGTTAGAGTGTGGATGATGCTCAACCCGATGTTCGATCTCGGCTTCCACGTCGGCGAGGGAAGAGTCGTTGAAGCCAAGACCCCTGTGTCGCCAACGAGATGGTCGACGCCTCGCCTGAAGACGGATGCCCGAGATGATGGAGGCGCGAGTGGGCGCGGGATTACTGGTATCGGGACCGCGAGTCGGCAAGCTCTCCGCCCCCTCAGGAGCGGAGAGCGTCTTTTCTATTTCACTAACTTCACGTTCGTGAGACGCATGCCTTCGGAGCCAGGGCTCTCCAGCTTGATCCGGTCCTTGTCCTGGTCCCAACCGACCCGGACTGCCAAGTACAGCATGCCGGTGCCGGTATCGGAGCCGGCAGGAAAGTCCATCGTGGCCATGCTGATGTCGTAGTCCCTAATCTCGCTGGTCGAAGCTACCGTGCGAAGCCTCCGGTCGGTCACGATGACGACACGACTGCTGCCGTCGTCGTTGTCGAACTTGTACACGTAGCGGAAGCGTGCGCTTCCCTGTCCGGACGTCTGCGTCGTCTGAGGGCTGAAAAAGCCCTTCTCTTCGCGCATCCGCAACGCTTTGATGAAATCGTCGTGCCCTTTTTCCCGCAGCGTGGTGATGAGCATGTTGCGCTCGGCAGCAACAGTCCATCCGGTCACGATGAAATCCGCCATGCCAGCCAGCCCGCTGTTCCGGTTACTCATATCGACGATGCGAGCCCGGTAGACGTCTCGCGTTTTCTCTTGCTCTTGCGCCTCGGCCCGCTCCGGCACCGCTGTGATCGCGAAGACAGCAAGTGCCAATACAGTCAAAGTAGTGAATCTTCGGTAATGTGGTTTCATTGGGTCTCCCTGTGTTCGGCAGGATTCTAGCTCACGCTACGGGGAATGGAAAGTTTCGCCGGCCGCTCAGAACGAGATGCGCCGAGGAAACTTGTCGCCGCTGGGTCTCCCTCGCTTGGCTGACGGCCTCATGACCTGGGTGGTGGACGGGGCAATGGTCCAGCAGGTCGGGACGCGTCGATCCCGCGACGGGCGCGATCCACGAGTTTCCCCTGCCGCCTGGCTCAGGACCTCACGGCCCAGCCGAAACGACACCGGCAAGGTCTGGTTTGCCGGGATTTCCCAGAACTACGGCTCACCATCACTCGCTATCCGAAGAGGATAAATTTAGATCGCTGCGTCATTAGCTCGGGTGTATAAAGACCCACGTGATGCCGAAAAACTACGATTCCCTTTATGCGCTCTCTCTGGAGGCTCCGTCCAAGTTCTGGGCGGACGCGGCCGAAGAGCTCCACTGGTACGAAAGGTGGGAAAGCGTTCTCGATGACTCGACAGCTCCGTTCTATCGGTGGTTTTCTGGCGGGCGCCTCAATAGTTGTGACAACGCCCTGGATGTCCACATCGAACGAGGGCACGGGGAACGGACGGCGCTCATCTATGACAGCCCGGTCACGGGGACCGTGCGAAGCTTCACCTATAGCGAACTTCGGGACGCAGTGGCGCTGTTTGCCGGAGCGCTTCAGCGCCAAGGTGTCTCGCGTGGACACCGCGTCGTCATTTATATGCCCATGGTGCCGGAGACGGTGCAGGCGATGCTCGCGTGTGCGCGCATCGGAGCCATCCACTCGGTGGTCTTCGGTGGGTTCGCTGCGAGTGAGCTCGCAGCCCGTATCGACGATGCGCGACCCGAGCTCATCGTCAGCGCGTCCTGCGGCATCGAGGGCGATCGGATCGTCGCCTACAAACCGCTCGTCGACGAGGCCATCGCGCTCGCAAAGTACAAACCGAGTAAGACCATCGTCCTTCAACGCCCACAATGTGCCGCTTCGATGGTGCCCGAACGCGACGTTGACTGGGATGATGCGCTCGCCGACGCCGCGCCCGTCGACTGTGTTCCTCTCCAAGCGACGGATCCTCTCTACATCCTTTACACCTCGGGAACCACAGGCAAGCCTAAGGGGGTGGTCCGGGACAACGGCGGCCACGCCGTCGCTCTCAAATGGTCCATGCGCCACGTCTATGGTGCCGAGCCGGGCGACGTCTTCTGGGCGGCCTCGGACGTCGGGTGGGTCGTCGGTCATTCCTACATCGTTTACGCGCCGCTGTTTCACGGCTGCACGAGCGTGCTCTACGAAGGCAAGCCCGTTGGGACGCCCGACCCGGGTGCGTTCTGGCGAGTCGTTGACCAGCACAATGTCAAAGTGCTCTTCACCGCGCCGACTGCCTTTCGCGCCATCAAGAAGGAGGATCCCGAAGGGAAGTTCATGGAGGCGTACGATCTTTCACGCTTCCAAGCTCTCTTCCTCGCGGGCGAGCGCTGCGATCCTGACACGCTTCGTTGGGCGGAAGACAAGCTCGGCGTGCCAGTCATCGACCATTGGTGGCAAACGGAGACCGGCTGGCCCATGGTGGCGAACTGCATCGGAGACGACCCGCATCCGGTGAAAGCCGGCTCACCGACCAAGGCCGTTCCCGGCTACGACGTTCGCGTCGTCGACGATGACGGACGCGAGGTGCCCGATGGCACGATGGGAAATCTGGTCGTCAAGCTTCCCTTGCCGCCAGGATGCCTGCCCACGCTCTGGAACGACGACGACGGCTACCGCGCGAGCTACCTCGAGCCGTTTCCCGGCTACTATCAAACCTCCGATGCCGGCTACCGCGACGAGGACGGCTACTTCTGGGTTATGAGCCGGACCGACGATGTGATCAACGTCGCGGGACATAGGCTGTCCACGGGCGCCATGGAAGAGGTCCTCGCGTCGCATCCCGATGTCGCCGAGTGCGCGGTCCTCGGTGTTTCCGACGCGCTCAAAGGCCAGATCCCACTGGGTCTCGTGGTGCTGAAAGACAGCGCCGAGCGAGTGGAGCCCGAGGTTGTCCGCGAGCTCGTCGCGCTCGTCCGCGCAAAAATCGGCCCCGTCGCCGCGTTCAAACGCGTCGCCGTAGTGAAGCGCCTTCCGAAAACACGCTCGGGCAAAATACTCCGTGGTACGGTACGCAAGATGGCCGACGGTATCCCGTACGATACGCCCCCGACAATCGACGATCCCTCCATACTCGATGAGATCCAACAAGACCTGAGACGCCTCGGCTATCCCAGTCCGCGGCCCCCCCACGAATCGTGAAGGTTCCTTTCGAGCCGAGCATCAGAGAGGAGCTTCAGGACGACACCAGGTCTCGAGGCGGAGCTTGGAGCTCGGCAGAGTGACATCAGCAATCCAGGGAACTGGGAACGGATCGCCAATTTCCGGGTCGCGTGAAGCCCCCCTTTCATCCCAATCCATCGCTTCCGCGCACCGCTGGCTCCAACTCTGGAACACTCCCGACCTCGCTGCCCAAACCACCATCGAGTGGTCACCCCGAATGACCCGAAGCCTCGGCCGGTGCTATCCCGAGCGACGCCTCATCCGCCTCGCGGCGTTCCTCGACGAAGCCGACAACGCTCTGCTTGAAGAAGTCCTCTGCCACGAGCTCGCCCACCTCGCCGCGCACGAGCTCCACGGGACATCAACAGGGAGCATCCGTCCCCACGGTCCCGAATGGAAGACCCTCATGCGCGCCGCCGGCTACGAGCCCAGAACACGAATGCCCGCGCCGCCGAACGCGCCCAAGCCTCAACCGCGCCGCCGCCGGAGAGGTCGCTATCTCTACCTCCACCACTGCCCGCTCTGCCAGCTCTCCCGCGCCGCAAAACGCGTGGTACGCCGATGGCGCTGCGCTGCGTGCCTCACCGCAGGGCTCGACGGAATCCTCGACGTCTTCCGACGCGCTCTATAGCGACCCCGCGGAATCTGGAGGAACGCTCGAGCCGATTCGCGCCCCGCTCAGTTTTCGGACAACGCCGGCAACGTGGAAACGTCGGGCGGCGGCGGTATCGAAATAAGATACTCGTGGATGCGCTCGAGCTTGTCTTCACTGCGTACGTCTCGCGAGTAGGCGGGCATGACCTCCGGCGGGTGCCGGACCCACGTTGAGAACACCGCGAACGGTAACGGCTCCGGTGCGATCCTGGGACCGGTCGGGCGCGCACCCTGTCCCTCGTAGCCGTGGCACTGATAGCAGCCCATCTCGACGTACTCCGCGCGACCCGGAAGACCAGAGCGTTGCGAGCTTTATCGATCAAAGCGATCCTCCAGACCTGCTAACGAGGTTGCGATACGACGTCGAGCAGAGCCGGCTCACCCTGTTCGACGACGTCGATGGCCCGTGCGATGGCGGGAGCGAGCTCGTTCGGATCGTGAATCGGCCCTTCCGACCAAACTCCCAACCCCCTGGCCATCTCGGTGAACTCGATGAAGGGCTCCTCGAAGACGTTGCCGATCTTCGCGCGACCATCGGCGCCGCGCCGCCGTCGTGACGCCATCTTCTGGAGATGCATCAACTCCTGATGGTAGGCGCGGTTGTTGTGAACGAGAGACAGAAGCGGGATGTGGTGATGTGCCGCGGTCCACAGTACGCCGGGCGCATACATGAGATCGCCGTCCGCTTGTATGGCGACTGACAGACGCCCGTGCTCCTGATTCGCGAGCGCGGCGCCCACCGCGCCGGGTGCCCCATAGCCCACACCGTAACCGCCCGAGCCGCCAATGAACTGATAGTGACGATCCATGTTCCAAAGCCGCTGCGGCCAACTGCTCACCTGCGACGTCCTCGAGACCATCGACCAGTCGCGGACACGAATCTGTTGCCACAGCTCCATGCACATCCGGGCGGTGCTGATCGGGCTCGCGTTCCAGGCATAGGTGGCCTCGACCTTCGCGCGCTCCCGCATCTCATCGTGGGCCCTACGCAACGTCGCTTCGCGCTCCGCGGTGCCGGCCCTTCGCTCGGGCGACATCGCCCGTTTCACTTCTTCCGTCAAAGCCGGCAGCGTCGCCTCCGCGTCGCCGGCGATCGACAAGTCGACGGGCTGGTAGCGTTGGAAGCTCTGGTAGTTGGATTTGATGAACAGGTCGTTCACGCCGAGACTGATGAGCTTCGCGTCCGCGCGTGCGGTTCTCGTCGCTTCGCGATGGACGAGATCGCTCATGCGGTTGACGTTTCCCCAGAAGTCGTACAGCTCCAAGCCAAGGATGACGTCCGCGTTGGACACGAGCCCTCGCGCGCGTCCCGAGTGGTTCAGATAGTGATTCGTCGGGAAGTTCAGGCGTCCTGCCCGATCGACGACCGGCGCTTGCAACGCCTCGGCGAGCGCCACGAGACGTGCCATCCCTTCCGCGGTGCGCACCGTTCGGTCGGCCAGAATCACCGGACGCTCGGCGTTCGCCAACAGCTCTGCGGCCTCGCGCAGCGCGCCCGAGTCTCCCTGGGGAGGTACCGTCGGCGACAAATCGGGAACGACGGGCGCCGGGCTTCCGATCTCTTGCTCCTGTAGATGGCCGTCCATGACGATGACAACGGGCCCCATGGGAGGGGTCATGGCGATCTTGTAGGCCCGCACGAGAGATTCACCGAAATGGGCCAACGACATCGGGGTGTCGTCCCACTTGGTGAAGTCGCGCACCAGTTTGGCCGCGTCTTGCACGGAGTGCGCCCACTCGACACCGGCGCGACGCTCGGTAGCGTCCAGGTGATTGCCCGCGAGCACGACGACCGGCGCGCGATCACACCATGCGTTGTAGATGGCCATCGCTGCATGCTGCAGTCCGACGGTTCCGTGGCAGGCGACAGCGAGAGGTTTTCCGGCGATCTTCGCGTAACCGTGCCCCATGGCCACCGAGGATTCTTCGTGGAGGCAAGTCAAGAACTCGGGCTTGGCGTTGCCGCCGTAGTTGACGATCGACTCGTGGAACCCTCGGAAGCTCGACCCCGGGTTCGAGGCAAGATAGTCGATACCGAGACTCTTGACGACGTCGACCATGAAATCAGAGCCGGGATGATCGACGAAGTAGTGCTCCGCTTCTGTCTCCGAATAGTCGTCGTCGGGACGCTCCCCCTCCATCGCGGCCTCGCGACTCGAGGGCGGCACTGCCGACAACTCTTGGCCGGCCTGCGTGGAAGCATCGCTCGTCGCCGGGTTCGAAGCGACGCCGAGGCCCGAAGCCGCTCCGACGGTCGCGATACCCTTCAAAAACTCACGCCTGTTCGCCATGCTCCGCTCTCCCTTCGTCGCAAGCGCCAAGCGCGCCCGAATCCTACTCGGGCGCAAGGATAAGCGCCGTCATTACGCCGATCAAGCGGCACACCGATTGCAGGATTTCCCTCCCGCACCGCCCAACCGATACAATTCATTCCGTGACGACAGCGCTGAAGAAAGAGCTCTTATTCCTTCCCCTCGTCACAATAATCACGGTGGTCACGCTCGCTTGCTCCGAGCCGACCGACTCATTCCGGCCACTGTTCAACGGCCGGGATCTGACGGGCTGGGTCAACGTCAATACCGCTGCGTCGACCTGGACCGTCGAAGACGGTCTGCTGATCTGTTCGGGGAAACCGTACGGCGAGCTGCGAACCGAGCGGATGTACCAGAATTTCATTCTCGAGATGGAGTGGCGCCACATGGTCCCCAAAGGCAACGCTGGCGTCTTCGTTTGGGCCGACGACATCACCGCGCGCGGAGTCCCTTTCCATCGCAGCATCGAAGTCCAAGTGCTAGACAACGCCTACGGAAACACCGAAAGCCATACCACTCACGGCGACATCTTTCCGATCCACGGGGCCACGATGACGCCGCTCAACGGACGCGGGGGGGAGCGTGCCTTTCCGACCGAAAACCGTTCGAAGCCGAGTCCTGAGTGGAATCACTATCGCATCACTGCCAACGACGGAAGCATTGCGCTCGAGGTCAACGGCAAGCTCGTCACCCAGGGAACCGACGCCTCTCCGCGGAAAGGCTACATCTGCCTGGAGTCAGAGGGCGGGCTCGTCCACTATCGCGATATCCGAATCCAGGAACTGCCCGACACGCCCGTCGGCGCATCCGACATCGCGATCGCGGATCGTGGCTTACGAAGCCTCTACAACGGCGTGGACTTGTCGGGCTGGGTCACCCCCGACAACTCCGGCTGGACTCCCAACGACTGGAGACTCTCGTTCGCAGGTGAGTCCTCCGACGAGCCGAGGATCTCGACCGAGCAGTCCTTCAGGAACATCGCGTTCATCTTCGATGTGCTTCCACACGAGGAATCTAACGTCGCCCGGGTCTTCTTGAGAGACGGTGCGGAACAAACGGCGATCCAGATCGATGCTCGAGATCCTGAAATGGCTGAGCACTTCGCTGAGGCGGGCCAATGGAACCGCTTCGAGGGAACTCTTCGGGGTGAGCTTCTGAGCCTGACCCTCAACGGTCAACAACTCTTCGAGGACCGCCAGCTCGCGGGCGCTACCGAGACCGGCGCGCTGACGATCGAAGCAGCGGGACCGATCGACTTTGCCAACATTTACGTTCGAGACCTGGAATGACTTGTGACGGAAGCCGCTTCGCGGGCGCTATTTCTCCGCGAGGAACTCGGCGATCGATTGGTTTAGGAACTCTGCGTCTCCAGGGCCAGCGCCGGCGCCAGCGCTGTGCCCCCAAATGGACGGGATAGGCATCAGCGTCGAATCTGGAATCACGCGATGTTCGCTTTCCGCGTCAGCCAGCGGAAAGTACAAGTCGGTGTCGCTCGGCATGAGGAGTACACGGGCTCGGATGGAGCGAAGGGCTTTTTCGAAATCTCCGTCGAAGCCGGGCGTATCGCCTACGTTGTGTCGCTGCCACATCTTCGCTTGCCACAGCATGTTATTCGCATCGCGCGCGAGCCAGCTCGCCTCTGCGGCGAGAAGTCGCTCCTCGATGGAGTCGAATCCAAGCTCACGATAAGCCTCTTGGCGCCACCATTCTTGCGAGACGCCCCACGACGCCCAGTGGCGAGCGATGGCCTTGAGGCCCGCTTCCGGTGGCTCATCGTAGCGGCCTTCCTTCCAAGCGGAGTCCGCCATGATGGCGCTCTTGGCACCCTCGAGGCGCACGAATCCAAACGGATACTCCTTGGCATTGCCGCAGATCGGAACGATCACTTCCACCATCTCGGGGTAGCTGACGGCCCATTGGAATGCCTGCTGCGCTCCCATCGAAAATCCGATCACCGCTCTCAAGTGATCGACACCAAGCTCCTCGGTTAGCAGTCGATGAGCCGCGTTCACATTGTCGCGGATCGCAATCTCGGGAAAGTCCGGCCCAGCAAAAGGCGCCGGCGTGTTGCTTGGTGACGAGGAGAATCCGTTCGCAAACATATCCGTCGCGACGATGAAGTACTTCGACGTGTCGAGCGCCTTTCCGGGTCCGATGAGAAATTCGTAACCATGGTGATCGCCGGAGTACCAGGACGGCACGAGAATCGCGTTCGACTTCGATGCGTTCAGCGTGCCATGCGTGACGTACGACAGTCTCGCGTTGGGAAGCGTCGCGCCACTTTCAAACGTGAAGTCACCGAGCTCGAAAATCTGATTGTCAGTGCCGTCGGCAAGAATCACCGGACTTCCGCACAGCAGACATACCAAACACCAGCTTCGTCTGAGCGACATCATTCTCGTCCTCCAAGGACGCTACTCTACGGACACCGACCCGGCGAATTCAAACGGTGGTTCGCAGCGCGGAAGAGTCCGGCCGCAGCGCCGGCACTGGGGCGTCGCGACAACGTCCGCGCCTCGTCTAGTGGGCTAACCAAGCCGCGGTCTCCTCCAAGCATTCACGTCGTCGTTCAACTGAGTCGAGGAGCTGAAGGCTCGCGTTCCGAACCTAGCTCGGCTGTGATGGCTCCTCGCATCGATCTTGCGCCGAATGAGAGCAGCGCCATACACGCGCTCCGCGGCGAGACGGTTGTGAGCGGGGCAGTACGCCCGCAGGTATTGCTCGTCGTGACTGCGATGGATGGCGAACGGACGCGTGTGCTCGACTTGAAGTCCTGTTCGTGACGTGCACCGCGTCCCATCCCTCGCTCGGTACTCGCATTGGTAGCCCGCCCTGGCGAGAACGCGCCCGCGCACTTCCGAAGCGATGTGTCGCGACGTCACCGGCTCCGATGACGCCACCTCGTCCGGGCTAGTGTCTCGTCTCAGAAGTTCTGTGCATAAAGCTCGAGGTCATTTTGTGCGCTGGCGAGGCGTGAATGCGATGGCATACCTGGGTATTTCCGCCTT
>CAMYKY010000085.1 GCA_947259165.1 uncultured Acidobacteriota bacterium | reverse complement strand
GCGTCTGTGGCGTTTTTCCAACCCCCGCGGAAGTTTTTGTGGGGATTCATCAGTACCTGTCCCCTTTTTGGAGAGGTTGCTCGTGTTAGGCGGCTTTTTTCAAGGCGTCGGCTTCTAGGATTTCTAAGGCTTTGTCGAGGACGGGGTCTTCGTCGGCGAGTGTTTCGACGGGACGGCTAACCTCGACGGTTGGCTCGAGACCTTCACCCAGCAAGGCTTTTCCGTCCGGCGTCCAGTATTGCCCGACAGAAAGGACGATCCCGGCGCCGTCGCCGAGGGAAATGGCTTTCTGCACGGCGGCTCGGCCCGACGTTTGGACACCAACGAGCTCGCCACGTCCGCCGGAGCGCACAGCGCTCGCGAGGATCTCGGCCGCCCCGGAGCTACCGCGGTTGATCAGAACCGCGATCGGACCTTCGAAGGCAACCTGATCGCCCGCGAGCGTCACATCGGTCGTCTCGCCCTTTCGCGATTGCAGGCGCGCAGCCACACCGCCGGAAACGAACAGCTCGGCAACGTGTGCGCCATCGGCCGCGAGCCGGCCAAAGCTATTGCGCACATCCACAACGATGTGCTGGGCGCCTTGGCTTTTGAGGATCTCGATGCCGCGCTTCACGTCGGTCGCAGTGCCGGCGCGAAACGACGTGACATGGATATACCCGGTCCCTTCGCGTAGTAGCTCGAACTCCACGGGAGAGGTAACGACGTCCCGGCGTTTGACCGTGACCTCGATCGGCTCCGGCTGGCGGCCACGAATAATCTCGAGTGGGAGGTCGGAGCCCGCAGGCCCCCTCATCATGGACTCGCCGACGATCACGTTAACCTCACGGGTATTCTGCCCATCGATGGATTTGAGCAAATCCCCCGGCTGGAGCCCCGCAGTTTCGGCGGGCGAGCCGGGCAACACCCCAACCACCTGAACGTAGTACCGCTTGGTCACCTCCACCCCGATGTCGGCCTCAAGGCGCGTCTCGGGCGAGGTGAACGCCTCGAATTCCGACGCGGTCAGGTAGCAGCTATCGGGATCGAGAGCATCCATCATGCCGCGGATCGCACCGTCCATCACTTCGCCCATTTCGGGCGGCTCGACGTAGAAGTTCATCACGTGGGTGACGACGTCCTGGAACACCGAGAGGTAGCGGTAGGCGCTATCGCGCGCCAGGGCGCGTCCCAAGAATCCTCCAAGGATTGCATAGAGGACAAAGGGGATGGAGAAAGCTAAGATTGCGTGCTTGGCGCGTAGGCTCTTCATGTGCGAGTCGGATCCTCCCGATGGATCTTATTTTGCCGTGCGGAGCGGCCAGGGTCAATTCGCATCAATTCGACTCGGGGTCCACTGTCGAAACGGCGAGCTTTCGCGACGGGTCCAACCAGGACTCGGGGTCGACAGGAGTGCCCTCGACCCGTACCTCGAAGTAGAGTCGAGGCCCCGCAAGCGAGCCGGTATCCCCGACGAATGCGATGGGATCGCCCTGGCGCACCCACACGCCCTGCTCCACCGAGAAATCCGATAGATACCCGTAGAGACTGTGGACACCGCCAGGGTGTCGGACAATCAGTAGCTTCCCGTAGCCTTCGAACCAGGACGCGTACGCGATCTCCCCGTCGTAGATGGCGTTGACGGTCGTGCCCTCGGGCGCTCCGATCTCGATGCCATTGCGCACCGTGACGGTTTGGAACCTGGGGTGACGCTGGGTGCCGAAACGGCCATCGAGCTCACCGGACACGGGCCAACCGATCTCGCCTTCGAAAATCCGCATTGGCAGATGGATGGTGTCGACTTCACTCGTCTCACCCGCAATCAAGCCGTCCACGAGAGCTCCAAGCTTCTCTCGGGCTTGTTCGAGCTCATACACCAGCGTCCCCGCCATCTCCCGACGATTGCTGACCTCCTCCAGGAGAGTCGAACGACTGGTTTTGCGACTTGCGAGCGTTCGAGTCGTCGCCTCGAGTTGTTGGCGTGTGGCCAAGGTTCGCTCCGTCTGTTCGAGCAACACCGCTTTCGTCTCCTCGAGCGCGGTTTGGTCCTCCAGAAAGCGCGTCATCTTGTTCGCGTCCTCGCGCGCCAGGCGCGAAATATAGCGATACGCCCGGGTCAGCTCGCTGGGCTGCTCAACCGATAACAGCATTCGCACATAACCGACGCGCCCCAGCTTGTAGAGACTCACGGCGCGCCCTTCAAGATAGGGTTTGAGCTCGGAGATGGACGCTTCGAGCGCCTGAATCCGTTTCAGGTTCTCGTCAATCTCGCGATAGCCGCGCTTCAACTGAAGTCCAAGAAGCTCGAGCTGCTCATCGGCCACTCGAATCTGGATATCGAGGCGATGGAGCTCACCGAGAAGCGTCGTCTGTTGCGAGCCGAGACTCACCAGCTCGTCCTCGAGCGCCGCGAGCTTCGCATTCAAAAGCTCGAGCTTCGCCTCTTCGTCCGCGAGTCGGACTTCGACATCCGGCGCCTCACTCGACCCCAGCGTCGAGCCAACGAAACCGAACACGAGGCCCACCGCAAGGCCAAACGAGAGGGTGACGTACCTCATCTCAAGAGCTTCCTCAGCCTAACAATGTCTACGAAGTGTTCCTCAGTATGAGACCCCGCCGCGGTGTTTGCAAACCCGCCGGCCGCACCCTTCCCATTCCCGTTCCGGCATTGTTCTAAGCCCCAACCCGAATGGTAGCCGGCTGCCCCGCTTTCCCCTCGATCACGACCTCCCGATGGGTAAACGCCCGAATCAAGCGCGCCTGCGCCTGAACCGTTACCGGCAGCCGGGGCGTTGTCAACCGAGATTCCCCCGCGGTAAAAGCGAGAAAGGGCAGCAACGACTCGACCAGGAGCTCCGGGACAGCGGCGCTCTGATTGGAGAACCGTCGGAAGCTGGCGGCGGCCTGCTCGCCGACGAACTCGGCTGATTTGCCGCGCTCGCTGACCGAAGCGAAGGTGATGGGAACCTCTCCGAAAAGTCCAGTCACCGCAACGACACTGCCGGCACTTCGAGCTCGAAGCTTCAACAATTGCACGCTCGGCTCGAGCCCCGAAATTTGGACGCCGGAGCGCGCGCGGGCAGCTTGGCGCTGCTGGACATGCGCCGGGAGGGAGGCGCCTCCAGACAGAATCTGAATGGATTCGAGCGGGTCGAGCTTCACCAGCTCGAGTGCCTGCATCGAAGAGACGTCCTTGGGCTCGACGCGGACAACGACCTCGCCACCGCCGCGAGGCGCGAACCCGGCGAAAGCGAGCTCGAGGCTCGCGTCGATGCCGAGTTTCCGAAGAAAAAAGCCAAAGGTGGTGCTTGTGACTTCGAACGTATCACCGCCAGGAGCATGGGTGCTGCCCGAGAGGCATAACGCGCTCGCGGCCCGCGTCTTGCTCGCGCCGAGAACGAGCGGCAGCGCCGCACAACGGAGCAGCGGGCACATCGTGCCCCCCGAAGACAGCTCGAACCGATGTTCGCCGGAGGCCACCTCCCCAGGTTCAAACTCCAGAGCGTCCTCGCCCGGGTCACCACCGTCGCACCGAGCATCCGATAGCTGCGCAAAGAGCCGAACACCCTCAGAATCGGCAGGCTGAAATCCTGACGTAGACTTTCGCTTGCGACGAAACCCTTCCCAGCGAAACCGAACGCCGGTGGCACAGGACAAAGCGAGCGCGCTACGAAGGACACCCACATCACTTTCGATGGCGAGATCGCCAGTGCCGATTCGAATCATGGGGTTTGACCGTTTTTCCGGGCGAAGTCTATACTCTCATTAACCTTAGTATAACTATGCGCTTAATGGGTCTCGATGTTGGCGACAAGCGGATTGGCATCGCCTTGTCCGACGAAACCGCTTTGATCGCATCTCCGAAAGAGACTCTCGAGCGTCGCGGCAATCGAAAAGATATCGCGCACCTGCTCGAGCTCGCCCGCCGCGAAGACGTCTCCGAGATCGTCGCGGGTTTGCCTTTTACACTCGACGGCTCGGAAGGGCCCCAAGCGCAAAAGGTTGAGCGTTTCATCGACGCGCTCAAAGCGGAGACAGACCTCCCGATCACGATGTGGGACGAACGCCTGACCACGGTCGGAGCGGAAAGGGCGCTTCTCGAGGGCAACGTCTCCCGCGCCAAGCGCAAACAAAGAATCGACAAAGTCGCGGCCGCACTCATCCTTCAGGGCTACCTGGATTCGAAAAGAAACGATTAGCGTCCCGATGCTGATGCGTGTCGTCAAGTTTCTCCTCGTGTTGATGGTCCTTTTGGCTGGATTGGCGGGTTTCATCTTCTATCGTGCCTACGAGAGCGCGCACTCACCGTTCAAAGGCTACGCCGACAACGAAATCTTCTTCACCGTAGACCGCGGAGCCACCGGCACTCACATTGGTCGCGCGCTCGAAGACAAAGGGATTGTCGAAGACCGCCGACTCTTCGTGGCTGCGCTTCGCCTTCGGGGCGAGACCGGAAGCCTTCAAGCGGGCGAGTACCGATTCGCGGATCCATTGTCGACGCTCGACGTCGTCGACCGCCTCGTCGGCGGTGATATCTACACGTTCGCGATTACAGTGCCGGAAGGATTGACGGTCGCTGAGACTGCCGAGCATCTCTCGGCGAAAGGACTCGGGGAGGCGAGAGCGCTCGAGGCCGCTTTTCAGAACACGTCCCTCATTGCCGCGATCGACCGCGACGCCACCGACCTCGAAGGCTATTTGTTTCCGACGACGTACCAGTTCACGCGCAATCCAAGCCCCGCCGAGGTCGCCCACACGATGATCGCCCAGTTCGAGGAGATTTTCGACGCCGAGAGGCGCGCGAAGAGCGAAGAGTTGGGTCTCAGCCTACGAGAGGTGGTGACGCTTGCGTCGGTGATCGAAAAGGAGACGGGAAGCGCCGATGAAAGGCCACTGATTGGCTCGGTCGTGTGGAATCGTCTCAAACGCGGCATGCCGCTCGGCATGGACTCCACGATTATCTACGCTCTGAAATCGCAAGGAAGCTATGACGGGAACTTGCGTCGCGTCGATCTCGAGACGGACCACCCCTACAACACCTACCGGGTCGCCGGGATCCCACCGGGGCCCATTGCCTCTCCGGGGGAGGCCTCGATCGATGGCGTGCTCGAGCCAGCGGACACTCGCTATCTCTATTTCGTGTCTAAGAACGACGGCTCCCACCATTTCTCGACCACCTACCGGGAACACGCGAACGCGGTACGGAAGTACCAGGTGGAGTATTTTCGCCAGCGGCGCCGACGCCGCAACGGCGAAGGTTCGTGATCGTCAGACGAGCCCGTGCGGCTAGTCTCTACGTCGTCGGACTCGTCCTCGCCTACCTTGCTCTCACGCTCCTGTTTACGTACCCACTGGCGTGGCACTTCGATACCCACCACGTCGGCGAAGCCGGAGGCGACGCCAAGGTCTACCTCTGGAACTACTGGTGGGTGCACAAGGCGCTCTTCGAGCTCGGCACGAGCCCGTTCGAGACCGATTTCATCTTCCATCCAATTGGCATTGGACTCTCGCTTCACACGCTCGCCGTCGCGCAAGGAGTCGTCTTCGCACCTTTGAGCGCCCTCGCCGGGGCGACGGTCGCGGCGAATTTGTTGATTGTTTGGACGTTTCTCGCGTCGGCGCTCGCCACCTACGCGTTGGCTCGAAGGCTCGGCGCGAGCATTAGCGGGTCGTTTCTTGCCGGGCTCGTCTACGCGTTTTGCCCCTACCGGCTCGCGCGGCTCGCGGGTCACTATGATCTTCTTGGAACCGAATGGATACCGGTCTATGTCTTGCTGCTGTACGAGCTGAAGGGGCGTCCGCGCTTCTCCGTTGGCATCGGAGTGGCAACGGGTTTCGTGGCAGCCGTGTGTGGCTACACCGCTTTGTCATATCTCGTTTTTCTTGCGTTGCTCACGCTGGTGTTTCTCGCTTGTCACCGTCAACATTTCAAGCAGCTCCTGCCGAGGCTCGCACTCGTCGCTGCGGTGGCTGGGCTTGCACTGACACCGCTGCTTTCCCAGATGCGCCGGGACCTGACCGAGTGGAGCTACCCACCCTATCCGGGCGCGTCGCGCTATGGGGCGGACCTTGCCGCCTACTTCGTGGCACCGTCGTCGAGCACGCTCTTACCCGGACACACCTTCGGCGCCAACCTGACCGAGGCGACCGTGTTCCCCGGGTACGTGCTCCTGGTTCTCGCCGCGATGGGGTGGAAGCGGCATCGCTTCTGGTCGATCACAGCCGTTGTGTCTTTCGTCTTGAGCCTTGGCAGCTCGCTCCAGATCGCCGGCCGGGATACCGGCATTCCCCTGCCTTTTTGGCTCATCAGCCAAACGCCGCTTCTCGACAACCTGCGGGCTCCATCGCGGCTCGTGATCGTCACGATACTCGCGCTGGCAATGATGATGGCGCTTTCGTGGAAGCCGAGACGCCGTTTCCTAACGCCTGTCGTCACCGCCGTCATCGTCGCGGAATACCTCGCTGTGCCCACCCCGTTGTTCGAGTCGGGAGTGTCGGATGTCTACGCGCACATCGCTGCCGACGAGCGCGCGATGACGGTCGTCGAGATTCCGGGAATCGAGCAATCGCCCGCCGAAGTTATGGATCACCAGCGCTTTCACGGCAGGCCCGTATTCGTCGGCACGGCAGCGCGCGTCCCGATCGAGAAGAGCGAGTACTGGCTCGGGTTGCCTCTCGTTCGTTCGCTCATCGATCTGCGCAAGGGCCGAGTCGAGCTCACGCCAGAGCTCGTCGAGCGGGAGCGCATCCCCGCACCCGAGGTTGCGCGCTTTCTCGGCTTGGGCTATTTCGTCATCGACAAAGCGTACGCCAAGCGCGGGGTGGTTCGTTTCGTGCGCGACGTGCTTCCGGTGAGCACGACTTACGAAGACGGCGATTTCATCTTGTTGCGGGTGCGACACGACGAGCTTCCTGCCGATCCCCTCGAGATCGACGCGGCGGGACCGGCATCGCGGCAGTACTTCGAAAGCGGGTGGATGCGTCCCGAACGGGAAGCTGCGACAGGTTTTCGATGGGCGCACCGGCACCGTTCGACGATCCTGTTCCGGCGCCCGGAGTCGAGGTCCATCGTCGAGATGACGATCGCGCCCCTCGACGGCGGCGCCGCTCAGGTCACCGGTGAGCTCGACGGGCGACCTCTCGGAACGCGCGAGCTTGGCTCGGGATGGCAAGACATTCGTTGGCAGCTTCCGCAGGCAAGCGGAGGTGTTGAGCGACTGAGCCTGCGATGGTCCGCGCTGGGTCAGGCTTCGGAGCGCGATCCCCGGCGACTCGCCGCGCGGGTCCGCAGCCTCCGGTTTCTTGAACCGGGAGTGACCGAGCGCTAGTATCGATGTGTATGCCAACGGAGTGGTCACGAGAGGGGATGAGGCGTATCGTGCTCGCAACGCTGAGCATCGCTCTGCCCGTCCTGGCAAGTACCCAAGACCTCAACGACGAGTTCCGTCGTCAAGTCGAGCGTGGAAGCTTCCGGTACGCGGAGACGCTTCTCGAGAACCCTGAGGTCGATCCCAACGACCCGGACGAACGCGGCAACGTCGCCTTGATGATCGCCGCCGCGGGGGACGCGCCCGAGCTCGTGACGCTTCTGATCAAAGCCGAAGTGAATCTCGACCTGCAAAACGATGACGGAGAGACCGCGCTGATCGTGGCAGTCCAACGAGGGCGCGTCGAAGCGACGCGGCTACTGTTAATGGCAGGAGCGGACCTATCGATCCAGGATTCACGAGGCTCGACGGCACTGGATTGGGCCCACGAGCGCGACCGAACGTACCTCGCACAAATCATCGGGATCGCCGGCCGCCCGAGCGCGGCGAATGTGATCCTTTCGGAGAGGCCGGTGACGTTGGGCTCCGAGCACCTCGAGCCGCCCTCAGTCATCCGGGACACGCCTCCTCTCTACACCGAGGGAGCTTTCGAGCGCGGCATCGAGGGCCGTGTCGTCTTGCGCGTCATCATTCGTAAAGACGGGTCGGTCGGAGCCATGCGCGTCCACCAAAGCCTCGACAGCGATCTCGATCGTGCCACGATCGAAGCGGTCGAATTGTGGGAGTTCGAGCCCGCCACCATCGACGGCGAACCCATCAACGTCCTCGCCGACATCGAAGTCGATTTCCGGCTCGAACGCAGCTAACAAGAATTTCCCCCTCACCCGGCGATCTATCGCTCGCCTCCGTGAAACTCTCTCCCCCAAAGGGGAGAGGTTCATACCGCCTCTCCCCCTCTGGGGGAGAGGCCGACGTCGCGCTAGCGACGTCGGGTGAGGGGGTGTTCTCGAAGGCTCGATGTTCATCATGTCGGAGTCGTTCTACGTAGAGGAGCGAAAGCGGTAAGCAGTCCCTTTTGGGGAGCGCCGCCATGGGTCAGATGCCGACGAGATTTCTGACTAGCTTGCGGTACCCGTTTTCGGCGGCCCACACGTCGAGCGGGAGTGCGGTGATTTCGTCGACATCCGGTACGGCGTCGGGCGCGCTCGCGGCTCGAATGACGTTGACATAGACGCGGCAGGTGTCACACGCCAGGACTTCGAGGTGGTCGATTTCTGGCGCGTGATAGTGAACCAGCTTCGCTGAGCTGGGTTCGCGACACGATGGGCAGCTTTCTCTCGAATGGCGCCACTCGCTGAAGCAAACCGAGCACGAGAGAACCAACGCAGTGCCGTCACCCTCGGGAACGAGACACCCCACCTGGGGCTTGTGGCCGCAAAGCGGACAATCGCGACCACGCTCTCGTACCGCGTCACGCTCGAGCCCGGTTCGGGCCTGCAGCAACACGCGACCAAAAAAGCTTCGTGGGGAGTCTCGGTCCGCGCCGGTCTCGTACGCCTCCAACGCGTCGAGACACGCGGCCGCGTCGAGCTCCGTCGCAAGGCTTCGCAACAGCTCTGGCCCTTTGGCCGCCACCAGCTCCAAGAGTCTTTCCGGGCTCGCTTGTTTTTGACTCGAAGCAACCACGCCGTAGAAGATCAGCGCCTCGGCGGATTCCGGGTAACGCTCCGCGAGCACGCGAGCCCGTTCGGCCCGCCGATCGCATAGAGCCGCGAAGGCTCGATTCACCGAAGTCGTGGCCGTAGCATCCGAAGCCCAGTTAGAAGTGAGAGATTCGAGCGGGCGAACGCCGACCGGACCGCCAACAGCGGCCCGATCGGATCCGTTCTAGTTGTCTGCTGAAGGAGCGGTTCCGTTCAAAACAGCCACGATCTCGTCGAGATCGCGGCCTTCGGCAATCTTAGCCGCGGTGCGCCCGAAGAAATCTGTAGCGCTCGCATCAGCGCCAGCCGCCATGAGCGAGCTCACCGCCTCGACGTTCCCGCCGATCACCGCGCGGATGAGCGGCGTCCAGCCCGCGCCATCGGTAACATTGATATCAGCCCCTGCTTCGATCAAGGCAGTGACGATGTCGTCCTGGTCGTATTGGGCCGCGTACATGAGCACCGTCGCGCCCGTCTGGTCCTTGGCTTCCAGGTCCGCCCCCGCCTCCATGAGAGCCGCGACGATGGCCACTTCGCCTTTGATCGTCGCATAGCTCAAGACTGGCATACCCTTTTCAGTCAACTGGTTCGCGTCAGCGCCGTCCTCCAGCGCTGCTTGGGCGTCCCGAGCATTGGGTTCTAGAACCGCGATGAGTAGCGGCGGACGGGTGTCTTCCGGCTCGGCAGCGTCATCCTGTGCGAGAGCGGACAACGGAATCATCAGACATGCTGCTAACAGTGAAATCCTTCGGCTGTGCAAAGCTCTTTACCTCCCTTTGCGCGTAGATCGTCAGAGTCGTTCCAAAGCGGCGAGTATGATGCCACAGCGCGGCCCCCGACGCTAGTGGACTGTAACAGTTATTCGTTGCGCAAATCGCGAGGTCATTTTGGGGGCTGGCAAGGCGTGATGACGACGATATATCTAGATATATAGAGGATTCGCAACGAAGCCAGCGCGCAAAAGGACCCGCGATTTTGGCAGCGAATAACTGTTACAGTCCACTAGTACCCAAACCGGCTGAACGTGTCGGGCCCAGCTGTTTCCCGTTCCCCTTCCCATCACGCGCCGACGTTAGGGACAACTCCCTCCACAACATGCACATTGTGCTTCGGGTGGGGTTTCGCGATACCTTCCGCTTCGAAGCGGTCCTTGACCTGACGCGTGATATCCCAGTAAACGCTCCAGTAGTCCTCCGTGTTCGCCCAGGGCCGGACGATCACATCGTAGGTGGACTCCCCGATGGCGTGCACTTTGATCGTGGGCGCCGGCGTCTCGAGAACCGCGGGGTGGGCCACAGCGATGTCTCGAAGAAGTGATTCGACCCTTGCGGTGTCCTGGGTGTCGCCGACGGAAAAAACGAGGTCGACGCGTCGGGTCAGCTCGGCGGTCTTGTTCCGGATGACGCCGCCCCAAATCTTGTTGTTGGGCACGATGAGCTTCTGGTTGTCGAACGTGAGAACGGTCGTCGACACCAAGCTCATGTGTTTCACCTGGCCCGACACGCCACCCGCCTCAACGGTGTCACCGACGTCGAACGGACGATACACGAGGATCATCATTCCGGCTGCAAAGTTCGACAACGAATCTTGAAGGGCGAAACCGATAATGAAACCAGCAACACCGAGTCCAGCGAGCAGCGGAGCAATCTCAATGCCGAGCTGCGACAAGCCGACGAGTAGACCGACGAGCATGACTCCGCGGGAGACGACCGAAACCGCCATGTTCCGCGCCAGCGCGGGGACTTTGCTGTCGGCGACGGACATCGCGCGCTTGACGACAGCGCCAACGAACCGCGACAAGAATTTGAACATCATCAAGATGAGCAAAAAAACCAGCACGTTGAAGAGAAACTGCGGTGCGCTCGATGACAGCCATTTGGTGAAATTACCCCAGCCCTCACGGATCAAGCCGGCCGCGACGCGCCGATCCAGGATGTCCGTATTAACGTTTCCTGTCGCCCGAATCAGTAGCTGTTGGTAGCGAGACGCATCCATCCCCCGCGCTTCCATCATGTCCACAGTCGCGGTGAGACTGCTGATCGTTCCGTGGAGCCGCTCGCGGATGGCGCGCTGCTCGGCTCGAAGCGCCGTCAGATCCGCACCGTCGGCGCCATCGAGTTGCGCCTCGACCGCCTGTCTTCGATCCGTCGTGACTTCGAGCTGGGCCCCCATCTCAATCGCCCGACCCGTCAAAGCGCGCTCCAAATACGCGTAGTCCTCTCGGGGGTCCATCCCGATCCGCTCACGAAGCCCCGCGATGTGCTCGAGCCACATCAGGTGCTGATCGAGCTCGGCATCGGCCGCCGTCAGACGGCGCTCGACTGAAAGCAACGCGTCTGGTTCGGCCGTACTCCGCTCGGCTCGCAGCTCGGCAATTCTCTCCGACGTCGTGACCACATCCTCCCGATTCAGTCGCGCTCCGAGCGCAAGCGCCTCTTCGGCCACGCTCCGGGGGCCGGCAACGTCGCGACCCTCCTCTTCCGCGCGCTCGACTGCGGCTCCGAGCGACAGCAGCAACGTGATCGCGACTTCAGCCTTGCGCGTTTGCTGCGTATCGATTACGAGACGCTCTTCGCCCTGAGCCTGGGTGTATCGGCGCCCGAGCTCCCGGAGCTCCGCTATCTCCTGCTGGAGTTGAGCCGCCAGTACCTCCGGGTCCGCCAGCTCCTGTTCTTGCGCGGCCCCAGGAACGACCAACGCGAGCGCCAGCACCATCCAAACGAGATTCTTCATAACGGACTCCTTGCAGGGGATTCTAGCGCCGTCCGGTGGCGGACGTTAACTCTTGGTGATGTCGCGGTACCACTTCGGGTGATGCGACCGCGCCCAGGCCGGGCGAACCCAGCCCTGGATCATGCCGCGAAACGCCCCCGGGACCGCAGCAGTGCCCATGTAGATGTGAACGATGATACCGCCCATGGAGACCACGGCGACGCTCGGATGGATCAAGATAGCAGCGAGCCGCAGGGTGCGCGGCATGAGCTCGGGAAACCACAAGACCGCGCCGCTCGCGAACAAGAGAAGCGTTGCAATCATTTGCACCCAAAAGAGCATTTTCTGACCGGCATTGAAGCGGCCCGGCTCCGGCAGCCCTTCTTCATCGTGGACGGCGTACTTGTGCGCTTTTCGGAGCCATTGCCTGTCGTCGGCGTCGAGCTTCATCTCGCGAGCCCAGTTGCGGAACATGAGCCCGAGCACAACCGCGAACACCACGCCGCCCCACGGATGCCAACGACGGATCGTCGAGCCACCCCCGAAAACGTCGGACAACCAAAACAGGTGCGGCGTCCACAAAGCAAGTCCCGTCAGCGCGGCGTAGACGAAACTCAGCGCCGCCATCCAGTGCGGCGCTCGTTCACTAAACGCGAACCGCTCGACGCGATTGACCGAGCTCGTCACGAGGACTCCTCGTCAGCGTGTCGCGGGCCAAATCGAATGTAGTGGAAGAAAGTGCCCAAAATGCCGCCCACGAGCGCGGCGTTTCCCAGCCACTTGAGCGGGCCCTGCCAGACACGCACCGTCCACGGCACCGTCGGATCGTTCGGAAGACCGTAGTCCTCCGGATGGGCGGCGTCTTCAAGAACGTAGATGACATTCGTCCCGCCGACGCCGGCGGGATTGTAGACGCCGGCTGAGGCCTTGCCGTCCTCGCGAAGTGTTCGCGCGCGGTCGGTTGCGATCTGGACGAGATCGTCCCGAGCGCCGAAGGTGAGGCAGTTCGTTGGGCATGCTTTGATACATGCGGGCTCGAGACCCACCGCGGTACGGTCCGAGCACAGATTGCACTTGTAGACTTTTTGCGTGATCGGGTTGAGCCGCGGAACATCGAAGGGACACGCGGTAATGCAGTAGCCACAACCGATGCACTTGTCATGGTCGAAGTCGACGGTGCCGTTGTCGCGGCGAAAGATCGCTCCCGGTGCGGGACAGGCAGTGATGCACCCGGCGTCGACGCAGTGCATGCATTGGAACTTTGCCATGTGCCAGGAAAGACCGCCGTCTGCGTGCTCGATCTCGTTGAACTTGATCAAATTCCAGAAGTCGTGCCGCACGTCCGGAAACGTTTGATAGGTCCCGTCGTAGGTTCCGACGGGAAACGGTTGGTCCTGCCATTCCTGACACGCGGCTTCGCATGCTTTGCAGCCGATGCACGTCGTCGTGTCAATCAGTTTGGCAACGGTAACCACGTTAGAGCTTCTCCATGTTCACCAGGAAACCCTTATACTCCGGCGTCCCGGAGTTCGGGTCCAGGACGGACGGCGTCAGGTTGTTGACGAGCGGTCCTTTGGTCCGACCGAGAAAACCCCAATGGATGGGCAGTCCAACTTGGTAAATCGTCCGCCCCGCCACTTGAAGCGGGCGAATACGCTTGGTGACCATGGCCGGGCCTTCGGCGGTCCCGCGGGCCGAGCTCACGCGCACGCGGTCGCCATTTTGGATGCCTTTCTCGGCGGCAAGCGCTTCGGGTAGTTCGACGAAAAAATTCGACTGCAGGAGCGAGCTCGTCTTCACGTGTTTGGTCCAGTAGTGAAAATGCTCCGTCAGACGGTAAGTGAGCGCGACATAGGGGTAGTCCTGTCTCGTTCCCAGGGTATCGAGCTCGCCCGTGAAGATCGTCGCCGAGGGGTTCACGCCGACAGCGGGGTGCATCGCGTTGTCGACGGGCGACTCCGCCGGCTCGTAGTGCTCGGGAAAAGGCCCCTCGACGAAATCCGGAGCAAAGAGCTTGGCGACGCCCTCGGGCAGCATGATGAACGAGCCGAGCGAATCGGGCGCAGCGTCAGCTTTGAAGTCCGGAACATCGCCGGTGTAGCGACCCCCTTGCCAACGGATCGGAGCACGAGATTCGTCCCACGGCTTGCCGTCCGCATCCGCCGAGGCCCGGTTGTAGAGCACCCTTCGATTCGCGGGCCAGCTCCAGCTCCAATTCGCGTAGAGTCCGAGTCCGGTGGGATCCTCCTGACCGCGACGGGCCATCTGGTTGCCATCCGCTGTATAGGAGCCGGAGTACAACCAGTTCCCACAACGCGTCGACCCGTCGTCCTTCAACGCCCCGAACCCCGGCACCTGGCGCCCAGTGGCCACCTCCTGGCCGTTGATTTCGCGCGCGACTTCCTGAAGATCGGGAGAGATCGCGTTACCGTAATCCCAGGCAATACTCGTCAGGGGTTCGGGTGACGTTCCACCTTCGTCTTCGTAGAGCTCGCGCAGCTTCAAGAACAATCGCGCAATGATCTCCTGGTCGGGTTTCGAGTCGCCCGGAGGCGGAAGAGCTTGGTTTTTCCATTGAAGCCAGCGGGACGAGTTGACGAACGTTCCGTCTTTCTCCGCAAAACACGCGGCCGGCAGTAGGAACACTTCGGTGTCGATGTCCGCCGCGTCGGGCGCGCCCGGGTAGTACTCACCCGCGAGCTCGCTTGCTTTCCAAAACGCGGCCGTCTCCGTTTCGAAGTTCTCGACAACGATCATCCACTTCAGCTTCGCCAGAGCGGAGAGCATTTTCACGGTGTTCGGACCATTTGCCACCGGGTTCATCCCGAACGAGATGAGTCCTTCGAGACCGCCGCGGTTCATACGGTCGAAGAAAAATCCCCAGCTGTAATTGTCCTTTTCTCCGATCTTCGGAAGAAAGTCGTAGCCGTAGTCGTTGTCGCGGGTTGCGTTGTCACCGTAGTACGCCTTCAAGAGACTCACGAAGAATTTCGAGGTGTTGCTCCAATAGTTGAGCGCGTCCGGCCTGAGCGGCGCGGGTGAGTTCGTGTGAACGTACTCGTCGAGGCTTCGCCACGGCGCTCGCGGCACCTTCATGTAGCCGGGAAGCATGTTCCAGGCACCCATGTCCGTGGCACCCTGGATGTTCGAATGCCCCCGCTGGGCGTTGACCCCTCCGCCCGGCATGCCGATGTTGCCGAGCAGCAGCTGCAGCATTGCGGCGGCGTGAATGAGCTGCACCGAGTGGCTGTGCTGCGTCCAACCGAGCGCATACAAAATCGTGCCGGAGCGGCCCGCGCGGCCGGTCGAGCAGATAGTCTCGGCGGCGCGATTGAACTCTTCGGCGCTGCAACCACAAATCTCGGCCACACGCTCGGGCGTATAGCGGGCGTAGTGAGTTTTGAGCAGCTGGAATACGCTGCGCGGATTCTGAAGGGTCTCGTCGACCCGGGCGAAGCCGCTGCTGTCTTTCTGGTACTGCCAGCTCGCTTTGTCGTACGTTTTCGACTCCGCATCCCAGCCCGAAAAATACCCCTCGTCGAATCCGAAGCCATCCTCGATGAGAAACGCCGCGTTGGTGTGTTGCTTGACGTAGTCCGCGTGGTAGAGCTCGCCCTCCAATGCGTAGTGAATCAATCCCCCGAGAAACGCGATGTCGCTTCCCGATCGAATGGGCACGTAGTGATCCGCGACGGCCGCCGTCCTGTTGAACCGTGGGTCGATGCAAACGAGTTTCGCTTTGCGCGTGCGCTTCGCTTCCATCGCGAAACGAAATCCGACCGGATGGTTCTCCGCCGGGTTGCCACCCATGACGAGGACGACGTCGGCGTTCGCCACGTCCGTCCAACCGTTCGTCATCGCCCCTCGACCGAAGGTAGCGGCCAAACTGGCCACGGTGGGGCCGTGTCAAAGACGGGCTTGATTCTCGTAGGTGACGATACCGAGACCGAACCGGAACTTGCCCAGCAGGTAGTTGATCTCGTTGGTGTCGGTGCAACCGCCGATGAGCGCGACATTGTCGAGCCGGTTCACGGTTCTACCCTGATCGTCGCTTTCGACGAAGCCCGTATCGCGGGTGTCCTTGATGCGACGCGCCATCCGCTCGATGGCGTCGTCCCAGGAAATCGTCTCCCACTCGGTCGCGCCGGGCGCGCGGTAGAGCGGCTTCGTCAGACGCCGATCGTTGACGACGTACTGTTTGAGCGAAATACCTTTTGGGCACAGCGTGCCGCGGTTGATGGGGCTCTCGGTGTCACCTTCGATGTGAACGACAGTGGGCTTCACGTTCTTGGCACGGTCGCCAAGCGTATGGATGATAACGCTACAACCTACAGCGCAGTAGGGACACACGCTCGTCGTTTGCGTCGTGCGGGCAATCTTGAGCTCTTTCGCACGCGTCTGCGCACGGCTCAGATCAAAACCGAAGGCAGTGGTTGCGAGAGCGGTGGCACTGGCTTGAAAGAACTGTCGTCGCGAAAAATCCACTGAAGTCCCTCCGTTCGGCCCTTGGTACCACGCGTCGTCGTTAGCTGTCAAAGCAGCAACGGTCTATAGTGCGGGTCATGAGCGCGATACGCACCGTGGCGAGACTCGCAGGGCTCGGGCTCATCGCCGTGGGTGCCGGTTGCGGTGAGCCGCAAAGGAGTGTGCCTGGCGGCGGATCCGCAATCGCCGTGCTTTTCGACGAGCGCCACGGTCTGGAAGGTGGCGAGCTCGTGCGCCTACACGCATTCGACATCGGCGTGGTCGAGACCGTCGACCTCTTCGACTCACGCGTGCGCGCCACGGTTCGCTTGGCTCCCGAAGCCCTGGAAAACCTAACGGTCGCGACGACGTTTATCGTGGACGCCGACGACGGAGAGCGCTACCTCGAGACCTACGTCCTCGACCCTGACGCCGAGCGTCTCACCGAAGGCGCGACGCTCGACGGTGCGGACGGCAGCATCGAGCTCATGGCCATGCGCGCGAGCGCCGCGGCCGGCAGCCTCGCAGATGACGCCCGAGCGTCGGAGTGGTGGGACAAGGCTGCCGGATTCGTTGACGATCTGAAAAAAGAGTTCGACGCCACAGACTGGACCGAGGAAGAAAAAGAGCTTCGCGAGCGATGGGAACAGGCCCTCGAACAAATGGACGAAGCCGTCGAAGAGGGCCAGGAAGCGCTCTCGAAGAACGTCGACGAGCTCGTCAAGGAGCTCGAAGAGGCAGGACGCTCGGACGAAGCAAGAAAACTCAAGGAGCGTTTCGAGGAATTTCTCAACGAGTTGAGATAAGATTTCCGTCGCGAATGAGGCATTGCTATGGAGCCGCTCGAAGATCCCGAAAAACAGGCGCCGCTAGGAAGGTGGCTTCCCTACCTTTGGATCGCGCCAGCAGCGTTGATCGCTGTTCTCGCTCTCGTCGCGTACGTTGGACGCTGACGTGACGCACCTGGAAACCGATGTCACGGGCTGGCTGCTGATCGCCGCGGCGGTAATGCTGTGGGTGGGTTGGACGTTGTTGCCGGTGCGCATTGGTGCCTTCTTCCAACCGGAAGATTTTCCGCGCGTCCACCGCCGCCTGCAGCTATGGATTTGGCTTTTTAGAATTTACCTCTTCGGGCACCTCATGGCGGTGATGGGACTCGTCGCGCTCGCGACGCTTTTTTCCGAGTCGCGGATGCGCATCGTGTTGTGGCCGGGCGTCGCGGTCTGTCTCGGCGGCCTCTTTGTCGCGGCCGTAGCGCAGGCGTTTTACTATCACTTCGGCGCGTGGGGCGCGCTCGACATGGACGGCAAGTCGGAGAACGAGCGCGAGAGCTTCGTCGACAAGCTCTTGGTCTCGACGGAGTACGTGACCTGCCTCGTGCGCTTCAGCCGTGTGTTCTTCGGCCTCGGTCAAGTGGTGCTCGCGATCGGGCTCCTCGTAGGCGCCCTGCTGTCGCCTTGGCTCGGCATCAGCGCTGCTATTCTCGGCGTCGCTGCGATGGCGTTGACGATGGGCTTGCCCGACAGCCTCGACCTCTACAAGACCGTATTCCACCTCAATGCCGTCTGGCTCGCCGCTTTGGGCGTGAGCGTACTCCAATCAGCGTAAGCCCGAACGAAACTTCGGCCCCTCCACCGCCTCGCTCCCGCTCCCGTATGCCGTATGCCGTATGCCGACCAGTGTCCCGTCCCAGAAGTTCGGTACATAAATCTCTGGCCCTTTTGCGCGCTGGCTTCGTTGTGAATACTCGAAATACCCAGGTATGCCATCGCATTCACGCCTCGCCAGCGCACAAAATG
>CAMYKY010000084.1 GCA_947259165.1 uncultured Acidobacteriota bacterium | reverse complement strand
GCCGCTCGTCACTGCGTCACGGTGCTGTTCGCGGAAAAGCGCCGCCATGTCGTTGCCGAACTCTTCTCGGAAAGCCTTGGGGAAGAGCCCGAGGAGGTGTCGGTAGAGACGCGCCATGACCGCTCTCAGGGAGTCCTGTGACCCGAAAGCAGGATACTCGAAACGAGCATATTCGCCAATGCCCGAGGATGGAAGCTAACCCGCGTGGACGAACCACACGAGTCAGCTCTCGGCGACCGGGATTACTTCAACGGTGAATAGCTGGTTCCGACCAAAATCCGCGTGTTCAACACCCGCATCGATTCGAACTCGTTAGCCTGGAGCGCGGTGATTCCTGGATCCGCCAGGGCCTGTTGCATGTGAGTGAAGTCCTTGTAGGCGACGAGCAGCATCGTTTCGTTCGAGCTCCCCCCGAGGGTCGAATTGAACGCGCCGATAACCTCCACATCGTGTTTCTTGAAAATGGGAAAGACCTGGTTCTCGACGATGCGCTGGTAGTCGGCCATATGGCCAGGCTCGACGCTTGCGGTGACGAGCATGAACAGCCGCGGCGTGGATTGCGCGTGGATGGTCCACGCCGCCGCGAGCAACACAACGACGACGAGAGCAATCTTTGTTCTGGGCTTCATTGAGGCACCTCCTATTGAGCCGGGAGTCTACGCGCCCGGTAGGAGCGTTGGCAACTACAGGGCAAGTAGAATGGACCATGGCACTCATGCGCCTCGCCGTCATCGCCGTCATGACCTGTATCGCCGGCACTGGCTGCACGGCTCGTCCGTCCACGTCCGCGTTCGATCGTGGCCGAGACGCAGCTCGCTCGCAGGATTGGGACACCGCCGTGCGGTACTACGAGCGAGCCCTTACCGACGAGCCGGACAACGTCGAGAACCGGATCGCCCTCGCTCGAGCTCGCCTCGCCGCTTCCCGCTCCCACTTGGCCGAGGCACGCACCCGTGCTGACGCCGCCGACGTCGAAGCGGCGATCGAAGAGCTCGAGATCGCGCTCCGCTACGACCCGACGAATCGTTACGCGCGCGACGAGCTCGAAGAGCTGCGCGAGCAGGCTAGGCAGGAGGAAGCGCGCGGGCCAACGATGCGGGTCTCGCGATTCACGCCCTTTGTTGACGACGAGCCGGTTGTCGAAGCGGGCGCGTCTGAACCCCTCCACATCGTGTTTCCCGAGGGCTCGAGCCTTCGTACGGTTCTCGGTTCGCTTGCCGAGCTCGCCGGGGTCAGCATCTTGTTCGACGAGACGTTTCAGGACAAACAGGTGGCGGTCGATCTCGATGGCGTGACCTACCGCGATGCGCTCGATATTTTGATGGAGACCAACGGTTTGTTCTACAAGGTGTTGAATTCGTCGACGATGGTGGTTCTCGGCGAAAATTGACGAGTCGGATATTTTTCACTCGGGAACGGGAACGGGGACGGAAGGGCGCTCAGCCAGGGGCCGAGTTTTAGACGATGCGCTCGACGTCAGCGCCGAGGCCGGCGAATTTTTCCTCGATGTGCTCGTAGCCGCGATCGATGTGGTAGACGCGGTCGATCACGGTCTCACCCTCGGCGACGAGCCCGGCGAGCACGAGGCACGCGCTCGCGCGTAAATCGGTGGCCATGACGTTTGCGCCAGACAGGGGAGTGGGTCCGTGGACGGTCGCGCGGTTTCCGTGGAGCTCCACTCGGGCGCCCATCCTTCCCAGCTCGGCGACATGCATGAACCGGTTCTCGAAGATCGTCTCCACGATGTGGCTTTGACCGTGTGCCTGAGTCAGAAGAACCATCAGCTGCGCTTGCATGTCCGTGGCAAAACCAGGGTAGGGGGCGGTCTCGAAATCGAAAGCCTTCAACGCACCTTGCGCGCTACGGACGCGAATCGAGTCTTCGTTGTGCTCGACGGAGACGCCGATGGTTCGAAGCGCCTCGCTGAAGGTGGCCAGATGCTCGGGCCGACACCCTTGAAGCTCCACCTCGTCGCCGACCAGAGCGCCCGCGACGAGGTAGGTCGCCGCCTCGATTCGATCTGGAAGGATCGAGTGCGTTGCGCTGTGGAGCCGGTCGACGCCTTTGATGCAAATTCGTTCGGCGCCGGCGCCTTCGATCACGGCACCCATGCTCGTTAAGAGCGTGGCCAAGTCGACGATCTCGGGCTCGCGTGCGCAGTTCTCGAGAATTGTTTCCCCGCGCGCGAGACAAGCCGCCATCAACAGGTTCTCCGTCCCGCCGACCGTCACCTGGTCGAATCGGATGGTCGTCCCGTGCAGCCGGTCGGCTTCGGCGTCCACGAAACCGTGCGCGAGCGTGATGCGGGCGCCGAGTTTTTCGAGGCCAGCAACGTGTTGGTCGATCGGGCGTGCGCCGATGGCGCACCCTCCGGGAAGCGAGACCCGCGCCTTGCCGTGACGCGCGAGCAGCGGCCCCAGCACCAGCACCGACGCCCGCATGGTTTTCACGAGCTCATACGGGGCGTCGTGGGAGCTCAGCGATTCGGTCGTTAGGCTGATCTCATGAAGGGACGGCTGGGTCACGCTCGTTCCGAGCCGCAACAGCAACCGACGCATCGTGCCAACGTCCCAAACGTCGGGTAGATTCGACAGATGTACCGGCTCGTCAGTGAGAAGAGACGCGGCCATCGCCGGCAGCGCAGCATTTTTTGCACCACCGATCCGCACTTTGCCCGATAACCTGCGGCCGCCTGCGATTCGGATCTTGTCCATCGCTACGAGCCTTCGTGAACGCGATCGTAAAAGAACGAAACGCCTTGGCGTTGATTTCTTGTTTCCATGGAGTCCGGCACCGTGTAGACGGCCGCGCTAGGGTTTGTTGGCGATGACGATCCGGGGGATGCCTCCGAGATCGGCGACGGTGCGTACATGGTTGAGGCTCGTGTGTTGGATCAGCTCGCGCACGCGCTCATCCTGGTCGTGACCGATCTCCATGCAGAGAAACCCGCCACTGCGAAGGGTTTCGTCCACCGCGGGCAGCAGCCGCTCGATCACACAAAGCCCGTCCTTGCCGCCGGACAACGCTGGGCGAGGCTCATGGTCGACGACTTCCGGCTCGAGGGTTCCGAGCTCATCGTTCGGGACGTAGGGCGGGTTGGATACGATCGCGTCGATCTTCCCACTCATACCCTGGATGGGCTCTAGCAGATCGCCCTCGAGGAACTCGATGCGCTCTGCCACACCGTGGACGAGCGAATTCTCCCGGGCGACTGCTAGGGCTGCTGAGGATGCGTCGATTGCGAGGAGCTCTGCCTCGGGGAGGGTATGAGCCAGCGCGATGGCGATACAGCCACTGCCGCACCCCACATCGACGATGCGCGGTCTCGGGGTATCGGCCAACACCCGAATCGCCTCATCGACGATCCCTTCGGTTTCGGGACGGGGGATGAGCACCGCGGGAGTCACGCGGAGGCTCAGGCCGTAGAACTCTTGGCTTCCGACTAAATATTGGACCGGGACTCGTCCGCGACGTCGCTCGATCAATTGGAAGAAATGGCCGGATGCTTCTGCCGGGACCGGCTCGTGAAGCCGAGAGAGAAGCGACTCCCGTGACCAACCGAGTGCGTGGCGTAGCAGAAGCTCAGCCTGAAATCGTGGGTCGGCGACATGGACTCGTTCGAGCTCGCTCGCGCCACGCTCCAACAAGCGGCCGGCGCTCACTTTACCGTGATTGCCGACGCCGGTCACGATGAGACGATGGCCTCGGCCTCTTTGAGCTTTTCCGTTTGGTAGTGGGTGACGAGGCTATCGATAACCTCGTCCAGGTTGCCGTTGAGGATGGAGGGGAGCTGGTGGAGCGTGAGATGGATGCGGTGGTCGGTCACGCGGCCTTCGCGAAAGTTGTAGGTGCGAATCTTCTCGCTGCGATCTCCAGAGCCGATCTGCCCCTTTCGCTCGCTGGCGATTTGATCTTGCTGCTCTTTGCGCGCAAGGTCGTACAGCCGTGAGCGTAACACCCGCATCGCTTTCGCCTTGTTCTTGATTTGGGATTTCTCGTCCTGGCAGGTCACGACGAGCCCCGTGGGGACGTGAGTGATCCGGACCGCTGAATACGTGGTATTCACGCTCTGTCCGCCTGGGCCCGACGAGCAATAGGTATCGATCTTGAGGTCTTTTTGTTCGACGTCGACTTCAACATCTTCCGCTTCGGGAAGGACGGCTACGGTGACGGCCGATGTATGGATACGGCCGGACGCCTCCGTTGCGGGAACTCGCTGCACTCGGTGTACGCCGCTTTCGTATTTGAGGCGGCTATAGGCGCCCTTGCCCTCGAGCAGCGCCACGACCTCTTTGATACCGCCGATGCCGGTATCGTTGACGCTCATGACTTGCACCTTCCACCCTTGACGCTCGGCATATTGCGTGTACATGCGGAAAATCTCTTGAGCGAATAGCGCTGCCTCGTCGCCTCCGGTACCGGCGCGGATCTCGAGCAAGACGTTTCGGGCGTCGTTGGGATCCTTCGGCAGCAAGTGGAGACGAAGCTCCTCCGTTAGGCGCTCGTTCTCCTGCTCGAGCCGGGTCAGCTCTTCCTGCGCGAGAGCTTTGAGCTCGGCCTCATCGGCCTCCGCAAGCATTTCGCGGGTCTCTCCGAGCTGGCTCTTAGTCGACTTGAGCTGCAGATACAACTCGACCACGGGCTCGAGCTCGGAGCGCACCTTCGCCAGGCTTTGGATGCGCGCGGGGTCGGAAACGACCTCCGGTTTTCCGAGCTCGGCTGTGACCTCGTCGAAGCGTTTTTCGACAGCCTCGAGCTTTTGCTCCAGGTTCGACATGGGCGGCGCCCTTAGTTGGTCGCGGCCGCTTTCTTCTTGCGAGGGATGTCGCCGTACTTCTGCTTGAAGCGTTCCACGCGCCCGGCCGAATCGATGAGCTTCTGCTTGCCGGTGAAGAACGGGTGGCACTTGGAGCAGATTTCCAGTCGGATCTCGCCGCCCTTGGTCGAGCGGGTAGTGTAGTTCTCTCCGCAGGCGCAGTGGACGTTGACGTCTTCATATTTAGGATGGATTTCAGCCTTCATAAGTAACTCCTAGGCAAATGCGATCCGCCATTATAGCTCAACACGCAATTCGTCGCGGCCATCGGCATCCGGCATCTGGTTCACGCCGGTCCCGCCAAATGGCGGCTTTTGACGCCAAGCCACACGACGGTGTAGCTGAACAGCACGACCCGTTTGGGGCAAATGCCGATAGCCGACAGCCGTTTAACCCTGGCCCGACATCGAGTTCAGGAACTCCGAGTTGCTCTTGGTCTTGCTCATGCGGTCGAGCAGAAGCTCCATGGCTTCAACCTGCGACAGCGGTGCTAGCACCTTGCGGAGGATCCAGACACGCGTGAGCTCGTCCTGGGAAAGCAGTAGCTCTTCCTTCCGGGTGCCGCTCTTGTTGATGTCGATCGAGGGGAAAACCCGCTTGTCGACGAGTTTCCGGTCGAGGTGGATCTCCATGTTGCCGGTGCCCTTGAACTCCTCGAAGATGACGTCGTCCATTCGGCTTCCAGTCTCGATGAGTGCCGTCGCCATGATCGTGAGCGAGCCACCTTCCTCGATATTGCGCGCGGCGCCAAAGAACCGTTTGGGCCGCTGCAACGCGTTGGAGTCGACACCACCGGAGAGAACCTTGCCCGAGGGCGGCACGACCGTGTTGTAGGCGCGCGCGAGCCGGGTGATCGAGTCGAGAAGGATGACGACGTCGCGTTTGTGCTCGACGAGTCGCTTGGCCTTTTCGATCACCATCTCCGCGACTTGAACATGGCGTTGTGCGGCTTCATCGAAGGTCGAGCTGATGACCTCGCCGTTCACCGAACGCTCCATGTCAGTAACTTCTTCGGGACGCTCGTCGATCAGCAGGACGATGAGCACGATCTCAGGATGGTTCGCGGTGATGCTGTTCGCGATGTTCTGCAACAGCATCGTCTTACCGGTTCGCGGCGCGGCAACGATCAACCCACGCTGGCCCTTGCCGATCGGCGTCATGAGATCCATCACTCGCGCCGAAAGGTTGTCCTTGTCGGTCTCTAGACCCACGCGCTCTTCTGGATAGAGCGGCGTGAGATTGTCGAAGAAGATCCGTTCGCGGGCGGCTTCGGGCGTTTCGAAGTTGACGGCCTCGACTTTGATCAGTGCGAAGTACCGCTCGCCCTCTTTTGGCGGACGGATCTGTCCCGATATGGTGTCGCCGGTCCGAAGATCGAACTTGCGGATCTGTGATGGAGAAACGTAGATGTCGTCGGGACCCGGCAGGTAGTTGTACTCGGGAGCACGCAAGAACCCGAACCCGTCGGGCAAACACTCCAAGACGCCCTCGGAGAATATGAGTCCGCTCTTTTCTGTCTGTGCTTGCAGAATCTTGAAAATGAGGTCCTGCTTGCGCATCCCCGTCGCACCGCCAACGCCTAGGTCCTTGGCGACTTTCGCGAGCCCGGAGATATTCATCTCCTTGAGCTCAGCGATGTTCAGGGATTTTTGTTTCTCGTTACGAGACGGCTTTTCGGTGCTTTCCACCTTTTCTATTTCTTCGGTGCTCGTCTCGCCTCCCGAACGTGTTTCTCGATCACCTTCCATAACTCGTTCCTTCCTTCACTCGTGACCGCGGAAAAAGGGATAAGAGGTATTTTCCCTTCGGCCGCATAAATGCGTTCGAGTTTCGTCTGTTGCTGCCGGGCCCGGCTCTTCGAAAGCTTGTCGGTCTTGGTCGCGACCACGACATGGGCCAATCCGGCCTGTTCGAGCAGGTCGCGCACTTGAATATCGCTCTCCATCGGGTCGCGGCGGATGTCGATCAGGAGTAGCACCAGACAAAGCGCTGGTCGCTCGAAGACGTAGCTCGTGACGAGCTGCTCCCAGTTCTGCCGCACGGCGACCGGCACCTTCGCAAACCCGTACCCGGGAAGATCGACGAGCGTCATCTCGTCCCCGAGCCGAAAGAAGTTGATGAGCTGCGTGCGGCCTGGCGTCTTGGACACGAATGCCATGCGTTTTGCGCTCGTCAGCCGGTTCAACAGGCTGGATTTGCCTACGTTGGAGCGGCCAACGACAGCGACCTCGGGCAGCTCCGGACTCGGGAACTCCTGCGCTGATGGAGCGCTCTTGATGAATTCGACTAAGAGCGTCTTCTTCATGTTGGCTTAGCGTCTCGTTCATGGAAAAGTGAGAACCCCAGTGTTGTTCCAGTCCATCCCGCCACGTCATCCTTGGCAGGTTGTTACAGAAAAACGACCGACCCCGGTCGTTACTATTTAGTGCGCAATCGACTCGCCCGCAACCGTCCCCTCGTCCTCGGGCGGAAGATCAGGCTCGATCTCCGTATCGTCCCCGAGTGGCTCGTGAGTACTGGCGCGAGGTGTCGACGTCAACGCCGTCTCGAAGACTTGATCGACCTTGTCGACCAGCTTGATGGAAAGCTGTTTCCGAATTGCGTCCGGAATATCGGCCAGGTCCTTTTCGTTTTCCATGGGCATGACGATCTTGACGATGCCGGCGCGGTGTGCGGCAAGAAGCTTCTCCTTGACGCCTCCGATGGGGAGCACCTTGCCTCGAAGCGTAATCTCACCCGTCATCGCCACGTCCGAGTAGACCGGAATGTCCGCCAGCGCGGACAACAGCGCCGTCGCCAGGGTGATGCCGGCAGAGGGACCGTCTTTGGGGATCGCGCCCTCGGGAACGTGCAAGTGGATATCGAGTTTCCGGTAGAAGTCGGCTGGGAGCCCGTAGCGCTCGGCGCGCGATCGGATGACAGACAACGCGGTGCGAGCCGACTCTTGCATGACGTCTCCGAGTTTTCCGGTGAGCGTCAGTTCACCTTTGCCCGGCATCAACGTTACTTCCGTGGTGAGCAATTCGCCGCCCACCTCCGTCCACGCGAGACCGGTGGCTATACCGACTTCCGCCTCGCCCTCTTTGCTCCGCGGCCGGAACTTTGGCACCCCAAGGTAATCAGCGATCGATTTCTGTTCGATGGAAATCGTCTCCTCGGGAGCGTTTTTAGGGGCCTTCACGATATTGCGTGCGACTTTGCGGAAGACTGAAGCGATTTCGCGCTCGAGGCCACGAACCCCGGCTTCACGAGTGTAGCGCCGGGTGATCTCGACCAAGGATTCGTCGCTGATGGCGACGTTCTTGTTCTTGAGTCCATTCGCCTCTTTTTGTTTGGCAACGAGAAACCGCTTCGCGATCTCGACCTTTTCCTCTTCCGTATAGCCGGGGAGCCGAATGACTTCCAGGCGGTCCATCAACGCTTGCGGCATGTTTTGCAGCGCGTTCGCAGTAGCGATGAACATTACGTTCGACAGGTCGTACTCGACGTCGAGATAGTGATCTTGGAACGAGTGGTTCTGCTCGGGATCGAGGACCTCGAGAAGCGCTGACGCCGGGTCGCCGCGGAAGTCCATGCTCATTTTGTCTACTTCGTCGAGCAGGATCAGAGGGTTGACCGTTCCCGCCTTTTTCATCATCTGGATGATTTGACCGGGAAATGCGCCGATGTAAGTACGCCGATGGCCGCGAATTTCGGCTTCGTCGCGAACGCCACCGAGAGACAATCGGACGAACTTTCGATTGGTCGCCCGGGCGACGGACTTGGCGAGCGACGTTTTGCCGACCCCGGGAGGTCCCACGAGGCAGAGAATCGGCCCCCTCTGCTTGCGGACGAGTTGGCGCACCGCGAGAAACTCGATGATGCGATCTTTGACTTTGGCGAGACCGTAGTGGTCTTCATCGAGGATTCGCTCGGCGCGCTCGATGTCGCGACTCTCTCGAGTCTTCTTCGACCACGGTACCGCGACGAGCCAGTCGAGATAGTTGCGCGACACCGTGGCTTCGGCCGACATGGGAGGCATGACCTCGAGGCGTTTGAGCTCGACGATGGCCTTTTCCTCGGCCTCTTTCGTCATCTTCGACTCGGCGATCTTCGCGCGCAGCTCGTCGACTTCGTTGCCCTTGTCGTCTTTCTTGCCGAGCTCCTTCTGGATCGCCTTCATCTTTTCGTTGAGGTAGTACTCCTTTTGCGCTCGCTCCATTTGCTTACGGACCCGGCCCTGAACTCTCCGGTCAACCTGGAGCTTGTCGACCTCGAGCTCGAGCACCGAGGCAATACGCGTCAACCGTTCCACCGGGTTCCAAATCTCGAGAAGGTTCTGCTTCTCGTCGACTGTCATGACGAGATGGGAAGCGATCGTGTCCGAGAGCTTGCCGGGGTCGTCGACTTGAACAGCGGCGTTTTTGACTTCACTTTGCAAGTTGCTGGCGAGCTTCACGTACTGCTCGAACAACGAGACGACCTTGCTCATGAGCTCGTCGGCCTCTGCGGGCAAATCCTCAGGCTTCGGGACGGTTTTGACGACGACTTGAAAAAATCCCCCTTCATCGCGGCACTCGATGGTGCGGCCGCGATCGGCCCCTTCCACCAGGACTTTGATATTCCCATCCGGAAGTTTCACGGACTGCAGGATGTTCGCAACCGTCCCGACCGTGTAGATGTCGGTCGCGCCGGGATCATCGGTGGTCGCGTCATGCTGTGCCGCCAGGAAAATCCGGCGGTCGTGCTCGACGGCGTACTCGAGGGCGCGCACCGATGACGAGCGTCCGATGACGAAAGGCATCATCATATAGGGGAAGATCACCACGTCTCGCAGAGGGACCATGGGAAGGGTCTCGTAGACCTCGGTGCGATCTTTGCTCTTGGCTCCGAACATATGCCTCGTTAGGTGCTCGTCGTGTGGTTTCGGTTCAATCCGGCCTCACGGGTCCGGGTACGATGGGTTCAAGTTTGGGGATTGTCTGCTCGCCGAAAAAGCGAGGGTTGTGACCAATGCTGGTTTAGTTAAAAAGAAACGAAAATGGTCGAGCTTGCTCAGTTGCCAGCCTCGTTGGGCCGGAAACTCGGCGCCTAGCCTAGCCTGCCTTCTCGATTAACGTCACCGGCTTCTCGCGGTCCTCAACGACCTCCTGGGTGACGACGACTTCTTTGACCTTCTTTTGAGACGGCAGATTATACATCAGGTCGAGCATCAGGTCCTCGATGATCATCCGAAGGCCCCGAGCGCCGATCTTGCGCTCGACTGCCTGGTCCGCGATGGCGCCGAGCGCCTCGTCGGTGAATCGAAGCTTGACGTTCTCGTACTCGAACAGGCGTTGGTACTGCTTGATGATGGCGTTTCGAGGCTCACTCATGATGCGGATGAGTGCGTCGCGGCCGAGCTCATGGAGCGTGCCGATGACGGGGAGCCTGCCGACGAACTCGGGGATGAGTCCGTACTTGATGAGATCCATTGGCTGGACCTGAGAGAAGTAGTTCGCCTTGTCAATTTCCTTGACCTTCTTGATGTCGGCCCGGAATCCGAGGCTCTTTTTGCCGGAGCGGCGCTCGATGATTTTGTCGAGCCCGACGAATGCTCCCCCCACGATGAACAAGATGTTCGTTGTGTCGATCTGGTAGAACTCCTGGTGAGGGTGTTTGCGACCTCCCTGAGGTGGCACGTTCGCGACCGTGCCCTCGAGGATCTTCAGGAGAGCCTGCTGGACGCCCTCACCCGAGACGTCGCGGGTGATCGAGGGGTTCTCGTCCTTGCGGCAAATCTTGTCGATCTCGTCAATATAGATGATGCCTTCCTGGCACTTTTCGATATCGCCCTGCGCTGCTTGGAGGAGCTTGAGGATGATGTTCTCGACGTCTTCTCCGACGTAGCCGGCCTCGGTGAGCGTAGTCGCATCGACGATCGTGAACGGTACGGAAAGGAGCTTCGCTAGTGTTTGCGCAAGGAGAGTCTTGCCCGTGCCGGTCGCACCGATGAGCAGGATGTTGCTCTTGGTGAGCTCGACGTCCTGCCGCCCCTTCGACTTCATGATGTTGACGCGCTTGTAATGGTTGTAGACCGCCACCGCGAGACGCTTTTTGGCGTCTTCCTGCCCTACGACGTACTCTTCGAGAAACTGATTGATCTCGACGGGGGTTGGAAGGGTCGAGCGCTGGGAGCGATTCTCGAAGCGGTGATCATCGGCGATGATGTCGTTGCAGACTTCGACGCATTCATCGCAGATGAAGACCGTAGGACCGGCGATGAGCTTGCGCACATCGCTTTGATCCTTGTTGCAGAAAGAGCAGCGAAGTACCTCTGGGTCCCCAGTCTTCTTGGACACTGGCTGTCGTCCTCGTGCGCGTTAGGAGCGCTTGTCGATCACCTGGTCGATGATGCCGTAGTCTCGGGCCACGTCGGCCGTCATAATGAAATCCCGCTCTACGTCCTGTTCGATCTTGGGAATATCTTGTCCCGTGTGCTTGGCAAGGATCTCGTTGAGCCGCTGGCGCGTGCGGAGAATCTCTTTGGCCTGGATGTTGATATCCGTGGCCTGCCCTTGGGCGCCGCCCGAAGGCTGGTGGATGACAACGCGCGAGTTCGGCAGCGCAAAGCGTTTGCCCGGCGTCCCTGCCGATAGGAGCACGGCTGCCATGCTCGCTGCTTGCCCAAGGCAATAGGTCGTGACGTCCGGCCTGATGAACTGAAACGTGTCGTAAATGGCCAGGCCAGCCGTTACGGAGCCACCTGGAGAGTTGATGTAGATGGAAATCTCTTTTTCCGGGTCCTCGGCTTCGAGGAACAATAGCTGGGCAACGACCAGATTCGCGACGTAATCGTCGATCGGGGTGCCTATAAAGATGATGTTGTCTTTGAGTAAGCGCGAATAGATATCGAAGAAGCGCTCACCCCGGTTGGTCTGCTCGACCACCATTGGGACCTGCATTTGTAAGTTCAACCCCTAGGTAAGTTTAGCATGAAGCTTAATGAAGTCAACTGCCTTCTCACGGCGCAATCTGCCGCTAACTCGTTCTAGCGTACCATCTTTCATCATTTTAGCTCGGGTGGCTTCGACGCTCTTCTCGAGGGCCTTCGAAGCTCGCTCAACTTCCTGGGACAGCTCTTCGTCGGTCGCCTCCAGCTTTTCTTGCTTGACGATGCTATCGAGCAGCAGTGTGGCTTTGACCGCGTTTTCCGCGGCGGGACGCTGTTCACCCCGCACTTTGGCCCAATCGATACCCGCCTGACGGGGATCGATGCCCCGCTGATAGAGGTCCCGAGCAGCCGCCTCGACGCGGCCGTCGAGCTCGAGCTCCACCAGCGACTCGGGAGCATCAAAGGGGTTGGCAGCAATGAGCTTTTCCAGAAGTTGCGCTCTAACGTGGAGTTCGTCATCCCGTTGAGCGCGCTCTTGTGCCTGTTTCCGCAGCTCATCCCGCACTTTTTCCAGGGTATCGAACTCGCCGATGTCTTTGGCGAACTCGTCGTCCGCCTCCGGGAGCGCTTTTTCCTTGAGCTCTTTGACGGTGAAGGCCGCATCAAAGCTCTTGCCCGCCCGTTCGGGGTCGCCGTGCTCCGCGGGAAACGCGGCGGTAAACTTCACTTCGTCGCCAGGTTTGGCGTCCTGCAGTTTTTCGTGGAGCGAATTGTGGTACGCCTCGGAGCCGACTTCGAAGGAGACGCCTTCGTGACGCTCCGCTGCGCCGCCGCCTGACGGGATCTCGACGAGATCCCCCATGACGAAGTCATGATCCCGCGCGCCGCGCCCCTCGACCGGGTCGAAGCGGGCGTGTTGTTCGCGCAGGTGGTCGATACCGTTGTCGATTTGCTCGTCGGTCACTTCGGTCTTCTGTTCGGTGGCTTCGAGACCTTTGTAGTCCACCGCCTCGACCTTGGGCATTACTTCGAACGAAGCCCGGAACCGAAGAGGCTCTCCGAGCTTGGGCTCGAGATTGGTGATTTGGGGATCGGCCAAGGGGTAGAGATCGCGCTCTTTGAGAGCGTCGTTGACGGCCTTGTTCAGAAGGTCCTGAACCGCCTGCTCCAAGACGTCCGCATGAAAACGGGAGCGGACAACATCCTTTGGAATCTTGCCTTTACGGAAGCCGGGAAGCTTGACCGTCTTCCTGAGCCTAACGACCCCTTTTTCGAACTCGTCGTTGAGGTCTTCCGTGGGCAGCTCGAAATCGAGATGCCGCAGCGACGACCCTTCTTCTGCGTAGTCTACTTTCAACTCGTAACCCAACCACGGAGACGTGGACGCACGGAGGTTTCATGGAGAAGGGCAGTTGTATCGTACCGAGTCATGTTTGCGCTCATCCCGTTTGTGTTCCTCTGTGAGTTCTCCGCGTCTCCGTGCCTCCGTGGTGCAAAAAGGATCGTGGTGCGAAAGGGGGGACTCGAACCCCCACGGGTTGCCCCACTGGATCCTAAGTCCAGCGCGTCTGCCAATTCCGCCACTTTCGCAATAAATGGGAATAACGGATGCGCGAGAAAATGGAAGCCTCGAGAACCGAGTCGATATTCTAGACGGACCTCACGAGCGCGTCAACGGCGTGGCGGATTCGATGTAACATGAGGGTCGTTTTCGGGAGGTTCGCAGCCGATGAGTTGGCTCGGAGAAGTTCTTCTGTTCCGGTCGGAGCGGGCTCTGTCGTTTCTCCTCGGATTTCTCGCTCTTCTTCTTTTCGTGGTCTTTCCCTTCTTCAGTCCCGATGGAGTGGGGAAATACGTCATCGACATCGCCTTCACGTTGGTGCTCGTTTCGTGTACTTTCGCCGTGCAGCAACGCGGGGCACGCCGCATTGCGATTGGGCTCGCTGCCGTCAGCCTTCTGACACGCTGGGCCACCTATGCTACGCCGAACCGCGAGCTGCTTTTGGCGAACACCCTCCTTGGGATCGCGTTTCTCGTATTTGCCACGCTCGCCATCCTCCGTCGAGTGGTTGCTGAGGGGCCTGTCACCAGGCACCGGATAGAGGGCGCGGTCGCGGTGTACCTTCTTATCGGTGTCATCTTCGGATCGGTGTTCGCATTCATCGCGATGACTGTACCCGGTGCCTTCGACCTGGCCGGTCTTCCCGCTGGCGGTTGGACAAGAGAAAACTACGATGCCGTCATGGGCGATTTTAGCTATTTCAGCTTTGTCACCCTGACAACCGTCGGCTACGGAGACGTGACTCCGTTGGGCAATGTGGCGAAGCAATTCGCGGTGCTAGAAGCCTTGATCGGCCAACTCTACCCCGCAATCCTCCTAGCACGGCTGGTCTCCCTTCAAGTGTCGTCGCGCCCTGACTGATTACCCCATTAAGGCTGAGTCGCTCTCGTTCCCGTTCCCGTTCCCGATAAAACACCGTAACGCGGGATTCTACTTTTGGTTCTGTGCTCACCGCGAAAGGCTGGGTTGGATGCATCGGGAACGGCCCAGAAAGTCCCCCCGCTTGTTCCTGCCGCCTCCGCCCTCGTATAATCACCGCGCCTTATCCGCTAGGTGACCCATCTTGGAGGGCCTCATGTCGCGAACACTCCTCGGTCTCTTGCTTCTGGTACCCGCGCTCGGAGCTTCGCAAGAAGAAGCTCCCGATGACGGGCACCCCTCGGCTCGAAACGCCAGCTACAGCATTGAGGTCGAGCTCGATCCGGACGCGAAGACGCTCTCCGCGAAAGAGATCGTCACCTGGCGCAACATCCAGCAAGTGCCGGCCAACGAGCTGCGATTGCATCTTTACTGGAATGCCTGGCGCAACAATCGCAGCACCTGGCTTCTGGAGTCGCGACTGCGTCAAGGGGGGAGAAACCGGCAAAATCCTCGAGAGGGAGATTGGAGTTATTCGGACGTCACGTCGATCGAGCTCATCCCTGACGTTGGCGTTCCCAGTATCGACCTGACGAGCCAAACGCGCTTCGAGTCACCCGACGACGGCAATCCCGAAGACCGGACCTTGATGGTTGTGCCGCTTCCCGAGCCCGTCGAGCCCGAGGGGATGGCACAGGTCGAAATCACCTGGGACGCGAAGATTCCGCGCACCTTCTCACGCACGGGGTTTCGGGGAAACTTCTTCTTCATCGCTCAATGGTTTCCCAAGATCGCCGTACTCGAGGAACAGGGCTGGAATGCGCACCAGTTTCACGCCGGGACCGAGTTCTTCTCGGACTACGGTGAGTACGACGTGCGCATCACCGTTCCGAGCGACTACGTCGTCGGCGGCACGGGCCGTGAAGTCGAAAAGCAAGAGCGCGACGGCAAGACGACCTATCGCTACCGCCAGGCAGACGTTCACGACTTCGCGTGGACGGCGAGCCCTGACTATCTCGTCCTGGAGAAGCAGTTCAACGAGCCTCCACTCCCGCCGGTCGACATGCGTCTGTTGCTGCAACCGGAGCATGAAGGGCAAGCAGATCGTCATTTTGATGCCACGGCGGCATGTCTTCGGAACTACGGGACTTGGTATGGTGCGTATCCCTACGACCACGTGACCATCGTCGACCCGGCGTACGGAAGCGGTGCTGGTGGTATGGAGTACCCGACGTTTTTCACCGCCGGCAGCCGTCTGTTCAACCCATTCGGAGCCGGCTCGCCCGAGGGCGTCACCGTGCACGAGTGCGGCCACCAGTTCTGGTACGGCATCGTGGGCAACAATGAGTTCGAGCATGCCTGGCTCGACGAAGGGTTCAACACCTTCTCGACTGCGCGAACGATGGACGTGACCTATGGCAACCGGACGCTTTCACGGCGCTATTTGAATCCGAGAGGCGCGCCGCGCATGGGCGGGTTCTTGCCGGTGTTGTTCGAGGGCATCGAGCTCGACCGCAAAGTCGGCGGGAACCGTCTCGATGGTTATCGTGCCGCCGCGACCGCGGATGCGCAATCGACGCCGACCTATCAGTACTATCCCGCGACCGCGGGGGCGCACAGCTACAACAAGACCGCGTTGTGGTTGACGACACTCGAGGGCTACCTCGGTTGGGACTCGCTCCAGAAAATCATGGCGACGTTTTTCGAGCGCTACAAGTTCCGACACCCGAAGCCTCAGGATTTCTTCGACGTTGCCAGCGAGGTGAGCGGTCAGGATTTGACGTGGTTTTTTGATGAGGTGCACCGGAGCTCTAACGATTTCGACTATGCGATCGGTAGAGTCGCGAGCGACGCTGTTGCGCTCGCCGGCTATCAGAAGGAGGGTTCGGATTTCGTTCACCACGAAGGTCGCGACGACGCTGAAGACGATGACGAGGACGGGCTCTATCGCACCGAAGTCGTCGTGCAGCGGCGAGGTGCGGCTCGTTTCCCCGTCGAGGTGCTGCTGGTTTTCGAGGACGGCACTGAAGTGAAAAAGGAGTGGGATGGACAGGCGCGGTGGAAGCTTTACGTGGAGGAGCGCAGCTCGAAGCTCGCTCATGCCATCGTCGATCCCGAGCGCAAGCTCATGCTCGATCTCTACTACACGAACAACTCCAAACGGCTCGAGCCTGACGCGACGCTTCCGGCGCGCAAGTGGGCCTCGAAGTGGATGGTTTGGGTCCAGGATCTCCTGATGACCTTTGCGTTTTTCACCTAGTGGACTGTAACAGTAATTCGTTGCGCAAATCGCGAGGTTATTTTGTGGGCTGGCAAGGCGTGATGACGACGATATATCTAGATATATAGAGGATTCGCAACGAAGCCAGCGCGCAAAAGGACCCGCGATTTTGGCAACGAATAACTGTCACAGTCCACTAGACACTCGGCCAGGAGAGTAGCGAACATGACAGCAATTGGAGCAGCGTTCCGAGGTCTCGGAAAAGTCCTCGGCTCACCCAGTGTCGTTTTGTGCCTGTGGCTTGCGAATGTCGTCGTGGCTCTACCGGTGGCGGCCGTTATGGCCGAATCCATCCGCGAATCCGTCGGCGGAAGTCTTGTCGGCGACAAGCTTCGGGACGGCTTCGACATGGGCTGGTATGGGGAATACCAGGCTGACGCTCGCGGAGTCGAATCGACGTTCACGCCAACGGTCGTCGGCGCCGGTGCGTTCTTCAACAATATCGAAGCCTGGTTCAACGGAAGTCTGTTCGAGATGCACCGGGGCTTGCTCGGTCTCGGGATCCTGTTCGCGCTCCTGTGGTCCCTGTGTCTCGGAGGCGTTTTGCAGCGCTATGGTGAGCCCGGTGGGCTTTTTCGCTTGAGCGAGTTTCTCTCCCATGGGGGGGCGTATTTTTTTCGGTTCGTCCGTCTGGCAGTGCTCGCGGCCGCGCTCTACTACTCCGTCTACCGTTTCTCGGGATGGCTCTTCGCTCGGATCGCGCGCGTAACCCGAGATGTGACTGTGGAAGAATCGGTTTTCGCGTATGTCGTCGCCGGGAGTCTGTTCGTCGTCTTTTTGTTGACGCTCGTCAATATGGCGTTCGACTACGCGAAGATTGCCACGTTTCGCGAGAACCGGCGCAGCATGCTCTTGGCATCGTTAAAGGGATTCGGCTTTGTGCTCTCCCACCCGGGTCGCGCTATGGCGCTTTACTACGGTCTCGGCGCTGTGGGTGTCGCGATGCTCTTTTTGTATCACATCGTCGCCCCCGGGCCCGGGCAATCGTCGATGATCGGCGTCGCCGCCGCGTTCGTGATCGCCCAGCTGTATCTTGTGGCGAAACTGGTACTGCGCCTGACGTTCTATTCCGCGCAGATGTCGCTGTTCGACGACGCCCGTTGACCGAAGCCCGGGTTCAACGAATTGCGTGCGTTTCCGTCCCCGTCCCCGTTCCCGACTAAGAAATGCCCAAGACTAACAACCGAGGCACTGCATCAAGTCCTGCTAAACGCGCGCAGTTCGTCGTGAATCGGGAACGGAGCAGCGGAGCGTTTGGCCAGGCCTCAGCCAGGCAGCGAGCCATAAACTTCGTTTAGCCTTTTCGCCAAATACTCTCCCGCCAGAATCGGCGGGTATCGCGGCGGACGGTCAGGCCCGCAACACGGCGGGAGGCATTCGATCCGAGTATCGTAGTTGGTCCCGAAGAAGAACGGGATTGTGAGGCGCTCGCGACCTCCCTTGTTGAGAACGCGGTGCGGCGTTGCGCGGAACAGATCATTGGTCCAGCGCGCGAGCATTTCCCCGAGATTCACGACGAACGTGCCCGGGACGAGCTCGACGTCGAACCAACGACTGTCTCGCTGGATCTGGAGACCTCCGACCTCGCCTGGGTCGAGGATCGTGAGACATTCGTAGTCGCAGTGCGCGCCGATCCCGAGGTCCTCCTCTTGCGGTGGGTAGCGCAAGAGCCTCAGCTGCGCGATCGGGCGGTCGGTTTTGTCGTCGTAGTA
>CAMYKY010000083.1 GCA_947259165.1 uncultured Acidobacteriota bacterium | reverse complement strand
AGATTTTGTGGGGATTCCTCAGTACCTGTCCCCTTTTCTCGTAGACTCCGAGCGCGGTGCCGGGTTGGAGGGGCATCGCCGGAGCTTAGTGTCTCGACCGAGCGGATTCAAACGGGGGAGCCGCGTTGCTTTTCTTTCTGCCAATCCCTAGCATTGACAGGATTCATGCCACGGGCGCTTTAGTGATCGGACAATCCATCGCGCACTACCACGACACCGGCGAGCTCGGCGCTGGCGGCAAGAACGAGCTCCAGTGATATCGCGGACGTCGTCGTGGCACGCCTGGTACGGTGTGATCCTTCTTCTTGGGATATACATCAACTCTTTTCTCGACCGAACGATCCTGACGCTTCTGATCGGGCCCGTCCGCGGCTCGATGGGTTTTAGCGACTCTCAGGTCGGCTTTCTCATCGGACCAGCGTTTGCGATCTTCTACACGATCGCAGGGCTCCCTCTCGGTTGGCTCGCGGACCGCGCGAGCCGGCGATGGCTAATCGTCATCGGTCAGGTTTTTTGGTCGCTCGCTTCGATAAGCTTCGGCTTGGGCCGAACTTTTATTGAGCTCGCGCTCGCTCGGATCGGCGTCGGTGTGGGCGAAGCGACTTTGACGCCGGCCGCGTACTCTATGATTACGGATTTGTTTCCGCGCGAAAAGCTCGGGCGAGCGTTGAGTGTGTACTCGATGGGACTCCAGATCGGCGGCGGGCTCGCGTCGCTTCTTGGAGGCATCCTCATCGGATGGGTAGGGGAATCCGCGAGCTACCAACTGCCCGTCGTTGGCGAGCGCTACATGTGGCAGATCGTTTTCTTTCTCGTCGCGGTGCCGACGATCCCTCTTACATTATTAATGATGACGACGTTTCACGAGCCGATTCGCCGTGACGGGGACTCTGTCGCCCGTGATATTGGGCCCGGCGAGTTTCTTCGCTATTTTCGCGCGAACGCGGGAGCGTTTCTCACCCACAATCTCGGTTTCGGGCTTCTCGCGCTTTCAGGACTCGCGGCGTTTTCGTGGATGCCCGAGCTGTTTATCCGCATCCACGGGTGGGACCGAGCATTCACCGGCAAAGCGATCGGGCTGAACTCGATGTTCGTCGGGATTGCGGGACTGTATTTCGGAGGCTGGCTCGGTGACCGATGGGCGCGCCTCGGTCAAATCGATTCGAAACTCCGCGTGGGAATCGCTGCCGTCGCGCTCTGGCTTCCATTCGGGATCTTGCTTCCATTGGCGCCTTCGGGGGCACTTGCCTTCGCTTTTTGGATTCCGATGACGTTTGCGGCCGCGATGCCCTGGGGCGCTGCCGCCGCCGCCGTTCAAGAGTTGGTGCCGAACAAAATGCGCGGCCGAGCGACCGCGGTGTATCTACTCGTCATCAACCTCGTCGGTCTGGGACTGGGCCCCCAACTGCTTCCTCTCGTGAGCGACTATGTTTTTGGCGACGAAATGAAAATACACTTCGCGCTGCTAATGGTCACGGTAACAGCCGAGATCGGCGCAGCGATACTCTTGATGCTGGGCCTTTCGCGATTCCGGCGCTCGCTCGAATATCGCGACCGATGGATGTCGGACATGCCATTCCAGAAAAAGGGGACAGGTCCATTTGTTCGAAGGTAATTCAGTTCGTATTCCTTGGAAATAGAGGGCCATATCCAATTGTTTCCTCGAAGAAAATGGACCTGTCCCCTTTTTATGTTTTTATGTCTTCGAAGTATCTTACGGGTTCACTTGGCACGCGCGGGCGCGGAGATTGAGAAGTTGTTTGCGCTGCATCACCAAGTGCGCCGGCCCCATGATGAGGTTGACCAGAAAGCCGACCCATCGCGGCTGAAAGACAGTACGAGACCGAACGAGCAGTCGCGTGTTCCCTTGCTCCTTCTCTAAGTAGAATCCCCACGTGCTGCGGAGAAAGGCTTTGGGTCGAGGAGCCTCCCACCGCATTCCTTCGAGGTCTGGAAGACGGAAGTAGGCGCTGAGCAGCAGGTGAGTCGGCGGCGCCAACTGCAAAACCTCGAACGCGTCTTTGCTTCCGGCATAGGAAGGCAGGACGTCGCCAACATGAACGTCCTGAAGCTCGGGCTGAATCGCCTCCGCACTCGGAATCCCTTGGTTGTCGAGGCGATCATAGCTGTACCAGCCGCCGCGACCGCACCCCATCTGGAGGAGCCACGGCCAAACCGCCTCCGGGGGTGCCGCGATGGTCGTCGCGTGCGTAGAGGATTCACGCGCTTCGGCTAGAAACTCGTCGCCCGGAAGCTGTCTCCGTCGCTCCGATTCGGTCGCGTGCCACAAAGACATTAGCTGAAACGTTCCCGCGCCCACTGCGGACGGGTTGCCGTAGCGACCCATCGGCTCCGCGCGCTGCTGCCTGTCGGTTTTAGGACGGGCAACCCGTCACCCTTGCGGCGGCCAGATCCGAGCGACATCAGCGTCATGATACTAGTGGACTGTAACAGTTATTCGCTGCCAAAATCGCGGGTCCTTTTGCGCGCTGGCTTCGTTGCGAGCATTAGTTGCAGTTCTGCCTTCGGCCTTGCCCTCCGCTCGACAAGCTCGCTGCGGAAGGCGGCAAATATCTAGATATACCGTCGTCATCACGCCTTGCCAGCCCCCAAAATGACCTCGCGATTTGCGCAACGAATAACTGTTACAGTCCACTAGGATGGCGGCCGACCCGTAGCAACGAAGCTCGGCGTCAGCTTGTATGAGGACGCTGGACGTCTGTCGTGGGATGTTTTGGTGCCGATCGCAGATTCCAGGCTACAATTTTCCTGGGCAAGCAGTTGCACCGTATCCTTTGTACCGGCGAGAAGTGTTGAAAAAAAGACCGTTTCCGGATAGAAAGAGCATGTGGCGCTAGCTCCTGGGACCCAACTCGCCGAGTATGAGATCGTCGTTCCCATTGGAGCGGGCGGAATGGGAGAGGTCTACAAAGCGCATGACACCAAGCTCGGCCGGGACGTCGCTATCAAAGTCCTGCCAGATGGGTTTGCCGAGGATCCTTCGCGTCTCGGGCGTTTCGAACGAGAGGCAAGCTGCTCGCGTCCACTGAATCAAGACAACATTGCGACGCTTTATGGCATCGGAGAGTCGAGCTCCATGTCGTGCTCAATCGGTTCGAAGAGGTGAAGTGTCTCGTACGCACGGAGTGATCCGATGACAAAAACGAAAACGATTGTCCTCTTTCTTCTTCTTGCGACTCCTACCGCCGCGCAAGAGCTGCGTCAGGAGGTCGAAACCTATATCAACGCGCACCAGAAGACGATCCTCTCCGAGCTTTGGCACGCCGTTTCCATCCCGTCCGTGGCCGCTGACAAAGACAACGCGCGTCGGAAGGCGAGATTCCTCCTCGAGCTATTTAGCAAGCGAGGGTTCGATGTCGAGCTCCTGGAGACGGATGGCAATCCGTTGGTCTGGGCAGAGAAGAAAGCGCCGGCCACGACGCGAACCGTGCTTCTGTACGCGCACTATGACGGTCAGCCTGTCGACCCGTCGCGCTGGGAGCAAGACGACCCATTTCAGCCGGTGCTGAGAGACGGCAAGCTCGGTGAGAACGATCGCGTTTTCGATTTCGACGCTCAAACACGCTTCGAGGACGACTGGCGCATCTACGCGCGCTCGGTGTCCGACGACACTGCTCCGATCATGGCCATCCTTGCAGCGATTGATGCTCTCGGGTTTGCTGGCGTCGAGCCGAGCGTCAACATTCGCGTCATCCTCGACGGTGAGGAGGAGAGGGGCTCGCCGAGCCTGGTGCCAGCGATCGAGCGCTATCGAGATCGGTTGGAAGCGGACCTGATGCTCATTCTCGATGGTCCGCTTCATGCGAGCGGCAAGCCCACGGTGATGTACGGCGCGCGAGGCAATCTGGGAATGGAGCTCACCGTCTACGGGCCGAAGTTTCCTCTGCACAGCGGACACTACGGTAACTGGGCTCCCAATCCCGCGGTTCGCCTTGCGAAGCTGTTGGCGTCGATGAAGGACGACGACGGCCGTGTCGTCATAGCAGGTTTTTACGACGGTATTGAGCTCGATGCCGCGACGCGAGATGTGTTGAACTCGGTGCCGGACGACCATGATGAGCTGATGCGCCTGTTCGGGTTTTCCAAGCCCGACCAGGTCGGGAGCACGCTACAAGAGGCGATTCAGTACCCGTCGCTGAACGTCCGAGGGCTCAAGAGCGCCTGGGTGGGCGCGGAAGCGCGGACGATCGTCCCCGATACCGCCATTGCCGCGATAGACGTACGATTGGTGAAAGAAACACCGGCCGACGTCATGTACGAGAAAGTTGCTCGGCACATTCGCGAACAGGGATACCACGTCGTGGACAGCGACCCAGATGACGCGACGCGAGCGACTTACGACCGAATTGTCGGGATCTCGCGGAGAGGCTCGGGAACGAACGCGTTCCGTACTGAGCTCGATAACCCCGAGGCCCAGCGAATCGTGGATTCGCTCACCGAAATGTGGAACGCCGAGCCGTTGCGCATACGTACCATGGGCGGCACGGTGCCGATCTCGCCTTTCATTGGCGCTCTCGGCTTTCCGGCGCTCGCGGTGCCTACGGTCAACTTCGATAACAACCAGCACAGTCCCAACGAGAACCTGCGGCTCGGACATTTCTTCGACTCCGTCGTCACGATGGCCGCGATCATGACGGTCCGTTGATAATAACTATTACTCGGTAACGAAAAACTCTTTACAAATTGGCGATCTTGGCGCATACTCTCGTTGGATTCTAAAATGAAACTGAGATCGAAACGACCCACTCAACTCGACGGGGAGCACGCTCGCCCGAAAGGCGTGGAGTTGTGCGTGTTATCGACGAGCGAGCTAGCCGTGACGTGCCAGATGCGTCCTCAAGGCGGTTATCTCGGTAATGTCGATCGAAGGGGCTTCATGAGTTAGGACCACGGCACCTAGCCATCGAAGCCCGACGCCGAAAGGCAGTCGGGCTTTTTCGGTTTAGGAGGACTTTTTTTGTTGAGCGGTAGCCAAGCGGGAAGGCATCTCCCTGTTAAGGAGACGAGCGCTGGTTCGAATCCAGCCCGCTCAGCCAAATTTGAATTTTTTACGGAGCAGTGGCGCAGCCAGGTGAGCGCAGCTCGTTGTCAGCGAGAAGATCGAGGGTTCCCGCCTTCGCTTTTCGAGCGACGGCGGACAAGCTAATCCCTGCTGTTCCGCCATTTGTAGGCGATTAGCTCAGGTGCGCAGAGCGCCTGTCTAACAAACAGGAGGCCGAAGGTTCGAGTCCTTCATCGCCTACCAGTTTTGATGGGAGAAGTTTGCGTGGATTCGTAGCGGAGTGGCGCAGTGGAAGCGCGTCGCTGCGGCGCTGGGTAAAGAACGGGCGATCTATTTCCCGACCGGCACGCTAGCGAATCACATAGCGGTGAGGGCGTTGGCAGGGGAGCGCACTCGTGTCGTCGTTCCTCACGAAAGCCATCTGTACAACGACTCGGGCGACTGCGCGCAGCAGTTGAGCCAGCTCAACCTCGTCCCGCTGGTTTCCGAGACCGCCACATTCACGCTCGACCAAGTCAGGCAGGTTGTCGAGCGAACCGACTCGGGAAGGGTGACAACCGGCGTCGGCGCGATCATGATCGAATCACCCGTGCGACGAAAGCTCGGCGAGATGTTCGACTACGCGGAGATGAAGAAGATTTGTTCGTACGCCCGAGACAACGGGATCAAGACGCATCTCGACGGAGCCCGGCTCTACATGGCATCCGGATTCACTGGAATTTCCCCGAGCGAGTACGCATCCCATTTCGATACGGTCTACGTGTCGACGTGGAAGTACTTCAACTCAGGGTCGGGAGCGATCCTGGCCGGGTCGGACGAATTGATCGACGAGATGTATCACACGCGTCGAATGTTCGGTGGGGGACTTCCCGCCGCGTGGCCCTTCGCCGCGGTGGCGCTACACTACTTCGAGAGCTTTGAAGCGGAGTACGCTCGCGCGGTCCGAACCGCGAAAGAGTTCTTCTCCTTGCTGCAACAAGAGAGCGCCTTCGACATCGAGAGGATTCCAAACGGCAGTAACCTCTTCAAGCTGATCGTTCGGGGAACGGATTTGGCAACGTTCCGCGACAAGCTGAAGGGGCAAGGTGTGTTGTTGTCGACGCCAAGACCCGAGCTCGGCGGTTTCCTCGTTGGCGTCAACGCGACGCTGAACCGGACGACCGCTGGAACACTGGTCAAGAAACTCCGAGAGAGCGTCTAACGCTTCGCTCGACCTCTTCCCAATCGTCCGAGCGATTTCCGATCATGTTTCTGGGCAGCGGCAGTTGTAGTTCAACGATGCCGGAGAAATGCAAAGGTTCGTACGCGGTCAGAGGCTCAGGTGCAGCCGAAGTGCGTCGTCGAGCTCCGACATGAGCGAGCTCGTGAGCTGGCCTATCCGTCGCCCGACTCGTTCGACTGCCACGGAGCGAACTTGCTCAGCCTGTGCCTTGGAGTCGCGGCGCAGTCCGGAGTCTTTGGCCGGAACCAACACTTGGAAGGGATAAACGCGGGCTACGTTCGATGTCACCGGCACGACGGTGATGACGCCGCGACCTAGGTTGGATGCCGTCGTATTGGCGCCATCGTTACTAACGATTACCGCAGGTCGACGCTTGTTGGCTTCCGAGCCGCGCGCGGGCGCGAAGTTGACCTCGCGGATTTCACCTCGTTGCACTAGCGGGCTTGCTCGATACCGTCACCAACGGCCGTATCCCACACGTTCTCATCATCGTCTGCCTCCCACTCTCGCCACGCTTCCGCGTACGCGGGACCGAGCTCCGCGGCTCTCAGTAGCCGAACCGCTCGCTGAATGACCGCCGACCTGGACGGAACCCCGAGATTCTTGGCGTACTCATCGAGAAACTCGATGTCTTCGTCAGGCAGACTGACGCTAATCTTCACACTTTTATGCTACCAGAAGTAGCTATATAGTAGCAAGCACCGACTGCTGGGCATGGATTGTCGATCTCAGCTCGAGATGGTCCGCAATGTCCCGCGTCCGCTCCGAAGAGTTTTTGTTAGACAGCGTTGAAGCAGTCGTCTCACGTACGGTGAGACATCGTCCGGGAGAGACTCCCATGCCGGCTCCCGCGTGAGCACGGCCGCAATCGTGTCCGATGCGGTCGGTCCCGAGAACGCAACCTGCCGCTTTGTCTACTCCCAGTGCAGGGCTCGCGTTGGGTTGATCGCGGCCGCTCGACGGGCGGGGAGATAGCTCGCCAGCAGCGCTACCGTGACCAGCACCACCGACACGAGTCCATAGGTCATGGGGTCGGCAGGGCTCACGCCATACAGCAACGCACCCATCGACCGGGTCAATAGGAACGCGGCGGCCAGGCCCGTGGCGACACCGACGGCCGCGAGCAACGCGGCATGGCGCATGAACAAGCTGCTCACATCGCGTCTTTGAGCGCCGAGTGCCATGCGGACACCAATCTCTCGTGTCCGCTGACTCACGCCGTAGGAGATGACGCCATAGAGACCGACGGCGCCAATCAACAAGGCGACGAAGGAGGCGATAGCGAGCATGATTAGTGTGAACGAGGTACGGTTCATGGACTCGGCAAGGATCTCGTCCAGCGTTCGTACGTTCGCGATCGGCACGTCGGGCGCTTGCGACCAGACGACTTCACGAATTTGCTGAAGAAAGCCTGGGTCGGTCATCCGAGACGTTCGTACGACGTAAGCCAGGTTTCGTTGTGCGAATTGGACCTCCTCCCAAAAATCGGTCGATGACATCGGCCAGTACATCACCGCGGTGGCCTCCTGGTCGACACCCTCGTCGTGGACGTTGCCGACCACGCCGACAATTTCTCGCCACTTGTCCTTTGGATTCGTGCGGACCCTTTTGCCGAGGGCGGCGGCGGGGCTGTCCCAGAACTCCAACGCGAACTTCTCGCTCACCACGACGACAGCGGCGCGAAGCCGGACGTCGTCCCACGTCACCGATCGTCCCGCGAGGACGGGGTTGCCCATGGTCTCGAAATAATTGGGCGAGACCCATTTGAAACGACGCACTGGAGGCAGCTGATCGCCTTCAACCGGGAATTCTTCGACGAAGATCGGGTCGTTGCTGTTGTAGCCGTCCATCGTGATCGAAGACGTCAAGCCTATCGAGGTCACCCCAGGTATCGTTTCGATCTGGCGAAGGATTTGCTCGTGGCCGCGCGGTACCTGGTCATCGTCCGGGATCTGGGCCTCGGTGATCGAGAGCCGGAAGGTGAGAACTTCCTCGGGCGCGACGAATCCAGGATGGACTTGCCGAAGCGCTTGGAAGCTTCGGATCATCAGGCCGGAGCCGACGAGCAGCACGAGTGCCAAGGCGATTTGCGCAACGACGAGCGTTCCTCGCGCGCGTTGGCGTTCGCGACCGTCGCTGGCGGTTCGGCCGCCTTCTTTCAGTGCGCCCACGACCCCCGGCCGCGTGTACTTGAAGACGGGTAAAAGCCCGAAGACAACACCGGCCGCGAGGGATAGGCCCATGGTCAATGCGAGAACGCTGGAATCGATCGTAATCGCCTCGAGCCGAGGCAGCGTTTCTGGAGCGATGGCGACGAGAAGTCGAATAGCTGCGTAGGCGACTCCGAGGCCCGCAATGCCTCCGAGAAGACCTAGGGCGACACTTTCACCCAGAAGCTCTTTCGCCACGCGAGCGCGGTCCGCTCCCAGCGCAGTACGCAGGGCGAGTTCGCGCTGGCGTCCCTCCGCGCGTACGAGAAACAAGTTCGCGACATTCGCGCAGGCGATGAGTAGCACGATCCCGACCGTGCCCAACAGTACCCACAGCGTGGCGCCGACGTCACCCACCACATCCTCGATGAGAGGGTGTACGTCCGAGCCGAATTTCGCATCCTCGAGCATGTCCATGGACAAGCCGCTTGGGAACGGAAACGTTTCGGTGGCAAGCGGGAGCATCCGGCTCAAATCAGCATTCACTTGTTCGAGGGAGACACCATCTTTCAGGCGCGCGATCCCTTGATAGCTGAAGTTGCCGATGAAAAGCTCGGCGCGGTCGAACTGGAACGGCATGTAGACGTCCGGGTTCCAGCGCAAGAACCGGAACCCTTCCGGCATGACGCCAATGATTTCCTTTGGGCGTCCGTCAATGTTGACCGTCTGGCCGATCACGTCCGGTGTGGCGCCAAAGCGCCGTTGCCAGTAGCTGTAGCCGAGAAGAACCGTCTCGGTGCGTCCGGGCTCGTCGTCCTCGGCGCTAAAGAGCCGGCCCAGCACGGGACGGGCTCTCAGAAGCGGGAGTGTCCCGTACGTCACCATCATCCCGGAAACCCGCTCGGGCTCCGCCACGCCCGTGACCGTCTCCTGCGTGTTGTCCCACATCCCGATCTCGTCGAAGACGCGCGCCTCGTCCTGGTAGGTGAAATGGAGCGCGGGCGACTGGTTCAGTCTGTCGAAACCGATGCCGGGAGCGGTATGCCAGACGCCAACGAGGCGTTCGGGCTCTTCAAACGGAAGCGGTTTCAGCAGGACTCCGTTGACGACACTGAAAATAGCCGACGTCGCACCGATGCCAAGGGCCAGGGTTACGACGGAAACCACCGTAAATAGCGGGGATTGCGCGAGCCTGCGCACTAAGTATCGGATTTGCGACTTTATCGCCGACATGCCATCACCTCGCCTCTAGATACGGATCGCACTACCTTAGAAGTTCCCGTCTTTTTCGGATTCGGCGGGCTGGTAAGATGGCAGCGGATCTACCTTGGAATGGAGGCGATCATGAGGTTGTTCGTGGCTGGATTGGCGCTGGTCCTTCTGCTGGGCGGAGAGACGGCGACAGCTGGCAAGCTCGATGTAGCCTATACGTCGATGGAACGGATGATAGTCAGTGCCTTTCTCACCGATGGGGGGCGCCGCTACCTCCGGGGTGATCCGGACGAGACCTGCGCCTACGCATTCATTCAGCAACCGCGCGTCAGCGCGACTGGGGCGCGACTAGAGCTGCGCTTTCTTTTCGCGGGCCGAGCGGGGAAGCAAGTGGCGGGCCAGTGTGTCGGTGCTGGAGACAACTTCGACATCGTCGTCAGCGGTGTGCCTCGCTACGCCGATGGCGACATTGTCTTGGACGAAGCGACGTTCCGGTCCGAACACACGCTGTTCGATGTGTTCTCGCAGCTCATCGAGAATCAGATCACGCCGCTTCTGCGGATTCGAGCACGCTCGCACCTCGACAGCTACATCGGGCAGCTCTCTTCGAGCGGTGCCGGTGCCGTCGGACTCGACGCAATGGACATTCAGTCGATCGAGCTCGGAGCGAGCTCGGCCGTGATCGAGGCCGACTTCCTTGTCTCGGTGACGCCTTGAGCGGCGCGACTAGCGAGCCTTCGCCACGACGACGGTGACGTCATCGTTGGGCGCCACGCCGCGTGAATGTTCCTCGACCGCCTCCAAGATGCGAGCGCGAATGTGACTCGCGTCTGTGTCCTTGTTTTCTCGGATCACGCGCTCGAGGCGAGCTTCTCCGAATTCCTCGTCGTCGGCCGAGACCGCTTCATGAATACCGTCGGAGAAAAGGACGAGCACATCTCCTGACTCCCATGGACGCTCGCCCGTAGAGAAGTCGGTGTTTTCGAGGCCGGGGACGCCGAGCATGACATCCGTCGATTCCAGCCTGTCGATGACGTCTGATTGTCGGCGGTAGAGGAATGGGTAAGGATGTCCTGCATTGGAATAGCTCAACGCGCGCGCCTTGGGATCGAGGCGCACGTAGCAGCCACTCATGAAGAGGCCGCTTTGGACCGAGTGGAGCACGGTCCAATTCATCGCCGCCATCACCGCGCTAGGTGACGCATCGAATTTGGCCTGGGTATGCAAACAGCTCTTCGCCATGGCGACGAGCAGGCCTGCGTAGAATCCGTGTCCGGTCACGTCCGCGACGATCACACCGGTGGCATCTCCGAGCTGTAGGTAGTCGTGGTAATCCCCGCCGACATCGTCCGCCGGTTGGCAGTAACCAGAAATCTCGACATGGTCGGTGACGAGATCTCTCTGCGGCAGCATGGCCATCTGAATTTCGTGGGCCCGTTTCAGATCGTGTTGCCAGCGTTCGCGCTCGAGGCCGGCATTAACCTGAAGGGACACGTCGCGGCGGAGCTTCCCAGTGAGATATTGGAAGATGCCCTTCGCCGTGGAGCTACTCAGAGTTAGCGCCCGCTCGAAATCCACGTGCCGCCACTCGAGAAGCACGACGTCGGTCTCCGCGATGGTGGTGGCACTGCGCGGTCCTTCGTCGATGAGGGCGAACTCCCCGACACAATCTCCGGTCGACATCTCAACGAGCTTGATCCCGTCCTTCTCGACACGAAGCGTACCTTCGACAACGAAAAAAGCTGCATCGCCTGGGTCGCCTTCGCGGAAAATGACCTCACCCGCCGATGCCCGAACTTCGCGCATTCGCTCCGCCAAGTCAGTGGCAAACTCCGTCGGCAAGTTGGCGAGCAGCGTGTTGGCTTTTAGGAAGGCGGCGCGATCGAGCATGAGCAACGGCGATGGTATCGCCAGGCTCGAGAGATATGCAAGGACTTCACGCGCCCCAGGTGGCAAAAAGGGGACAGGTACATTTTTCCCTGCTCGAAAATGGTGAAAAATGTACCTGTCCCCTTTTTGCTATCTGGGGCGCGTGAAGTCCTTGCAGGGCGAGGGCCAGCTCTCACACGGACCGACGTCTCGGGTCCTCGTGTACTTCAGCGAGCTCGAGCTGGTGCCGTGGGTGCCTGAAGTCGTGATTTCGACTTCGAGGGTAGGGGCGTTGCCGCTCAGTGCGAACGTTTCTTTGACCTTGGTAGACGGCGCCGAGGGGGATTCGCGGGTTCCCTCGCTCACCAGCTTCCGCTCTTCCCATCTTGTCATCATCGTGATCGTGCCGGCTTCTCCCAGGAATACTGGGGTTGTCGTGCGCTCACCCGGCACATAGAGACGCGCGTGGCTTTCGTTGAATTGGCTTTCGATGACGAGGGTACCATTCGCAGGCTGAGTGATATGGAGTGTTACGGGCGCGCCAGCACCGATGAGTCCGGCCAGCGTAGCCTCCAAGTTGACGTTGCTGCGCTCTTCGTCCATTTTCCACGTGCCCGCGAAATCGGGGGTCTGGCACAGCGCGAGCGTCGGGGCGAGAACCAGGAGTAGCGACAAGGCACGCACCCTCACTGGGCTCCCAGATCGATCGCCACGATCGTTTCCCGATCGCGCGCGTAGAGGGTTGTTCCGACGAGCGTGGGGGCGCTCCACGACGTCGTTGCGAAGACCTTGGTTTTCGCCAGAACGATCATTTCCTTCGGCGATAGCGTCGCGATCGCGAGGTCACCGTCTTCGTCGAGGATGATTGCCTTGTTGTCCGCGTAGAGGATACTGGCTCGCGGGAATCCGCGTTCCCGCCACGCGGCCTCTCCGGTCTTCACGTCGACAGCAGTGAGAAATGCCGGTCCGAAATCGCCGCTCGTGCCGTACACATGGTCGCCCAGTCGAATGGCGCCGAGGAACATGAAGCGCGAGCGCTGGGTGAACCATAGCTCTTCCGGTATCGTCACATTACCCGTTCGGTTCAGGCGGAGCGCTCTGCTTCCCGCTTTGTAGGCGGATGACACGACGAGAATGTCGTCCGACCCCCACAGCGGCGTACTGCAGTTGATATCGTTGCCGGGATCGTGCGGATACGACCAGAGCACTTCACCGTCCGAAGGATCCAGCCCGTTCACCGTACCGCCGCCCACGATCACCAGTTGCTGCTGTCCAGCGACGTCGATCAAGACCGGTGGCACCTGCGACGTCAGAAAGTCGCCGCTTCTCCAAACGATGGTGCCGTCGCTTTGTCGAAACGAGATGACCGACTGCCCGGGGCCGCCGACGCTACAGATGATGTTGTCCTCGAAGGCAATGGGGCTGCATCCATAACCGGCTTTCACAACGGGACGAATCAAGAGCGACGGAGAACCGAGGTCTTTAATAAGGTCGTGCGACCAGAGCACGTCGCCGGTGTGCGCATCGAAGGCGTAGAGTTGCTTGTTGGTCCCGATGGTAAACACTCCATTGCCGACGATGAGTGGCGTCGAATGCGGGCCCGAACCGAAATTGAAATCCTCGAGTTTTGCGGGGTATTTGTGCTCCCAAAGCGTCTCGCCCGTTTTGGCGTCGAGTGCGACGACGCTTTCTTCGGCGTCGAACGGGCCGCCTCGCTCCCGGCCGTTGCCGACGCGATACATCGTGAACAGCCGGCCATTATCCGCGACGATCGATGAGTGCCCCGTCCCGAGTGGCCGCCGCCACACGACAGGGGGTCCGCTGTCCGGCCAACTGTCAGCGAGCCCTGTCGCCTCGACGATAAAGTCGCGATCCGGCCCGCCCCATTGCCGCCACGAGTCCTGAGCGAAACCGTTGCCCAGCATTCCGCCGGCCAGGAGGAACGCTACCAAGGCGGGTCGTCTCATCGCGGGGCCATTGTATCCTCTTGCCGCGGAAAGCGAGTCACCTCCGAATATCTAGATATGAATTCGTCGGAGCGCCTTGTCAGCACCCAAAATGACGTCGGAATTTACCGACAGGATCAGCGGGTCCATGCACTAGTTCTTCTTCTGCGTCGGATCCGCTCCATCCATCGGGGCGCCGGTTCCGGATGAGCCCATGAAGAGCTTGCTCCCGTCAGGAAGTGTGAGGTCTCTGCCGTTGGCTTTGAGCGAGCCGTCCTTTGACTGGTAGCCGTCCACGATGATCACGGTTCCCGGGAGGAGGGATTTCTTCGAAAATCCGCGCCGGAAGAGCGTGTTCGGTGTGCCACCTTCGATCATCCACTCTTCGACGGTGCCATCCTCTTTCTCGACTTTGATGTGGACCCATGCATGAGGATTGATCCACTCCATTTTGGTGACCTTGCCTACGAGGTGAACCGGCGCGTTCGCGTCAAATTCCGCGGCGAACGCGTGATGCGCCGACAACCGCACGGCAGTTGCGCTCGAGATCCGTACGGCTCCGGCCGCCACAATGAGTAACTTGGTTCGCATATCACCTATCTCCACGATGAGCGACGTGCGATTCTCGAACTCTCGCTCGTCGATGTGCGACTGGCGGATGTCGTCGGCGAGATGCGGACGCCCATCGAAGGGGATGATCCGCGCGTTGTGGATCAACTTCCCAAGAATGACGACGTGTTCCGGGGTTTGTAGAATCTGAAAGTAGCTGTTGTAGCCCGCGAGGATGTTGGGACCGCCCCAGGTGATGCAACGGATCGAAATGGTCGTATCCTCTGGGCCGGAAACGTTCACTCCGAGAAATCCGCGCCTGCGCGCAGCGCTCCTTTCCCTCGGGCGTCATGGGAGGAAGCCGCCCGTCAGGCGGGTCCACGATGAGCGACGTGCGATTCTCGAACTCTCGCTCGACGATCCAGAACTGATTGTAATTGCCCGTCGTCTTATCGAATGAGCGGAAGTCCGTGCCCTCCGCCACCGACGCGGCGACGAAGTCGTCTCCGAAAAACGCGTCACCCCCATCGAGCACCTCCGCCGCTTGCTCTTTGAGCTCGGCCAGCTCATCGTCGGTGAGAGCCTCTTTCCCGGCGAACGCCTCGGGGCGTTGCAACGGCGTGGCATTGTTGTTCGCCCACATTCCTTGCAGGTCGGGATGGCCCCAGGCCGTCCGCGACAAAGTCCAAACTCCACGCGAGCCGTAAAGGCTCTGTGAACCGAATGCTTGCTCCCGCTGTGGTAAGTTGTGAGCATGAGTCCAAGACCTGTTGTGTGCCCCAAGTGCGGGACCGAAACCATCGGTAAACATTGTGGTCAGTGCGGGGAAAGGGTCCAGCTGGCGTGTTCCTCTTGTGGGACGGAGTCCTCACCCGGAGCTCGGTTCTGCCAGCAGTGTGGGGCGTCCCTTACCGGGGCGGCCCAGGCGAAGGACGCCAAGCCTTGGATCGCGGTCGGTGGGGTGGGTATCGTGTTGGCCGTCGTCGGCGCGTTTATGATCCTCGACCGCCAGGACCGCGCCGCTCCGTCCGCGACGCCGGCGACATCAACGGTGAGCGCGACCACGATCCCCAATCTCACTCCGGTCCAGGCGGCCGAGCAGCTCTTCAATCACGTCATGTCGGCGAGTGAGCAGGGCGATATTGCGGAAGCGCGGCGATTCGCGCCGATGGCGCTCGAGGCTTACGGGCAGCTAGGCACGCTCGACAACGATGCCCACTACCACGTCGGGCTCATTCACGTGACCGGCGGCGATATCGGGAGCGCGCAGGCGGAGCTCGATGCCATTCGACGATCGGTGCCGGATCACCTTCTGGGGATCATGTTGGAGCAGGCCATCGCTGAGGCGAAAGGCGATGACGAGGGCGTCGCCCGGGCAAATCAGCGGTTTCTTTCCGCGTACGATACTGAGATACTCACCGCGCGAGACGAATACGAGGGCCATCGAGCGGGCATCGATGGGTTTCGAGTTCGAGCGAGCGCGACGATCAACAATCCTTGACAGAGGGCGGTCCAAGGAGGGCCTCATGGATTCCGTCCGATATGGACTCGCGCTCGCGCTGGTTTGTACGCTTCCACCGTTTCTCCTTTACTGGCCCGTCGTCCACGGCTTCATTGGCTTTTGGCGTCGGTACAGACCTACGGTCACGTACGTCGTGGTTCTTGGTGGGACGTTGGTGGGCGTCGCGGTGCTCTATCGACTGCGCGCGCATTTACTTCTCGTCGACTATGGGACGAACGAGGCTCTCGTTGCCGCGGGCGCGGGGCTGCTCGCGGTCGGTCTCTGGCTGCGCGTGCAAATCCATCGAGTCTTCCCGAATACGACGCTGCTCGGGCTGCCCGAGCTCGCTCCGGACCAGCATCCACAGCCATTAGTCCGCTCGGGAATCTATGCGCGGGTCCGTCATCCTCGCTACGCCCAATTCGTCGTCGTGCTGGGCGGCTATGCCCTGATCACCAATTACTTGGCCGCCTACCTGGTCTGGCTGCTATGGCTTCCGGGGGTGTACGCTATCGTTGTGTTCGAAGAGCGCGAGCTCAGGAAGCGTTTCGGTGCGGAGTACGAACTGTATTGCCAGCAGGTACCGCGGTTTTTCCCGAAGCTCGGACCCATCGAGCTGCACGAGAGCCAGTGAAGGGGCCATCGACGACCACGAACCGTAGCGAGAGCGGGCTTCTCGATGAGTTGGCGTCGCAATGGGGAATCGTAAGGGGCACCGGCTGGCGGGTCTGGCTTCAGTATCTGGCCCCGCGGGATGAAAACGAAGACCCACGATTTCGCGAGTCCCTCACGAGATTATCGGTCATCGGTCTTCGGTCCATCGCGGGCGTCTGTGTGGGAGGGGCGTTGCTTTGGATCGTGCTCGGCCCTTTGTTTGTTCCTGAATCACTTTCCACGTTCGGCGCCGCGGCTTTAGGGTCGTTTTCTCTTGTCGGGATCGTGATCTTTGTGCTCTCGTTCTGGGCGCCGGCACAATCTCGGGCACGCGTCCTCGGTCTGAGCGTTTTGGCCGTGCTCCCGGTTCTTGATCTTCTAGGCTCTGTTCGTGTTCCCATCACGTCGGGTGAACGCTGGGCGTTTCTCGTCGCCAGTATGATACTGATGATGCTTGTCGCTATTGCAGCGCTCCCCGTCCGACCGCTGCAGATGACGGCGTTTGGCGTCGTGTTCATTGGGATTTATGCGAGCGCGGTCCTCGCGTCTGGGTCCACTTTGTCGGACGGAAGCGCAGCGTCGATTGCGTTCGTCTTCCTGATGATGACGTCACTTACTTGTACGGGCCTGACAGTGGTGATGTATCAGCAACGTGTCGCTGCTTATCGTGCGCGTCGCGCGGCCCAGCAGGCACTCGAAGAGCTGCGGGAAACGCAAGTTCGCGTCAATGTGTCGGAGAACGCGGCATCCCAGAGCCGCTTCGCTGCTGCTTTGAGTCACGAGCTCAACACGCCGCTCGGAAGTCTCACGAGCGCGTTCGATACGGTGACGCACGCGCACGAGCGCGAGTTGGCTCATCCCGATACGCGCGAGCGGCTCGAAAGCGTTTGGGCGGATGCAACCCGCTCGGGACGGCAGGCCACGCTGCGTTTGCGGACGACCATCGAGCGGATGAAGCGACTCACCAATCTCGATCGTGCCGAAGAGCAAGTGGTGGACCTCAACGAGCTCTGGCTAGATACGGTGGCGCTTCTCAGTGGGGAGATCGAGCACAAAGCGGATGTCGATCTCGCGTTGAATCCGTTGCCTCCGGTTCGATGTCGTCCTCAGCAAGTCGGGGCCGTGTTCTCCAATCTTCTTCGAAACGCCGCGGCGGCGATGGATGAAAAAGGGCAGATTGTGGTGTCGAGCGAGCACCGCGGGGAGGATATCGTCCTCGAGGTTCGAGACAACGGCCGCGGCATGCCGAACAAGCAGGTAAAAGACCTATTTAGTCCTACGTTTCACATCGATGGAGCTCGTGTCGCGACCACCAACTGGGGCCTTTTTGTTTGCCGCAGCATCATCACGGAGCACGGGGGCATGATCGAGATCGAAAGCGAGCAGAGCGTTGGCACCACGGTGCGTATCGTCCTGCCGGCCCCGGCACATGGAGGCGCGCTTGAGCACCGCTAGCGTGGGCGAGTTGGCCCAGTTCGTCGAGACTTATCGCGCACCTCGCAAATTCCGAGTCCATCACGACCCGCCAGCACTGGAAAGCTCACGGTGCGGAACTGTTTCCGCCGTTTCGAGAGACCGCCGGCCTGGCATGCTCCTTGAAAGCAAAGCCAGTAGTGGAGGAAGAAAGAGGCGGTCATGGGAGAAGAAACGAAACGACATGAGGTAGCGCAAACGATTTCGGCCGTTGGCTGGGGTGCTTTTTTCGTTTGGATCGGCGTTGTCATGATGACGGAAGTCCCTCCTGGGTGGGCCCTTGTCGTCATCGGCGTGATGACGTTGGCTGGCCAAGTTGCGCGGATCGCGTTCGGGCTGGCACAGGAAGGCTTTTGGCTCATCGTTGGCGCCTTGTTCCTGGTGGGCGGTATCTGGCAGCTTTTCGATGTCCAACTCCAGTTGGTACCCGCTCTCCTGATTGGGTGTGGCCTGGCCGTCATTCTCACGCGCGTCTGGCCCAAGGGATGGAAGCGGAAGCCTGCTTGAAATTGAAGTGTATCGGGAGCGGCTCGGTCGGGCTGCGTTTGGGTTCGGCGGGGTCGGTGTTTTTGTGATCACAAGGCGGCACCCGAGAGGACGTCAATGCTGACTATCGCCGTGGCTCTGCTGGTTGCACTCGGAGTCGCCGCGCTCGGGTTCACGCTCTTTGCTCAGCGGTGGGGCGCAACCGGGCCGGAGCACTCGATGCCCATGGTCGGCGACGAGTATCTATCCGGAGGTCCGGCGACGAAAGTGGTGATGACTCGCGCCGTGACGATCGACGCTCCTCCCGAGACGGTCTGGCCGTGGCTCGCTCAGCTCGGCCGCGGCGCCGGATGGTACAGCTACGACTTGCTCGACAACGGCGCCAAGATGTCCGCACGCCACATCGTGTCCTGGGTTCCACCACCTCGCGAAGGCGACGCATCACCGATCGGCTATCTTCGTCACTGCGTTCCGGGCTCCGAGCTCACCTGGTGGACGCCCGGCACGCGCTTTCTAGGTAGCCATGCGCGCCTCGTCTTCGACGTCCGATTGAGGCCGGAGAGGAGGCAGTCGAGGCTGGTGATCCGTATGTCGGCGGATGCGATCGAGGGCATCCCGATTTTGGCGCTCTCTGCTTTCCGTTTCTTCGATAGCGTCATGGCGCGACGCGAGCTCCTCGGCATTCGAGATCGGGTGGAGCGATACGGAGCGCGCACAACCGATCCCGACCGGCCCGAAACGGGAGCACGGGATCAGTACCAACTCTATGAAGTGATCTATTCCACGGGCGAGCGCGCGGGTGTGCCGGGAAACGAGCACGCAGACGTTTGGCGCCGCGTGGCGGTCGAAGCAGGAGTCGTGTCCGAAGGAGTCAGTGATGACACAGCTTGATCCGATCTTGCCCGAGTACGAAGAGAGCTTGGTCGAGGAGCGGATCGTACGAGCATCGCCCGCTCGCGTTTTCGAGACGTTCGAGAATCTGAAGATCTCCGATATGCGTTTGGCGAAGTTTCTTGCCGGGGTCCGCAACCTGGGTCGGCCAGTCGACACTTCAGATGAATCTTCGTTGCTCGGCGAAGACGCAAGGCGCTTCGGTTGGGTAACGCTGCTCAGAGACCCGGGCCGACAATGGATCGTCGGGCTCGTGGGTCGGGTGTGGCGACGAGACTTCGGAGTGGCCAAGCTCGAGGAGCGTGACGCGTTCCTCCGATTTCAGGAGCCGGGCTACGCCAAGATTGTGGTGAGCTATCGATTCGATGCGATCCCCGAAGGGACGCGGATAGTCTCGGAGACTCGGGTCCACTGCACGGACGAGCACGCTGCCCGAAGGTTCCGGTGGTACTGGCGTGTGATCCGCCTCGGCGCAAGCCTTTCCGTTAGGAGCGGATTGCGCGCGACGCAACGCCGTGCAGAAGCGGCGTGAGGTTCTCGAAGTCGGCTGGAAGGCGGGCTCGGGGCGAGCCGGGTGACAGTTGTGCGCGGCGACAGCGTCCTGCCGAGCCAGCGTGCCTACTGTCGCCACCCGTCCCGAGTCTCCGAAGGTTGCCGAAGCTCGCCTACCGGACGTCGTGCGGAAGACGCGTCCGCGCGACGACCGGTGGCGCCATGAGCTTGAGAACCGGCGCGTCTTTTTCGGGGGTGAGACCCCGATCGAAGTAGTTCCATGACGTGAGGCCGTCCAGCATTTCCGGCTCGAGGAGGGTGAAGACGAGTGCTCCCAGCGGCTGTGCGGTGGACACGTAGTACCAACCAGCGGGCACCTCCCGTGATTCGGTGCGATAGTCGCCATCGACGGTCAACGCGCGGTGGCCTTGGAACAGTCTGTCGGCTGCAGCAATCGTTTCGACCCTAAACACCTGGACTGGCCCCGACCAGGACGACTCCAAGCGATCCACGGCGATGCCGTGACGTCGAAGAAGCGTCAGCGCCTCGGGAAACGCCGGCGGGATCAAGTAGCCCGCGGGAAACGGGCGCGTCTTTGTCGCGCGGAAGACGTTCATGATCTCGAGCTCCGCGTCCGCATAGCGGCCGGTACGGGTACCTCGACTTTCGCCGGGGACGGGAGGCGGGTCGAGGATTTCATAGCTCATCGTTTCCTTGCCTCGGCTCGTGAGCTCGAATCGAACACCAAGTGCCGGTGCGTTTTCGGGGTCGCGTCCCCAGGCGGTCACTTGGTCTCTTGAGCTGCGAGTGGTGCTCGTGATCTTGTCCGCGTTCGCGCCCGCGTAGGCGATGGTCTCGCGCACGAGCCAGTATGTGGCGGAAAGTCGCGTGCGAAACGGACGATACGACACCGACTCACTCAAGATGCTGATCGCGCCGCGAAGTCCGAGGTAGTTGGTTCCGAACCTCGGCTCCCAGGAGAACGTCCGCCACTCGGTCGGCGGGTACTCGCGGTTGAAGTTTCCGTAGTCGAAGATAGGGTGCTCGTTCTCCGCCAGGCGCCGTCTCAGCTCGGGAAGCAACTCGTTGTTGGCGAGCGCCACCGGTCCGGGCAGGGCAATCGGTGTGAGCGAGGCCGCATAAGTAAGATCGAACCCATGGTAGGAGCCGTTGGTGGTGTGCAGATCCATCACGAGATCGGGCCACCAGCGGTTGAAGATGCTTGCGAGCGAGCTGCGCATCTCCGGAGATTCGGCCTTGATGTAGTCCCGGTTCAGATCTAGCCCCATGCCGTTCGGCCGAAGCCCCACTTGGCGTGGCCCGTCTTGGCTGCGGCGGTTCTGAGCGACCGGTCCCCATTGCTCATTGCCGTCGGCGTTGTAGATTGGGTTCACCAGGATGATGACGTCGTCGAGCAGGCCTTGGGCCTCACCGAGGGTGAGGTCTCTGAGGATCATGAGCAGCGCGTCTTTTCCCTCGACCTCGCCGCCGTGAATGTTGCCTTGAAGATACAAGATGGGCTTGCCGCTCGACCAGGCCTGCTCCGGTGTGGTGATCAGCGGCCGCGACGCGACGACGAACGGCATGCTCCGACCCTCGGTCGTGGTGCCGAGGGTGGTGACGTGCATCTGTGCACCGAGCGACTGAAGTCGACGTAGCCACTCCCAGACTTCGTCGAAGGTTGTCGTCTTCGTGAAATCAGACGACTCTGCAACGGTCAACGGCAAATCGCCGGTGGGGACAATCGGCTGACCCCACGCGACATGGCACCACAGGCCCATCGCGGCGAAAAGTGTGGCGAAACGATGCACGTTGTGCGGCTACGAGATCATGACCGTGCGCGGGTGCTGAGAGTTGTCCTCGAGTCGCGTCTTCTTCGTGCCGCCGAGCTCTTCCCGGGTCGGTTGGACGTCGCCATTGACGTCCGTGGCACGTGAGACAATCGTGTGTTCGCCCGTCGTTGCGCCCTTCCATTCGTAGGTGAACAGCTTCCACGCGTACTTGCTCTGCCCGGACTCGAGCGACGCTTTTTGCCACGCGCCATCGTCGATCTTCACTTCGACGGAGCGAAGCGGGGTGCCGTCGTTGAGCACGAAACCCAGGATGTTGACGGTGTCTGCCTTGCGTGAGACCCGAGCGACAATCGACTTCGTTCTCATGCGAGTGATCGCGGCTTCTGTCCATCTCATCTCGCCGCCGATCATCTCGCCGCGCAGGGTTCGGTACCACCGCGCCTGGTACTTTCCCAGGTAGGGTTCTTGCTGGACGTGGATGTTGGCGAGCCACTTGAGATTGGGAGCACCGTACCAACCGGGCATGAGGACCCGAAGCGGGAAACCCTGATGCACGGTGAGCGGCGCGCCGTTCATGCTGCTGGCTACGAACGGTTCCGGACTCATCGCGGCTTCGACCGAGATGCTACGACCGTAGTTTTGCTCGACCTCATACTTGCGGCCACGGAATTCGACTTCTTCGGTTCCGGAATCAGCGCCGAAGAAGACGACGACTCTGGCGTTGTCCTTCACGCCGACTTTGTCCAGGATCGTGCGCAGGGGGACACCGCTCCAACGACCATTCGATACGCTGCCTTGCATACCACCAGGGCCGTTGCCCGAGCATTCGAATCCGGCGACTAGCTCCGTCTCGCCCATCCCTCGGAGCTCATCGAGCGACAGCTCCATCGGACGGTCAACGAGGCCGCTGACCTTGAGGCGAAAGCTGGCCCCATCGATCTGAGGATGTCCAAGATGCTGAGTCGTAAAGAACTGATCGGCGGGAGTTATCTCCCCATCGATCTTGCGAATGTCATAGCGGCGCTTCTCCGGCCCGCGATCGGTCGTCCATTCGTTGGGGTAGTCTGTGAAAGCCAGGAGCTGTTCGCCTCGAGTCAGGGCAGGCAAGGTCATGGTCCGCTCTCCTTCCGCAGAGGATGATGGGACCCTGCGAAAGAGTGTTTGTATCACGGCCGAGCGCCGTCGAGCCAGGCGGGGACAGAAGAAAAGGGGACAGGTACAATTTTCGTCTGTAGCGCGACGCGAAAATTGTAGAAGCAAACGTCATCCATCTCTCCTCCGCTCGCCCCTGACCGAAGTTGCGTACTCTAGTTGAATGAGCGTACCGACAACGCTCGATGTGAATCCGCGCTACGCGATCCTAACGGTGCGTGGATGCTGCGAGTTGTCCTCGAGGAACGTCTTCTTGTTCTCGAGATCATCACGGGTCGGCTGAACGTCACCGTTGGCGTCGGTCGCGCGCGAGACGATGGTGTGCTCGCCGGCGCTCGCGCCCTTCCACTCGTAGGAGAAGAGCTTCCACCCATATTTAGGTTGCCCAGAGTCAACGGACGCTTGTTGCCACGCGCCGTCGTCGACTTTCACCTCGACCGAACGAAGCGGCGTGCCGTCGTTCAACACGAAGCCCATGACGTTCACGGTATCTCCCATGCGGGAAACGCGAGCGACGACCGACTTCAACCGCATGTACGTGATCGCGTTTTCGGTCCACTTCATCTCGCCGCCGACCATTTGGCCGCGAAGGGTGCGATACCAACGCGCCTGGTATTTGCCGAGGTAGGGATCCTGTTGGACGTGGACGTTCGAGAGCCACTTCACGTTGGGTGCGCCGTACCAACCGGGAACGATGAGTCGAGCTGGGTAGCCCTGATGCACGCTGAGAGGTTTGCCGTCCATACCCGTGGCGATGAAGGGGTCGGCGTCCATCGCGTCGTTGACGGACATGCTCCGACCATACTGCTGGTCGACTTCATACTTGCGGCCGCGAAACTCGACTTCCTCGGTCCCATGATCACCGCCGAAGAAGACGACCTCTCTGCCGTTGGCTTTCACGCCGACGCTATCCAGGACCTTTTTCAGGGGAACGCCCGTCCAACGAGCGTTCGAAGCAAGAGCTTGCATAGCGCGCGCGCTGTTACCCGAGCACTCGAAACCGGCGACGAGCTCGGTCTCGCCCAGGGCTTTGAGGTCGCCCAACGACATTTCTGCGGGGCGGTCGACGAGCCCGGTCACTTTCAGCCGAAAGCTGTTGCCGTCGATTTGCGGGTGGCCGAGATGCTGCGTCGTGAAGAATTGATCGGCCGCCGTGTACGGACCATCGATGTTTCGAATGTCGTAGAAACGGGACTCGGGTCCCCGGTCGCTCTTCCAACCGTCGGGATAGTCGGTGAACTCGACGAGCGTCTCGCCTTGTGCGAGGGCAGGGAAGGCCCATGCGGGTAGTGTCAGGGCGCCGAGTCCAACCGCGCCTCCTCGGAGGACATCTCGTCGCGTCAGCTCATTCTTCATTTTTCAAATTCTCCCTTTCGCAGAGGTTGATGGGTGCTGCAAATGCGAATTTGTATCACGGTTGGCGCGCGGGGGCTAGCCGCGGCAGGCAGATGCCCCAACGGTGCGGGTCGTGCCTATTTCGCCGCTGCCAGTTCAGTCACGACGTCCCATTTGAAGCGGACGAACCGGTGGAGCTCGCTGACGAGGATGCGCTCCTGGTCGCTGTGCGCTCCGAACCCTTTGGGTCCGTCTTCGACGTCCGTCGCTGGGCCAATCCCGTAGCATTGAATCCCTTTGTCTCGGAGGTACGCCATGTCGGTCGCACCCGTGCTCATCGTGGGAAGGGTGATCACACCGTAGTGCTCGTCGATCCCGGCCTCGATGGCCCGAAATGCATCGGTATCGAGCCGGGCTTCACCGGCGGGCCGCGTGTTGCGCTTGCCGAGCTTGACCTCGACGGCCGGGTCGTCCACCACTCGGCGGATCTCGTTGAGAAAGGCCGGGATATCTTCGTCGGGTAAGGCGCGAAAATCGACTGTCGCATTTGCATCGGACGGGATGATGTTGATGCGGTACCCCGCGTCGATGATGTTCGGAGATAGCGAGGAGGTCAACATCGAGGCATGGCGCGGCTCGTGCTCGAGAAAGTACTCGACGGACTCGGAGACTCTGTCCGGGTCGAGCACGTTGCGGTAACGCTCCGCCGCCTCGGGCGACGAGATCGTGGCTAACCGCTCGAAGTACATGCTCGTCGTCTCGTTCAGCCGGACGGGCGTCCGCCAATCCGCAACCGCCGCGACCGCCTTCGAAAGATGCACGACCGAGTTCGTTTGCAACGGCCTCGATCCGTGTCCGGCGACGCCGGTCGCGACGAGCTCGACCGCGTACGGTATCTTCTCGACCGTCTGGACCGACGCGTATTCGACCCTGCCGCCGACGCGAGTGACGCTACCGCCTTCAGCGAGGCAGAACTCAGCCTGAATTTTCGGCAAGTGGTTGTTCACCATGAACTCGATGCCGTAGGTGGTGTTACCTTCTTCCCCTGATTCCGCGAGAAAGATCACGTCGCGATCGAGCTCCACGCCCCGCCGCTTGAGCTCGAGCATCACCATCAAAGAGGCGGCGACGTTGTCTTTGTCATCGACGGTGCCGCGCGCGTAAACATAGCCACCGTCCAACGTCGCGCTGAACGGCGGAAATGTCCACTTGTCGGGATCGACGTTCACGACGTCCGTGTGCGCCATGATGAGCAAGGGCTCTTTGGCGCCCGAGCCTTTCAGCCTAGCGACGACGTTGGGACGCTCGTCGTCGAGGGCGAACATCTCGACCGCGATGCCCTCGTCTTCGAGCACATGTTTCAGATAGTCGGCCGCTGGACGTTCACGCCCCGGTGGGTCGCTGGTGTCGAACTGCAAAAGGGCGCGGAAGTGCCTCAGGGTCTCGTCTTCGAGTTGGGACCAATCAGGCTCGCGCGGCTGAGCCATGAGAGCTCCGGCTGAGAACAGCGTGATTAATATTGTTAGAACAAGTCGGCTCATCACTGCCACTCCTAATGGCCCCGAGCGTAGCATAGGCCCTCCCAAAAAAGTGGTTTCCCGAGGGAGGTCTCCCTCCCGTTTTCTCGTCCTTTATTGAGTAGAAGGGAGAGTCAGTGGGACACGACCAACGCTTCAAGGAGTTCCTGCACGTTTTTTTGCAGGATTTCTTGAAGCTGTTCTACCCCGTGTCGAGAAACGGCTCGATTTCGGGACTATCGACTTCCTCGACACCGAGGTATTCACCGACCTTCGCGACGGCAGCCGGCGCGAAGCTGATGTGGTCGCCAAATTCCGCACCCGTGAGGGAAAGCCAGAGCTCGTTCTGATCCACATCGAAGTCCAAGCTCGGCCGGAACGTGACGTGAACGCGCGGATGTTCGAGTACTTCTCTCTGCTTCGGTCGCGTTACAAGCTGCCTATCTTCCCGATCGTGGTCTACCTGAGTCGTGGGAAAAAGGGTGTCGCTATCGAGGAATACCGCGAGGAACTTTTCGAAACCGATGGGCTCGACGGTAGAAGAAGGTCCGAGCCGTTTCAATGCGCTCATTCGATGGCGCCGACGATTTCGTATCGACCGAGCTTTTGCCCAGCGGCTAGAGACATGCGTTTACGGCGTCACGCTGGTTTGGCGTCCGCGCGCCGGGACGCGTACGATATCTTGGCTCGCGAAATATTTGATGACGTTGTCGGCGACCTTGCCGAGCGTGCGCAGAGCGGTCGCCTCCGGAAACGAATCGTAGAGGTCGCCGCCTTCCCCGAGAAAGCTTCCGAGCGCGACCGTCAGGGTATCGGTCGACGCGATCGGCCGACCTCCTCGCGCCATCGAGACCAGCCGCTCGCGTTCCGGTCGAGACACGTCGTAGACGACCTCGATTCCTGAGACCTGGAGAATTCCCCGCTCGAAGGTGAGCGATTGGATTAAAGCTCGCTCAATCTGCGCGCCGGTCATTGCCAACACCATGAGATCGTCGACGAAAGGATACGTGTCGAGGATGTCCGCGAGCGTTACGTCCCCCGCGGGCAGATCTTTCCGTAAGCTTCCGCTATGAATGAAGCCGATGTCGGCGCCGGTGGTCTCGCGAAAGATGTCCGCGAAAAGATTTCCGACATCGGACTCTTCGATGTAGCGGCGGTTCATACGGGCCTCAGTCCGTCCAGCCTTCTCGAGAAGCTCCGGGTACGCGGCTCGATATTTGTCCAGCTTGGCCACGATGAGTGGATCCGGTTTCAAGCGAGAGGCGTCGACCGGAATGAGCTTTCCGTCATGGGATTTGATTTCTCCCGTGGTTGGATCGAGGACGAGCTGCAGGAAACCGAGGTGCGTCGCCTGGCCATACGTCTGCATGATGAGAGTGCCGGTTCTCGGATGAACGACTGGCTCTGGAGTGCCGGCATCGGCATGTCCTGCGAAGAGAACGTCGATACCGTCGACCGCGCCGGCGAGAGCGATGTCGGCGTCGATGTCGCGTTGAAGCCGAGGATCGCTTTCAGCGTCGGTCTGCATCGGCGCTGTTTTGCCTTGGTGTGTGAGAAGTACGATCAGGTCGACGTCGTCTCTGAGCTCGGCGACCGATCGCCTCACTGCGTCGGCCGGCACCGTGACATCGAGCGCGGCAATATAGGACGGGATGATCGCGCTCACCGCGTCTTGCCCCATGATGCCGATGACACCGATGCGAATGCCGCCTCGCTCGAGGACCGCATGGGGTGGCGCGAAAGGATGATCGGTGCCTTTGTAGAACATGTTCGCGGCGAGAACCGGGAAAGGCGAGCGATTCTTTTGCCACGCCAGGATCTCGGTGCCGAACTCGAACTCATGGTTGCCGATCGCCATGGCGTCGTAGCCCATCGAGATCATGAGCTCGAACGCGAGAGCCCCGTCGGTGAGCTTGGCCAGAGAACCCGTAAAGATGTCACCGGAATCGAACAAGAACGTGTTCGGCTCGCTCTCACGAATCTCGTTGATGAGGGTCGTCATCTCGGCGATGCCGCCAATCATGTCGAGATCATCGAGCCAGAATGCCGGGATTGGAAGGTAGGCGCTCTCGACGTCGTTCGTGAAAAGCAGGGTGACGGTTTTGTCCTCTGTCTGAGCCGCAAGGGTAAGCGAGATCGACAGCACGATCCCGAGACACATAACGGTCGGAAAGAGTCGATGTGGCTTCATGCGATGAGGATAGTTCAGGAAGCCGTGGTCGGGCAACGTCAATCGAGGTCCGGAAAGACGGCGTTCATGAAAGAAGCAGAAAGCCCGCCGGTGATGAGCCCCGAGCCGAAGAACGTCCGCGCCCACTCTGGAAACTGCTGAAGCACTGCCGGCCTGAGCTCGACTCCGAGACCGAGCGCGATCGCGACCGCTAGAATCACCATGTTGCGCCGGGTCAGCTCGACGCTGCGATGCACCATCGCGACGCCACTCGAGAAAATCATTGCGAAGATGATGAGCCCTGCGCCGCCGACGACCGCGTTCGGTATCGTCGTGAATAGGGCACTTACTTTGGGAACGAGGCCGAGCGCGACCAGCAAAACGCCGGTAACCATCGTGACGTGACGGCTGGCGACGCCGGTGAAGCTGACGAGTCCCACGTTTTGCGAAAACGACGTATTGGGGAACGCTCCGACGAGCGAGGCCAGGCCACTCATCGCGCCGTCGGCCAAGAGGCTGCCGCGGAGCTCTTTCGAGGTCACGTCACGGCCGGTCGACGCGACGACCGCGGAAACGTCGCCGATCGTCTCGACCGCACTCACCGCGTAGATAATGGCCATCAACAAAAGCGGTCCAAGATGCAGCTCTAGCCCGAAGGGGATCACTCGAGGCACTGCGACCCACTGAGCTTCGGCTACCGGCACGACGCTTATCATGCCGAACGCGGCCGCGACCGCATAGCCCACGGCCACCGCGATGAGGATGCTTCCGTAGCTGAGAAAACCGCGAAAGCTTTGGTTGAGCACGAGGGTGACCACGAGGACGATCCCCGCGAGTGAGAGGTGTACGAAACTGCCGTAGTCCGCCGCCCCGACCCCGCCGGCCGCGTAGTCCATCCCAATCGGAACGAGCGTCAGCCCGATCAGCATCACGACAATGGCGCTCACCAGGGGCGGGAAGAGTCTTCGCACGGTGGCGACACCGTAGGCCATGAGAAGCTCCACGGACGCCGCGACGAGACACGCGCCGAACGCCGTCGCCAAATTGTATTGACGGGCAATCGCGATGATCGCGCCCATGAAAACAATGCTCGTGCCCATCACAATGGGCAGTCTTCCTCCGATCGGTCCGATCGGGCGCGCCTGCACCATCGTGGCGAGCCCCGACATGATGAGCGCCACTTGAATCAGGTAGGCCGCCTCTTCGTTTTCGAGCCCGAGCGCGAGAGAGATCAAAAGAGCCGGCGCGATGTTCCCGAGCAGCATGACGCTCAAGTGCTGGAGCCCGAGCGCGAGCGCTTCGGACGGGGGCGGGCGTTCTTCGATCCCGTAGGTGAGCTTCGACATGACTCGGACTGAGCTTAGATCAGAACTGTGTAGAATAAGGATCATGAAATCGATGACTCGGTTGTCGCTCGTGCTCGTCGCGCTCGTCACTCTTGGCACGGCCCAGGAGAGCACCGGCGCGTCAAGCCCAATCGTCGATTTTCTCCATGCTGGCGCCGACGCGTGGCGCCAGCCCGACCCGTCGTGTTGGTCGTTCGTGGACGGCGAGATCAGAGGCTCCACTCCAGTGCTCGACGGTGCGAAAACGTCTCCGGAGTCGAGCTCCTTCTTGATCAGCAAACGTACTTTCGGCGGCGACCTCGTCGTGTCCATCGACGTCACGTTCGAGAAAGGTAGATATCTGGGCGTGTACCTCGACTTCGGCCAAGACACGCAAAGCGGTATCTGGATGGCGACGGGCCACCCGCTACCGGAGGATCCGGCGGAGCGGCACCTCGAAGTCGAGACGGCTTACATCAAGACAGTCGACGCTTCCCATTGGATTGTTCGGACCCAGGGCGAGCTCTTGATCGAGCCTGGCGAATTGATGCGATTGCGTTTCATCAAGAAAGGCGACGACTACAGCGTCTGGAACGACGGCAGGCTGATCGTCACGTACCACAAAGAGGGTGGCTATCCACCGGGTCCGCTACAGCTGCGTCTCACGAACGCGCGAGCGCGCATTCACCGCTTGGAAGTGCAATCGGACTGGTCGAGGTGAGCGCTGAAGTGGCTCGAGCCGAGGACCGTCGGCAAGAAGAAAGGGGACAGGTACATTTTTTTGCAGGTAGCCCCCCATAGCGTGACACAAAAAATGTACCTGTCCCCTTTTAGGTCCCTCGAAAACGCAATCATGGGGAATTCAGCGGAGTAGTATCGGGCCGGCGATGCATAGGCAATCGAGGCGGAGAAGGCTTGACGTTGGCACGTCGTCGCTCTACTCTTCTTCCCCCAGCTACTGCAACTTTCCAGACTGGGGAGGAGTGCGATATGCCGAAATATCTATTGACGGCGAACTACACGGAAACGGGCATCCAAGGCCTGGTCCAAGACGGAGGCAGCAAACGGCGCGCGGCTGCCAGCAAGGCGATCGAAGGTTTGGGCGGCAAAGTCGAGTCTTTTTACTACAGCTTCGGCGATAACGACGCTTATGTGATCTTCGACGCACCAGACAATGTCGCCACCACGGCGGTTTGCCTCGCGGTAGCAGCTAGCGGTGCGGTGATGACGAGCACCCGCGTGTCGGAGTTGGGCCCGACCTGCCCGGCACGAACCGCTCGGCACAGGTCGAGCCCGTCGCCGTCGGGCAGACCGAGATCGAGGGCAACGAGGTCGTAGGTGGTGAGCACCAACCGCTCGCTCGCGCCGGTGATGTCGTTGGCGACGTCGACGGCGTAGCCCTCGGCCCGCAGACCGGCGGCGAGCGCGTCGGCGAGGTCGGGTTCGTCCTCGACGATGAGCAGCCTCACGACCCCCAGTGTGTCCGCATCCGAGGCGCGAGCGTCGGTCAGGCCCCGGCGAGCTCCCGGAGACGGGCCGACACTGCCTTGCCGTCTGCCTGGCCCTGCGTGGCCTTCATGACCTGCCCGACGAAGAAGCCCATGACCTTCTGGTCGCCCTCGACGAAGCGCTGCCACTCGTCGGGGTGCGACTCCACGATGCCGTCGACGACGGCATCGAGGTCACCGGAGTCCATCGCCTCGAAGCCCCGCTCGGCGGCGATGACGGACGGAGACCGACCGCTCTCGACCATCTCGGCGAGGACCTGCTTCGCCTGGGTGGCCGTGAGCTCGCCCCCGGTCTCCATCCGCACCAGGTCGGCGAACGCGGTGGGGTCGAGCGCAGCGGCGTCGGGAGCGAGGTTCTGCGTCGCGTGGACGAGCACCCGTGCGGCGTCGGCGCCCGCCTCGATGGCGCCGAGCGCGAGCTCGTCCAGGGACCGTTCGACCACCAGGGCCACGACAGCCGGTTCGGTGCCAGCGGCTTCGGCGAGACGGTGGCGACGTGCGGCCGGCATCGGCGGCAACTCTGCCGCGACACGCTCGATCCACGCCGGATCGGGGTGCAACGGCGGGAGGTCGGGATCGGGGAAGTAGCGGTAGTCGTACGCCTCTTCCTTCGACCGGAGCGTGTGGGTGCGGCCGCCCTCCTCGTCCCAGTGGCGGGTCTCCTGGTCGGGAGCCTCACCGTCGAGGTAGAGCTGGACGTGGCGCCGGGCCTCGTACTCGATGGCCCGGCCGAGCGAGCGGATCGAGTTGAGGTTCTTGATCTCGCAGCGAGTGCGGAGCTCGTCGGCACCGACGGGTCGAACGCTGACGTTCGCGTCGACCCGCATCGACCCCTCCTCCATCCGGGCGTCGGACACCCCGGTGGCGAGCAGGATGGCGCGCAGCTCACCGGCGTACGAACGGGCCTGGTCAGGGGTCCGGATGTCGGGCCTGCTCACGATCTCGAGCAGCGGCACGCCGGAGCGGTTGTAGTCGACCAGCGAGTACGTGGCGTCGTGGATGCGACCCCCACCGCCGACGTGGGTGGTCTTGCCGGTGTCCTCCTCGAGGTGGGCGCGCTCGATGCCCACGACGTGGCCAGACGGCAGCTCGAGGTGGCCGTCGGCGCAGATCGGCAATTCGTACTGGCTGATCTGGAAGTCCTTCGGCATGTCCGGATAGAAGTAGTTCTTGCGTGCGAACACGCTCGGCCGGATGTCGCAGTCGAGGGCCAGGCCCAGGCGGATCGCCAACTCGACGGCCTGGCGGTTCAGCACCGGCAGGGTGCCGGGAAGCCCGACGCAGACCGGGTCGATGTTGGTGTTGGGGTCGTCGCCGAAGCGGTTCGGCGCCGGGCTGAACAGCTTCGAGGCCGTGGCCAGCTCGACGTGGACCTCGAGCCCGCAGACGAGCTCGAACCCCTCGTGGGTCCAGACGGTCTCATCGGTCGAGTCGGGCGGGCTCATCGTGCGTCCTCCAGGACCGCGGC
>CAMYKY010000082.1 GCA_947259165.1 uncultured Acidobacteriota bacterium | reverse complement strand
TGCGATGGCATACCTGGGTATTTCGAGTATTCACAACGAAGCCAGCGCGCAAAAGGGCCAGAGATTTATGTACAGAACTTCTGGGACGGGACACTAGACGGACTCCGGCTCGGGATCTGCACGGTGCTGCCGGCGCAGCCCGGAAATGAAGTCTGCTGTGAGCAACAAGAACACTTTGATTGGATCGTCTTCTTGACCCGGATCCAGGCTCAGCTCGTAGCGTTCCAAGTCTTCGATACATCGCAAAAAAAGCGCTTGGTCGGAATCACGGAGACCAGAAAAAGATAGGTACTCCTTGGGCTCGAACTCGCGTAAAAGAGTTTTTACGCGCTCGAGTTGGTCGGTCCGTCGACCCTCGTCGAACTCTTTGGCCCGATCCATCACGTTGCCGAGCCGGTCTAATAGGCGACCGACGTCGACGACATTCTCAGGATCGCGGCGAAACAGCTTCTTCCTCGTCAACGAGTCGTCGATGAGAAGGAGCTGCTCGTACAAAGTCGTGTTCAGCGTCTCTTGTACTTCCCGTAGCCGCAGACCGAGTTCATCGACGACAGCGTCCAGCCGGCCTTCCAAAAACTCTGCGTCGTCGCTCATACTGGACTCGTCACGCTTCAATGGAACGAAACGACGTACCCAGCGCGAAAGCTCCTGGCGCATGAATCGTACATCACCGCCGAGATCGCGCACGCGTTGCCCGTAAAGGCCGCGGAGCTGCTCCGAGCTTCCGGTGAGGGGGCAGCTTGCCATGGCACCCTCGAGTTGATGGAGACGCCGACCCAGTGCGAAAAAGTACTGGCCTAGTCTTTCGACTCGATGGTCGTAGCGAACACGAGCCCGCTTGGGGTCCACGGCCACCGACAGCCCCACCTCCTTGAGCTCCTCGCGGATCTGCTCGATTCCGGCAAAAGCCTCGGATGAAAGCAGCGACGCTGTGAGCAGGACCTGCTCCAACAGAAACTCGGTGAGCTGCTGGTCCGGGATCCGCCGAATACAGTCGTTGAGGACTTCGAGCGAGGTTTCTTTGGCCAGATAGTCGAAGGCCGCCTGATCACGACCGTGGTTCAATCGCTCCAAGAGCGGCTGACAAAGCTGCCCTTTCCTGAACAGGTCCCCCGCGGTGATGCGTGGATCCATCCGGCTCGTGTGGGCGGACAACGGTGCCGGTCGATTCGGGAACTGAGATGCCATGTCTAGACCCTTCGACGCGGTCGGGGTTGACGTCGGAATCGCTAACTATAGCTCCCGGTAGCAGGGGTGTCAAAGACGACCCGACGCAACGAAGGTCGCACGACGAAAGATCTTTCACCACGCAGACACGGAGTTCACGGAGGCCTCACGGAGTGACGGTCGTAAATCCTACGGATCGCCGTGGACTCCGCGTCTCCGTGGTGCGTCTTCCTACGACGTTTTTTGGCGTAGGTGGCCCAAGCGGCTGACGACAGTCTCGCGCAGACGTCGAAACTCTTCGAGCTGGCCGCTCCTCAGAGCGTCGCGGCATGAGTCGATCTTCTCGACGACCTCGGCAAACTCACGGCCTTCGTGGCGCACGAGCTCCTCACGGGCCGCGACCAGCTTTTCGCCGATCACCTCGAGCGAGCCCACGTCTAGAGTATTCAGCGTAGCAATGACGATATCGAGTTTGGACATCCGTATGGTGGCTATTCTACCCTGAACCACCATGAGACCACTGGAGCTCAAACGAGCTATCGTCGACAAAGCGCACGCCGTGGGCTTCGAGAAAGTCGGCTTCACCCGCGCGCAGCTCGACGACGAGACACCCCATCTCGCGGAATGGCTGCGGCGGGGCTTTCACGGCGAGATGCGGTGGATGGAGCGCGACCCGGAGCGTCGCACCGACGCGGCTCGAAATCTGCCCAATACCCAGACGCTCGTTTGCTGCGCGCTCAACTACTACCAAGGACCCCCTGAATCCCGCCCGGGTACTGGTATTATCTCGAGCTACGCGCGCGGTAGCGACTATCACGCGATTTTGCAGCAAAAACTGGAAGACGTCGCGGATTTCGTCGAGTCTACATGCCACGTTCCCACGAAGCTCTACGTCGATACGGGGCCCGTGCTAGAGAAATCGTACGCGGTGGCCGCGGGGCTCGGGTGGATGGGGAAGCACTCGAACCTCATCTCGCAGGCCGGAAGCTCCTGGTTTTTCCTCGGCGAAATCCTCGTACCGCTCGCGCTGCCCGTCGACATGCCGGTCGGCGACCGCTGTGGCAGCTGCACGCGTTGCATCGAGGCGTGCCCGACACGTGCGATCGTTGAGCCGTACGTCGTTGACAGTCGGCTGTGCATTTCGTATCTAACGATCGAGCTTCGAGAATCCATCCCACGAGAACTGAGGCCGGGGATCGGTGATCGGATCTACGGCTGCGATGACTGCCAGGACGTGTGTCCCTGGAATCGGTTCGCCAAAAAATCAGATGAGGCCGCGTTTTTTCCACGCGAGCCATTGGCTTCCATGGATCTAGTCGCCATGCTGCAGATGAGCCGCGAGCAATTCATGTCCGCGACCAAGGGCAGTGCGATTCGCCGCGCACGCTACGCAGGCTTTCTGCGAAATGTGGCGGTCGCACTCGGCAACACAAGAGACTCGGAAGCGGTCGTCCCCCTCACCATCGCTCTCGAACACGAGGAGCCGCTCGTGAGAGAACATGTCGCCTGGGCTCTGGGAACAATCGGGGACGAGCGTGCCAGGCAACCGCTAGCGGCGCGACTCGAAGTCGAAAAAAACGACTGTGTCTATGAAGAGCTCGTGTGGGCGCTAAAGCGGCTCGATGCTAACCTCGGATAACCACTCTTCGATGCGTCCCTTCACCACGTCACTTGAAAACCGCCGCCACTCTCGACGCGCCACCGGAAGAGATTCAATCGCCTCCCGGAAATACTGATAACCGCCAGGCGCGCGCAGCGCGGTGGTCAACACTCTCCGCTCGCCCCCGTCGCGAAGCGTCGCCACGAATTCGGCGAGCTCTTCCGTCGGCACCCCGTCGCGTGCCTGCGGGATCCGTACATAGCGCCGCCCAGCGGTAATCGCGCGCTCTTCCTCTTCATCTTCCTCGTTGTCTAAGTACGCTGAGAAGAAGTGAACCGCGCCGGTCTCACGATCGAGGTAGTACCGATGATCCGCAGACAGATCCTCGAAGGCGTCGCGAAGCTCCTCCCAATCGATGCGAATACGTTTCCACTCGAGCGCACTCATCGTTCGTAGTCCAAGGTGCTCACGTCCCAATAGTTTCTAAATGCTTTGTCGTCATACAGTTCCAGGAATCGTCCTATCTTTTGCCGAACGAGCGTGCTGCGGTGCCCTGGAAGCGCCGCTGGGTGGGGAGACCCGTAGCTAAAATAGGCTCGAATGAACTGCGCCGACTCCGAACGCGGCAACGAGCGTACGTTGTCGACGTAAGTCGGGAACACGCCGTTTCGCATCAAGTAGAACTCGACGTTCGAGACGTAGAATGCGGTCACCACCTCGTCTTGGCCTTCGACGAACTGCGCGATGCGCCGGATCGCGCCCTCGCCGGCAAAATCACCGACGACCGGTATCAGCCGGCCTGATTCGGCGAGCCCCCGAACATGCGCGTAGTCGTCGGGACGAGAGAGAAAGTGGCCCGGTCCACCCGCAAGACTTCGACTACTGAGCAGGCGCCCGTAGGTCGGGTGGTGCGGCATAGGTCCCCGACCATAACTCCGAAAGCGCAGGTCGAGCTGTTCGTCGAAATACGAGCGGTAGATGAACTCGATGCGATGACGATCTTCTTCGCTGAGCGTGACCTCGAGGACGTTGTCGACGTGATCGAGAATGCTCTCCAAGTTGGAGCGATAGAGGTCGTCGTCCGGAGGCGCCGCTTCCACCGACGCTACCAGCGCTTCAAAATCATGGGTCTCGCGAGGAGTTTCACACCTCCTTGAAAATAGCCCGCAGAGGTAGTCGATCGGCGTGGGTGAGCTCGCGAGTAGAGCGTTGAGCAACAAGTGGTGCAACATGTTGTCGTAGCGAATATCCACGATGAATGCCCACGATGGACGCAACCGTCCGATATAGTGAAAGTTCTGTTCAGGACCGACGCCGATGTAAGCGCCGCCTTCGGCTTCGAGGTCCTCGACGACTTGGACATACGCCGTCTCGTTGGAAATGAGATTGTCGGTGTCGAAGTACCCGCCCTCTTCCGACAGCTCTTCGATGAGCTCGTGGTAAGGCGGAGGCGTGCTCGGTTGTCGGAAACAGGATATGGCGACAAACGCGACAAACACGACGGGCGCGACAAACGCGACAAACGCGACACGCGAACGCTTCGCGCCGGTGACGTGCCCGGGCGTCGACATCAACGTCCCAACGCTTCCTGCATTGCGTCGACCGACGTGAACTTCGCTCTCGGAGCTTCCGAGCCTCGGGCCTGCTCGATTTCGAGCGCGTCCAGCTTTTGCCAGTCCTCAAAGGAAAAGTAATTCGGTTTACGCTTCGTCACGAGTTCCTCAGCGGCATCGACGCCCGGGGCGTGGGGCTCGAGTCGGAAACCTTCTGCGAAATCTTTCAGCATGCACTCGACTGTCTCGCGTGCATCCGGCCTGTTCGTACCGATCACTCCGATGGGCCCACGCTTGATCCAACCCGCGCAGTATAGCCCCTTCAGAATACTGCCCGGATCATCGAAACGCTCGAGCACGCGACCCTTGTTGTTGGGGATAACGCCCTGGACTTGTCGGAAAGGTACATCCGGAAGAGCCACACCGTGGTAGCCGACGGAACGGAACACCACTCCGACCGGAACCTGCTCGTAGTGCTCAGTGGCGTGCGGCCGAATCTCTCCGTGCTCGCTCAAATAGAGGTCGTTCCTGACGAGTTTGATCGCCGCGACTCCGCCGTCGTTACCTGCAAGCAACTCGACCGGGGAAACGCAGAAACGAAGCGTCAGCGTCTTGAGCTTTCCAGTGCGCTTCTCAGCCGCGAACTGCTGCAAGATCTCGAGCTTGCGCTGCGTGCTCTTGACCGGGTTGCGTGCGATGAACGTGTGTGTTGCCTCGTCGAGGTGAACTTCTTTGTCGGGCACACGGATGTCGGCGACCTCCATGTGACCTAGCTCTTTGAGCTCGGGATTAGTAAACGCCGCCTGCGCCGGACCACGGCGTCCCAGCATGAGCACCGTTTTCACGTTGCTCTTCCCGAGGGCTTCGAGTGCGTAGTCAGCAATATCGGTTTTCTCGAGCTCCTCGCGACTACGACAAAGCATTCGACAAACGTCCACGGCAACGTTGCCAACACCCACCACCGCCACGACTTCCTGGGAGAGGTCGAACACTCGGTCGCGGTAATCGGGATGCCCGTTGTACCATGCGACGAACTCCGTCGCCGCGTAGCTTCGCTCCAGCTGTTCGCCCGGGATACCCATCGTTTTATCGATCTGAGCGCCGACGGCAAAAACAATCTGGTGATAGTGCTTCTCGAGATCATCGAGGTTCACGTCCGTCCCGAACTCGACGTGACCGTAGTACCGGAAACGCGGGTTCGACGCGATTCGATCGTAGGCTTTCGTGACCGCTTTGATCTTTTGATGATCGGGCGCAACGCCGTCGCGCACGAGCCCGAAGGGCGTAGGAAGTCGATCGTAGACATCGACCTCCACGTCGTAGTGTTGTTGTCTAAACAAATGCTCGGCCGTGTAAAAGCCCGCCGGCCCCGCACCGACGATCGCAACACGAAGAGGATTCGCTGCTGTTCCTATCGCGTTTCGCCCCATGAAGTCTCCGCCCAATTATAACCACGGAGCCACGGAGGACACGGAGGTCTCACGGAGGCGGAAGGCGGCGAAAAGCGGGAAGGTTGATAAGACGCTAACGAATCAAGCTGAGCGGTCGACGACAGAGTACACGGCAGGGATGATCAGGAGCGTCAGAAGGGTCGAGACAAGCAGGCCTCCGATCACGGTGATCGCCATCGGGGCGCGAAGCTCGCTGCCCTCTCCGAGACCGAGTGCCATGGGAAGCAGGCCGAGGACGGTTGTCGACGTCGTCATGAGGATGGGCCGCAGGCGGAGCTGGCCGGCCTCTTTCAACGCATCGAGTTTAGCCATACCCTCTTTACGCAAACGATTGGTCGTGTCGACGAGAATAATCGCGTTGTTGACCACGATTCCGGCGAGCATGATGACGCCGATCAGGACGACGACGCTCACGGTGACGTCGAGCAAATACAGCGTGCCGAGCACACCAATCAGAGAGAACGGAACGCTGAAAAGGATCACGAACGGGTGTAGGAGCGATTCGAACTGCGACGCCATGACTAGGTAGACCATGAACACGGCGAGTAGGATCGCGAACCGCATGCTCGCGAACGACGTCTCCATTTCCTGCTGTTGACCGCCCATCCTCCAATCAAAGCCCATGGGAAGCGTCATGTCCTCGAGCTCGACCGCGATCGCCGCCGATGCCGACGCGAGGTCTCGGCCAACGAGATTGGCCGTTATCACCGCGACGCGCTCTCCATCGGAGCGCCGAATTTCCGCGGGTCCTTCGGTCTCCACCACCGAGGCGACGGACGCGAGCGGGATCGCGGTCGTACCCGTTTGCGAAATGTTGAGATTGCGTAAGTCGACAGCACTGTCACGGTATTGCTCTTGCGACCGAAGGCGGATGTCGATGGTTCGATCTTCGCGCGTAATATCCGTTGCGACATCGCCGAGGACCTTCGAGCGGACGAGCGTGGCAATCTCGTTCACGTTATAACCCAACGTCGCCAGCCGGTCGCGGTCGAAGCGAATCTGCAGTTCTGGATTTCCGCCTTCCGTTGAAGACTTGATATCGACGAGACCCTCGATCCCCTCCATGCGTGCCATGAGATCGTCGGCAAGGCGAGTCAGCAGGTTCAGATTGAACCCCCGGATCTCTACCTCGATCGGCGTCTTGAAGCTGAAATACGTCGGCCGGCCAAAACGATAGAGCAAGTCTGGTTCGTCGTCGAGCGTTGGGCGAAACGCCTCCATCAACGCGTCTTCGCGTTCGAGGCTCGACGGGGGCTCGACCGTCATCGTGAGCTGGCCGATGTTCTCGCGGAGCTCGCCAGCCGTCCCGCCCTGATCGTTGCTGGAGCCGATCACGGTATACACCGACGTCACGCCCGCGAGGTTCATCGCGTCACGCTCGAGAAACTGCATTCGCTTTTCGTTGAGCTCGAGGTGAGTTCCCGGCGGCAGCTCGGTGTTGACGAAGAACTCGCCTTGTACGAGCTCGGGAACGAGCTCGCTGCCGAGCTGTCCGGTGAGAAGAAGTGACGCGGCAAAAGCGGCGAGAGTCACGGCAATCACGGGAAGCGGACGCTTCAGCACCGACTCCTGCACGCGAGGGTAGCCCGTCGTGACGCTACCGTACACAACATGAAACAGTTTCGACGGAAGATAGAGAATCGCGAGCAGCACGTAGGCGAGGCCTCTCACGACCCATTTCACAATCCGCGCAATCCAAAGGCTGACGAAACTCACGCCGGCGATCAAGGTGCGCCCGACCCAGGAGCGCTTGTGCTCCGGAACATCCTCACGGGGCTCCTTGCCGAACTCTCGCGAAGCCAGCATCGGGATCAACGTGAGAGCCACGATCAGCGAAACCGTCAACGAGAACGTCACCGTCAAAGCTTGGTCACCAAACAATTGTCCAGCAACGCCTTCGACGAAAACGATGGGCACGAAAACGCAAACGGTGGTCATGGTACTGGCGATAACGGCCTGCCCTACCTCACCCGCGCCCGTGCGCGCCGCCTCGATGACACCGAGGCCTTCCTCACGTTTTCGCTGGATCGCCTCGAGCACGACGATGGAGTTATCGACGAGAAGGCCGATACCGAGAGTGATCCCACCGAGCGACATGATGTTCAGCGAGATGTCGAAGACGAACATCAAAAAAAATGTCGTGACGACCGACACCGGAATCGAAAGCCCGATGATCAGGGTCGACTTGATGTTGCGCAAGAACAGCATCAGCACTAAAATCGCGAGGCTGCCACCGATGAACGCTGTCGACAGCACTTCGGATACCGACTGACGAATATAGCGGGCCTGATCAGTGATCAATTGGAGCTCGAGTCCCTCGCCGAGCCGATCGAGACGCTCTTGGAGCGTGTCGACGCGCTCCTGCACCGCCTGGGCTACGGTAACCGTATTCGTACCGCCCTCTTTGTAGATTGCGATCTCCACGGCCTCGCGTCCATCGATGCGACTGATGACCTCGCGCTCCTTGTGACCACGCGTGATCGTCGCCACGTCCTCGAGACGAATATCGCGACGGGCGCTATCGATGACGATGTAGCGCATGTCCGAGGGCCGCTCGAACTCGTTGATGGTGCGCACGAGGTACTCGGTTTGCCCGTCCTGAAGCCGGCCTCCGGTGAGATTGACGTTCTCGGCCGCGAGCCGAGCCACGATTTGGCTCGCACTGAGACCGAGATTAGCGATGCGTCGTTCGTCGAGCTCGACGTGAATTTCTTCCTCGAGCCCACCGCTGACGAGCACGGCGGCAACTCCCTCGACGCGCTCGAGAAGACGCTTCACCTCTTGCTCCCCAATCAGACGCAAGCGAATGAGATCCTCGTCACCGAACAACCCCAGGCGCATGATGGGGTCGAGAGATGGGTCATAGCGCAGCAGGACGGGGCGTTGAGCCTCGTCGGGCAACACCACGAGGTCGAGCCGTTCCCGTACGTCGAGCGCAGCCATGTCCATGTTCGTGTCCCACCCAAACTCCAGCGTCACTTCACTCGTATCGGAGCGCGAGCTCGAGACGCTGCGCACAACGTTGTTGACGACGCCGACGGCGTTTTCGACCGGTTTCGTGATCAGGCTCTCGACTTCCGAGGGCGCTGTCCCTTCGAACTCGGTTCGCACGGTGAGAGACGGGTAGGTAATCTCGGGAAGAAGATCCACAGCCAGATCGCGGAACGCGACGAGCCCGAACACCACGGCGGCGATGAAGAAAACGAGGATGGTAACGGGTCGGCGAGTGGAGAAATCGACTATGCGCATGGGTGGTCAGCCAACGGCATACGGTATACCGCATACGGGAGGATCTCGCCCCCCGAGAGGGGCGAGATGTCGCGTTGGTTCATTGTTGTTGGCGTCGACGGGCGATGGTTTGTTCAATCTGCTCGTCGGTCATGCCGCGGTCGCGCATGCGTTGCTTGACGAGTTCGAGTTGTTCAGGGGTGGCTTTGGACAAATCCATGCGGCCACCCGGCGGCCCTCCCGACCCCGACCCCGATCCCGGGCCGTTGCCTCCAGACGGAGGGCGATCCGCGTCGGCGGCGCGCGACGGCGGCGCAACTGCACCGGGTCCTTTGAGCACCTGAATCGGGGTTCCGTCCGTGAGTCCGTCCTGCCCCACCACGATCACGCGATCACCCGCCTCGAGTCCCGAGAGAACCTCGACGACTTCCGTTTCCTCGTACCCGAGCTCGACGGCGCGACGCTCCGCCTGCCCTTCGTCGTTGACCACAAAGACGGTATCGCTCAAGCTCTCGATAGAGAGCGCGCGCTTGGGCATCACAACGGCGTCGTCGTGTACGTCGGTGACGAGAAACACTCGGGCGAACATGCCTGGGCTCAGCCTCCCGCGCGCTCGAACCTGCAGCGTGACGCGGATCGTTCCCGTGGTCGCGTCCACGACAGGACTGATCCGCAGTACCGTTGCTTGAAATCGCTCGCCGGGCCACGCCTCGACGTTCACGTAGGCCGTTTGTCCCTTTTTGAGACGGGAGAGCTCTTTCTCCGGAACCGAGATCTTGCACAACAACGGGTCGAACTCAGAGAAACGAAACAGTTGCTGATTCGCGGTAACACTCTCAGCGAGCTTCACGAGGCGCTCGACGACAATGCCGTCGAACGGTGCTGTCACCGAAGTGTAGCTATAGTTGATCTCCGCGTCCGTGAGCTGCGCCTCAGCGGATTCGAGCTGACCAAGCGCGGTGTCGTAGACTTCCTGACTGATAATCTCGCTGTCGCGAGCCGCTTTGGCGCGCGCGTGAGCGCGTGTCGCGTCCTTGAGAGAGACCTTCGCAATCTCTACCTGGGAGAGCGTCTCTATCTCCTCGATCTTGAGCATGAGATCGCCCTTCTTCAGACGCATGCCCTCCTCGGCAACGAGCTCGACGACGGGTCCTTGAATGCGCGAAACGATCTGAACATCGTTCTCGGCTTCGAGGCTTCCATTCGTCTCCAGAAACGACGAGACCGATCTTCGCTCGATCGCAGCGACCTCCACAGGCACCGCGGCTCCCGCAGCGCCGCCTGGAGGGCCGCCCGGAGGGCCGCCCGGACCGCCTTCCGCGCCGCCGGCCTTACCGCCTTTGCCGGGAGGCGCCTGCTCTTCAGAGCCGCCCCCGCAGCCGGCAAAAACTAACAGCCCCGCTGCAAGCGCGACCGCAAAATAAATTCTTCTTCTCGTTTTCATAACCGCTTCAATGGCTCCCACTACGCTGCTCGAACTATTCTTCCGAAAAACCGCGCGCAATCATCCACGAGCGAGTAAATCGTCGGGATGATAACCAGCGTCAAAAACGTCGACGTCGTCAGCCCGGCAACGATCACCAATCCGACGGGCGCCCAGTTTCCGGCGCGACCTTCGACGCTCCCGAGAAAACCCGGGAAAATCAACGGCGCCACCATCGGGAACAGCCCGAGAATCGTCGTCAACGCCGTCATCAAGATGGGCCGCAATCGATGGGTGCCACCCATGACGATCGCTTCGTCGCGGGGCATCCCTTTCCATCGCAAGTAGTTGATGTGAGCGATGAGCACGATCGCGTTGTTTACTACGACACCTACGAGAATGATGAGCCCCATGTTCGCCATGTTGTCTAGAGGCTGGTTGGTGAGCTTCAGCACGATACCGACCCCGATAAACGCAAACGGGATGGCAAACATGATCGTAAACGGTTGCACGAAGCTCTCGAAAAGGGCCGCCATGATGAGATAGATCAAGGCCAACGCAAACAGGAAGGCAAAAGTGGCGCTACCCCAATCCTGTTGGGCACGACCCCAGCTTCGGCCAAAACCCCATTCGTAGCCCGGCGGCAGGCTCATCCCGTTCATGATCTCGGTGACTTGCCCCGTCATACGAAACGACGCTCCTGCAGTGTTGGTATTCGCGGTAATACTGAGCTTCGACCGCTTGTTCTCGCGCTCGATCCGGCGCGGCCCCTGCTCGAGCTCGAACGACGCCATCGCGCCGATGGGCAGTCGGGCATCGCTCGCCATGATCGGCATTTTTTTGAGTTGGTCGAGGGTCGAGCGCTCTTCTTCTCGGAATTGCACGACGAGATCGACTTCGCGGTCGTCGCCGGTAATGCGGCTGACCGGACGAGAAGAAAGCGCGTTCGAGATCGAAAACGCCACCGCCTGCGTCGAGAGACCCGACTGCAAGGCGCGCTCGCGGTCAACACTCACATGAATTTCGTCGGTGCCGGAATCGAGGGTGCTGTCCACATCCCGCGCCCACGACGTGTCTTCGAGGGCCTGCACGACGCGCTCGGCAACGAGTTCGAGCACCGCCATGTCATCGCCTTTGAGATCGAGATTGATGCCGAAGCCGCCACCTCGGCCTCCGTGACCCGTACTCTGGGCGATCTTGAAATCGACGCCTGCCTTCTTCGGTAGCAACGCGCGGATCTCGTCTCGAACCACCCGAACCGGCTTTTTCGACTCTTCTTCATCGACGAGATAAATGTCGAACCGACGACTCCCGCGAAAACCACCCCGCGAGCGGCCCCCGCTCCGGCTATAGCGGTAGACGACGTCTGAGATATCGAGCTCCTCGCGATGCTCGTTGAGAAGACTCGCGACGTCCGTATAGAGCTCCTGCGTTTGCTCGAGCGAGTACGAGCGCGGCGTGTCAACGTTGATGGAGATCTGTCGCTCCATCGTCCTCGGAGAAAAGGTACGCTCGATGGTGCCTAACAGCAGCCACGACCCGTAAAGCATTCCCACGATGCCGAGGAAGAACACGAAGCGATGCTTCAGTGTAAATCCGATCACGTGCCCGTAGCCCGTCGAGAGCGCCTCGGTGAGCATCGACTCCTCTTTGCTCTCGCCTCGGAGCAAGATCGCAGCTACCATGGGTACCACCGTCAGGGCGACCAGAAGCGACGACACCATGACGATACAGATGGTGATGCCGATGTCGAGCATGAAGCGCATGAAACCGCCGCCGCTCGTTGCCAGGAAGATCATCGGGATAAAAACGCACATCGTCGTCAGCGTGGATGCGATGATCGGCATCGCCACGGCCGAGGTTCCCCGGAGTGCGGCGGTCTTCGAGTCTTCACCGAGCTCGCCGAAATGCCGCGAAATCGATTCGATGACCACCACCGAGTTGTCGACGAGCATCCCCACCGCGAGCATCAATCCCATGAGGCTCACGACGTTGATTGTGGTCGTCACCACGCCGAGCTGTCTCAAGAAGTACAGGATGACGAAAGTCAATACGATCGAAATTGGGATAGCGAGCGCGACCAGCGCTGTCGTTCGCACTTTCCGCAGGAACAAGAACAAGAACACGACGGCCAGCACGCCTCCGATAAGCCCCGCGTTGCGAAGCTGTCCGAGACCCTTGCGCACGTCAACGGACGCATCTTGCAGCACCCGCGTCGACAGGCCTTCGGCTTGAGGCATCGTGGCGATCGTCGCGACCTCGGCTTTAGCGCCGTCGACGACCGCCAGGAGATTAGCCGTGGAAGACTTGAAGACGCTGAGAGTGACGGCTTCCTTGTCATTGAGGAAGTTGTAGCTCTCTTGGCGCGGGTAGGTGTAGGCGACATCGGCGATATCTTTGATACGGACACCGCCGGTTCCGATGGGGAGCTCTTCTATCTCCTCGACCGTCTGAAACTCGCCGACCGATCGAACCGTGAGCTTTCGTGGGCCCTCTATGATATAGCCGCCCGAGACGTTGACGTGGTTGTTGCGAAGCACCGAAGTCACGTCGCGTGAGTCCACGCCGGCTGCCTGCATTCGTGACGGGTGGAGCTGGACTTGAAGCTCGCGTTTGCTGACCCCGCGGACCTCGACCGACGCCACGCCCTCGAGTCGCTCGAGCCGGCGTTGCACGACTTGCTCGGTAAAATCGTAAAGGCGGTCTTTTCCCCAGTCGGCACTCAGATGAAAGCGGTAGATCGGAATATCAGTGCTCTGGAACCGGCGAATGCGAATCCGACGAAGATCATCGGGCAGAAGGTGGCGCACGCGATCGATACGGTCCCGGACTTCCACCGCCGCGAGATCCATGTCGACGTCGTCCTGGAAGGTGATGTTCACGCTTCCTTCGTTGGCCGAGGCGTTCGCGCTGAGCGTATCGATTCCGTTGATGGTGCCCAGAATGTCTTCCAGCGGGCGCACAATCTCGCGTTCCACTTCTTGTGGGGAGGACGAGTTGTACGGCGCGCTGATCCACATACTGTTCGAGGAAAAACTGGGCATGAACTCGAGCGGCAAACGCTGGAGCGACAAATAGCCCAGCACGAAGATGCCGAGCACGGCCATGGTCATGGTGACCCGTCGCTCTACCGCGAACCGCGCAATCGGATTGATGTGATCCTCGGCGCCTTCGACAGCCTCGGTACCTTCGGATGCCTTCACTTGATCTTTATCGGTCAACGCGGCGACCCTCACGATTTCTGTGGTTTCTAGCTTCGTATTCCGCGACCATCTCATCGAACTTCACTTGCTGCTCGTTGTTCAAGAGCCCGCGAATGTCAGCGCGAAATTGCTGACGCAACGCCTCGTATTCTTGTCGAGAATCTCCCCAAAACTTCCGAGCCGTCTCATGGTTCGCGTTCATCACGGCTTCGAGCTGGGTCGCCTGCTCCTCGGTCAACTCCAGGCCCGAACGGAGACGCTCCACCATCCTCCCGCCGTGCTCACGGTGCTGACCATCTCCCCGCCGGTCGACGTCGCGCGCCCGCGAGTGCACCGTGGATGCAAGCAGAAAACGATCCACGAGCACGCCCGCGCCGACACCAATCAAAAGTGTCGCGAGGAGACTAACCCCTATCCATTTTTTCGCCGAAGCCATCATGGGTGCCTCCTAGTCGATATCCTGAGGAAACGGTTCAAATGCAATGCTCAGCACGGCCTCCGGACCGTTGTCGAACGCGACCGGCGCTCCCAGCGCCTCGCGCTCGAGCGCCTGAAGCGAGGCGTCGGGCGGCGACGCTACAAAAAGCGACACAATCGCGGCAACGACCACCGCTCCAGCAATCGGCACGAGCCGAAGCGCAAGCTGGCGCCACGTCCACCACGGCGCCACCGAGATCTCATCTCGATTCGCGCGAAAACGCACGATGAAACCCGGGTCGGCGGAAACATCCGAGTCGAAGCTCAAAGACATCGATCGCAGCGATGCCACCAACTCCTGACACGCGGGGCAGCCTTTCACATGGGTCTCGACTGCACCGGCCTCTTTGGACTCGAGTTCGCCATCGATCCACGCGGACAGGCGGCTATCTTCACGACACGGCATGGGTTGTCTCCTGCAGCGCGGCCTTGAGCTCGAGCCGAGCCCGATGGATTCGTGTTGCCACGGTGCCCAAGGGCCACGCTAGCGAATCTGCAATTTCCTGATACGTCAATCCTTCGACTTCCTTCAATATTAATGCTGCGCGATGCTCAGGCACGAGCGCATCCAACGCCCGGTCGAGATCCCAGGCCGCCTCGAGCCCTTTGTGGGGCTGGGCAAGCTCTCCGGGGGCGGTTTGGGACTCGGGGAGCGGGACTTCTGCTCTCCGTCCGCGTCGCCGAAGCTCGTCCAGTGCGCGGCGGACGGCGATGCGGAATAGCCAGCTGCGCACCGAACCCTCGCCTCGGTAGCTGCCAGCTTTGCGATAAGCGGTGAGAAAGGTCTCCTGAGCGACGTCTTCGGCGAGCTCGCGGTCGCGCAGCACTCCGAACGCGACGTGACGCACCTTGGCTTCATAACGGATGACCAATTCTTCGAATGCCCTTTCATCACCGTCGAGATATCGGGCCAGCGCGTCTCGGTCCGCTTCCATTGGACGACTCAGCATACCGCGTCGCACATCGACGTGCGTGGCCCGTACTCTAGAGACGACGGCCAAGGTAGTTTAATTTCAAAGATTTGGTATGAGATGCAAAATTACTGTTAAACCTTTTGGGGCAAGAAGTTACGGCAAGCGCAATCGCACGAGCGGGGGGTCATGATCCGAAGCGCTCGCCGGATCGTCGGCGTTTCCGTGCACGATCTCGGTTCCAAGGACACGCTCGCCAAGCGCTGGGCTAGTCAGAAGATGATCCAAAACCTGGGCGTTGCCATCAAAAATGAACGTGTAGGGCGATGCGAGGGAAGCAACGAGGTTCACCAAAGCGGGATCCTCACCCTCGAGGATCCCGAGAGGATGGTCCGAACCTTCGCCGGGCTCGGAGAAAGGAAAGTCATTGAAATCACCCGCCACCAGGATCAGAGCGCGCGGGTCCTGCGCAAGTACCTCGTCGACATACCGCCGCACTGCGCGCGCTTGCGCTTTGCGCTGCACTTCCGTGGGCCGCTCGAACGGCTGTCTCGCCCCAAAAAGAGGGTCGTCGCCCCCTTTGCTCTTGAAGTGGTTACCGAGGACCACCAGCTCGGTGCCGCCTAGATCGAACTTGCCGACGAGCGGCTCGCGTCCTGCGCTCGCGCTATCGGGTCCAAACGCGGCCTCGACATCCGCGCCCGAAAGAAGAAACGACTCGACGAGACGGACACGCTCGGCGTCGTACAAGAACGCGTTTTCGATACCTCGGCCATCGCTCGAGCCGAGGCCCTTCGCACGATAACGAGCGCCCGCGACATCGTTGATGCGGTCCCCGAGCACTTGAAGCACGGCCTCGTTCTCCACCTCCTGCAAGACGAGGATTTCCGGAAGTAACAAGACCTCAGCAATGAATCGCGTCAACTCGACGAGCTTCGGCTCGAGTTTCTCGTCGCTCGTCTCAAAAAGGTTCTCGACGTTGAAACTCGCGACCGCAACACCGCCTTGCGTTCGCGGTCGTTCCTGGGTGCGGCTGCCAACGACATGCCGAAGCTCGAGTGGTTGGAGCTTGTAGTTGCCGAACGAGTAGTCGACGACGCCGATGAGATCGTGAATCGTGTCCCCCGACCTTGCCTCGACCGCATCACGGACCGAATCGTCAATCACGATCCTCTCGGGGTTGTAATCCACTTCGTTTGCACCGAGCGAGCGGACGAAGACATGATTGCCCTCTAGAGCTTGCGCGTCGACAACGACGACCATCTCGCCAAACCGGTTCGTCGGGCCGACGACGCGTGCACTTTCGAACGCAACGAGCATTCCCTCGAGTCGGGACCAAGACTGGATGGCCTCGAGAATCGACTCATCCGGCGGGGGTGTGAGCTCCGTCGGTGCTGGCAGAGCGTTGCCGGACGACGTGACTTCGAGCGTTGCGAGATCCGAGACCTGAGTGAGCGACAAATCCCCGTCGCGCGCAAACTCTGCCACGACGCCGTCGACGCGTACGGCGTCACCCGGCGTGGCGTTGAGCTCGGTCCAAATCAGAATCCCGTCCGACGTGTCGGTATTCGAATCTCCAACGGGGTCTTGAATCCAGAACCCGCGTCCATCAGCGCGGAGCGCCGTAACGACTCCTGTCGTCGACACGGACATCCCTTCGAAGGGCGAGCGCGCGCCTTCGCCCTGGATCGCCATGATCGTGACGCCCCCGCTGGGATCACTGGCACCGCCGCCACCCCCGCACGACGGAACAAGAAGACAGACAATCGCAACCGCCACCCGCATAGCGAAGCGTAGCATCTATGAGACAATCGCCGCGCCTTGGGCTCGAAAACCACCTACGATCGGCGTCTGAATCTCTTCGACGGATCGAATTTACCAAGCCATGGCGGACGACGGCGTTTTCTTCGAGAGCGCCGCCGCACTACATCCGAAGTACCGTACCCCCGGAGGTGCGATTCTGATCCAAGCCGCGTGGGCTATCGTCTTGGCCCTGAGCGGAACGTACGGGCAGCTTCTCGACTACGTCGTTTTTGGCGATTGGATCTTTTTCGGTCTCACGGTGGCAACGCTCTTTTTCTATCGTCGACGAGGCGCCATCCCCGCAGGTAGCGCCGCCTACGTCTGGAGCTACCCGGTTACGCCGGCGATTTTCGTTCTCGTCGCGATCTTCGCTGTCGTGAGCTCTATCTTGTCCAACCCGGTGAACGCGATGATCGGTGGGAGCCTGATCGTGGCAGGCATCCCAACGTTTCTCTATTGGAGTCGACATCGACAATGAAGACGAACTCGTACATCACCTGGGCCAAAGCGCATCACGAAGTTCGCTACAACCTCGCATCGAGCGGCGTCGCACCACCGTCGCTCGAAACGCTCGGCGTGGCTCTCGACGATTTCTCGCTCACCGGCGAGGACGAAGAAGGATGGGCACCTCTCATCGAGCGCATCGCACGCCGCTACGAAGTGCGTTCGTCGCAAGTGGCGCTCGCTCAAGGTATGTCGATGGCGAATCACATGGTGTGCGCACTGTTTCTGAAGCCAGGCGACCACGTGCTCCTCGAGCATCCGTGCTACGAGCCACTTCATCTCGTGCCGCGCTTTTTCCACGCCGACGTCGATTTCTTCGAGCGGCCGCGCGACGACCAGTTTCGCCTGAGCTCCGCGCTCATCGAAGAAAAACTGACCGACCACACGCGTCTGGTTATCCTGTCGAATTTGCACAACCCCACCCGGCCAGTTCTCGAGTGTCGTCGAGCTCGAGCCGATCGCGCGACTGGCGGAAGGAAAGGATTTTCACGTCGTGATCGACGAGGTCTACCTGGAATGGCTCTACGACCAGGGTGAGCGGACCGCGGCGTCGATCTCACCGCGATTCGTCACTACGAGAAGCCTCACCAAAGCTTACGGACTCGATGCGGTCCGTGTCGGATGGATTCTCGCCGACGATGCCACTGCCGAGCGACTGCGGCGGCTGATGGACCTCTACTCCGTCAAGCTGGTGCACGCGAGCGAACGTTTGGCTGCGAAAGCGCTCGATCACGCGGACGCGATCTTGTTGCCGGCCAGAAAGCGCCTCAATGAGAACCGCGCCTCTGTCGCGGCGTTCATCGACTCCTACGACGGACTCTCCTGGTGGACACCTCCCGCTGGCTCCGTCGGGCTCGTGTATTGGGAGGGTCCCGTGGAAAAACTCGTCGAAGAGCTCGCACGGCGCGATTCGCTGGTAACGCCGGATCGTTTCTTCGACGTCCCCAACGCGTTTCGGATCGGTTTCGGCATGTCCACCGAGGACTTGAAGGTTGGACTGCGCTGACAGCGTTGCGAGCATCGTTGCAGTTCGGCCTACGGCCTATCCCTCCCGCTCGACAAGCTCGCTGCGGAAGGCGGCAAATATCTAGATATGAACTCGTCGGAGCGCCTTGTCAGCACCAAAAATGACGTCGGAATCTACCGACAGGATCAGCGGGTCCGAGCACTAGCGGATTCGTTAGCGCTTTTTGGAACGAAGCCCTAACACCACCATGTAGTCGCCGAGTCGATCGAGGTAGGGGCGAAGCGAAGCCAGAAAATCGTCGTAGTCCCGGCTCTCCGAATCCGGCTCTACGAACTCAGGAGCAGCGAGCAAACGGCGCAGCCAGTGCCCGGACTCACGCGACAGTAGGCTCAGCTGGATCCCAGTGAGCGAGCCCCCAAGAAGACTGTCGTCGCCCTTCGCGGGCTGGGTCCAAGCAACCTGCCCGGAGGCTTCAAAGAGATCTCTTTCCGACTCGAACTGAATACGCAGTTGTAAGCGTTGTCCCTGCACAAGGATACGGTCGGAGTGGATGCGGATGCCGCCCTCTGAGATATCACTCAGGATTCCGTAGGCGGGCGGAATCCTGTCGCCTTGGTAGACGGCGAGCGAGACCACGCCGCGCGGGCGCAGCCGGTGCAAGCTTCGCTTGTCGCTCGGTGCGACTGTTGCCACTTCATCCCCCTGGGGACATTTTCACGTCCCCCCCGGGGACATCGTCGTCGCAAACGATGCGCCTGTCAAGTCCGCGATCCTCCGAACCCCGCGGATCGCCTGGGACGCGCCTGGACCCGCTAAGACGCCTTTGGATCGTCCTCGCCGGTGAGCTCCGAGCGAATCCACGCACGTGCCCGCATCCAGTTACGCTGCGCCGTGCGCAAGGAGACTCCCAAGGCCTGAGCGGTTTCTTCCTCGTTCAACCCCGCGAAGAAACGGCACTCAACGGTCCGCGCGATCCGCTCGTCTCGCTCGCGAAGCATCGTCAGCGCGCGGTCGAGGTCGAGTAGCCACTCGGCTTGCGCGTCACTTCCAACACGCTCCTCGTCGAATGTCGTCGGCACCTCGCCGCCGCCTCGTTTGGCTGCGAGGCGAGAACGGGCGCGGCTGATGATGATCTGGCGCATGGCGCTCGCCGCGATCGCTAGAAAATGTCCACGATCCTCGACGCGCATTCCCTTCTGTCCAGCGAGCTTGAGATAGGCCTCGTGGACGAGTCCCGTCGTATCGAGGGTAGCGCCACGGTTGGTACGCCGCAGGTGGTTGCGCGCGATCCGTCGAAGCTCGTCGTACACCACGGGCACCAATTGGTCGAACGCGTCACGATCGCCACCCGCGTAGGCGTGCAGCTGCTGCGTGATCTCACCTTGGCCCGCCATGACCGAGTCGGGAGAATATCGTGGTGTTCGGCGCCTCGCAAGATTCAGGACGAGCTGATATCATCCACCACCATGTTGAAAGTCTTGATACTTGCGACGCTTTTTTTGCCGGCTGACGAGAAGGCGACGCAAATCGCCGACCAGATGATGGAGGCGTTGGGCGGCCAAGAGAACTGGGACGAGGCGCGCTACATTCGTTTCACGAATGTCCGTCGTGAACGCCGAGCGACGTTCACATGGGATCGGCACCTCGGACGTCTTCGTATCGAGGCCAAGAACGACGGCGGCATTCCTTTCGTGATCTTGATGAATATCCAGTCTCGACAAGGTAGCGCCTACGTTGAAGGCCGACAACTTCAGGGCAAGGAGCACTCCGAATACCTCGCCCGCGGTTCCCGGATGTGGCCGGGCGCAACCTACTGGTTTCTGATGCCGTTCAAGTGGAAAGACCCCGGCGTCACTCTCACCTATGACGGCGAAGAAGAAGTCGGTGGCGTTGTCTATGACAAAGTTCACCTGACGTTCGACGGCGTGGGGCGCTCTCCTGGCGACCAGTACTGGGCATACGTCAACCGCAAAACCCATTTGATGGACCGGTGGAAGTTCAAACTAGAAGCCGGTGCCGAAGGAGACTATCGCTGGACGGGTTGGCGACGCCACGGCGGCCTCCGCATCGCCACCGAGCGCGTCGGCGCTGAAGAGACCATCCGCTTTGAGGACGTCTTCATCGGCGACTCGATTCCGGAGGAGCTGTTCACCTCGTCCGAGACGATCAAGTTTCCTTGAACCGAACACCTATCGGCGCGCCCGTTGAGCTCGTTCAGGCCTCTCGTTGGCTCGTCTTGTGCGCCCTCACGTTGAGCCTCGCTTGCAGTAGCGATGCTCCCTCGACGCAGTTTCTCAGCATCGGCTCTGCGCCTCCCGGCGGCGCATTCTTCATCGTCGGAGGTGCCCTGGCGGAAGTGCTCACCGCACACGGCGATAGCCGCTGGGAAGTCACCTCGGAAGCTACGAAAGGCACGCTCGAAAGCATTCGACGGCTAGATCGCGGCGAGCTCGAGCTTGGACTAGCAAACTCCTCTATCACCTACTTCGCCGTACGCGGGGAACGCGGCTGGGACAAAGGGTATCCCATGCGAACTCTGATGACGCTCGCCCACAACGTGCTCGTCTTCGTAACCCCGAAGAGCTCGGACATCGAGACCCTCGCGGATCTCGCCGGCAAGCGAGTTGTCGTCGGCGTGGCCGGGGCGGGCTGGGAGTTTTTCATCCAACCGATAGTCGCGGCACACGGATTGAGCTACGACGATTTTACGCCGCTCAATAATACCCAGGCTGGAGCAGTCGACATGCTGGCTGACGGCTCCGCGGACGCGGCCTTTCTAGGAGGAGCCGTTCCCACCGCATCGATTGTCCAAGCGACGACGTCGTCCGACATGCTCCTCGTTCCCTTCGACGAAGAACCCCGCATGCAACTCGTCGAGGAGTATCCATTCTACTTCAACGTCCCCATCCCTGCCGGAACCTACCGCGGGCAAGACGAAGAATTCGCCGGTCTCAACTGCGGCTCGATGCACGTTATCGTGCACGAGAACATGAACGAAGAGCTCGCCTACGAAATCACGCGGACGATCTACGAAAACGGTGAGCGGGTCGCCGAAAAACACCCGGCCGGCGGGTTCATTCGCGCGGACAACGTCGTGCGCAACAACGGCACCCCGTTTCATGCGGGCGCCGTCCGGTACTATCGAGAGATTGGCATCTGGCCCGACGGGCCTTTGCCTACGAGATAAACCCGTACCTCTTCATCGCGCTTCGCACCGCCTTCGCAGTGTCAGAGACGAGCTTGCGCGTGTCTTTCGGGTTCGTCGTTTGGCTCAGCCCGGACCAGACGAGCTTTCCGTCGCTCGTGTCGTAGATGTTGGTCTCGACACCCACGAGCCGGTCATTGCGGTAGTAACCAGGCGAGTAAACGACGGGGTAGGCCCATCCGTAGTACCCATAAAAGGAGTTATAAGCCGCGGGGTAGCTACCCTGAACGTATCGAACCTCTTGCTCGTCGTAGACGGGGCGCATGACGACGATGGCATCCACACCGGAATCGGCTACGGCTTTGCGGACGAGATTCTCGTCCTGCATCTCGTCGTCGCGCAGTACCGTGTACGAGGCGATCGCGTCCGCTTTTCTGATCTGATAGACGAGCTCGTCTTCTCCCGAACGCCGCACGAGAGAGTCCTGTACGAGCACCATCGCCATGATGTTGTTGTACTCGAGCGGCCCACGTTCAGGATAGACCCAAGCTTTCGTCATCTTTGTCGACGCGCACCCGCACGTCACTAACACCAGCACGCCGAAAAACAGTTGAGTTCGCTTCATTCGAAAAGGCTACCCCTTCGCAATTTCCTCGATCGCGCCCAGAAGAGTGTCAACCTGAGCGGCAGTGACCATGATGTGCATCGACGCGCGATTGACGTCCCAGTCGACTTCTTTGTGCGTGACGTTTCGTATGTAGATGTTGTGCCGCTCCCAGACCATATCATTGAGGTCGGTCGTGGCGACGCCTTCAATCGTGAACGATACGAGGCCGCAGCTCAAACGCGGGTCGTCGGAGACATAGACATCGACGCCGGAGATAGCGCGCAGCCCGTTGCGGAGCTTCGCGGCGAGGTATCGATCGCGGGCCTCGATAGCCTGCGGTGTCAAATGGTTGTGGTAGTCGAGCGCCGCATCCATCGCCATGCGCGCCGGCGTGTTCGTGGAGCCCCGCAGCTCGTACTTTGCGGCCGAGCCCATGTAGTCATCCCAAAAAGACGCGAGCTCCGTCCCGCCGTACATATTCTTGCCGGGCGGGGTGATCGTGAGGATGGCCTCGATGCGCTCCTGCACGTCCTCTCGAACGTAGAAGAATCCGGTGTACATCGACGACATCATCCACTTGTGGAACGGGCCCGCGTACATGTCGCACCCGAGTTCGTGAAGATCGAGCTTCATCATCCCTGGCGGCTGCGCGCCGTCCACGATGGTGAGCACGCCCCGAGCGCGAGCCATTTCGCAAATTTCCTTGACCGGCAAGATGCCCCCGTCGGTGTAGTTGACGTGGCAAAAACTGAGAAGTTTGCTCCTCGGCGTGAGCGCCGCCTCGAACGCTTTCAGGTAATCGTCAGCGCTCCTGGGTGGGTGAAATTTTCTGTCGGCGATGTCGACCACCTTCAGATTGAGGTGATCGCGGTTCACCCGATGGAGAATGGGATGAGTTCCACCGACGTGATCGTGGTTCGTGTACACGATCTCGTCACCAGGCTCTAGCACCGGACCCCACGTGCCGGTAATCATCCCATCCGTTGTGTTGTTCATCAACGCGACTTCGTTCGAGTCCACGCCTACGAAATCCGCAAGCTTCTGGCGCAGAGCTTTGGTGAAATCAGCGTTGGCAACATGTCGGGAGTAGCCGAGGTAGTCGGAGTTGACGCCTTCGAGCGCTTCGACCTGCCGCTCGTGCACGTATCGCGGCGATGGACCGCGGGTGCCGGTGTTCATGTAAATGAGACCGTCCCGAAGCAAAAACTGCGATGCGACTTCCTCCCACGCCCGCTCATCATCGGGCGCGGGCGCTTTCGGCAGCGCGTTCAAATCCGAAACGGCGACCGCCGCCTGGGATTCACTCGAACCGACGCCTGGAATCAAGGCCACGGATGCCGCCGCGCCTCCGGCGAGCCCAAAGAATCTCCGGCGGGACAGAGTTTTCAGTTTTACAGGGTCTTCTACCAACGGATTGAAATTGAGCTCGCTCATCGTCTCACCTCGATGAACTTTATACCGCTGAACGCCCCGCGAAGCTACTCGCTGCAACAGAGCACTGTGCTAACCTCGAGAATGTCATTTCAGGTGCGCGTTGGAACCCCGGAAGATGGTCCCGACGTTCTCGTCCTTTTGCCGCGCGTCGGAGCTTTTCCAAGACCCACCCATCGTGCCCACGACGAGGTCCATCGCTGCGACGAGCGCGTAATCCACGAGTGGATCGATGGCGGCGAGACCGACTGCAGGGTGTTCGTTGCGCGGGACGAGTCGCAGGTGCTAATTGGCTTCGCTCTAGTCCGGATGCAACCGGACGCGATGAACGGATCACCGAGTGCGCACTTGGAAACACTCGCGGTCGCCGAAGGCGCTGAAGGCAAGGGCGTCGGCGCGGCTCTGCTCGCGAGCGCCGAAGACGCGGCAAGAAAACAAGGTGCGCGCTCGATGAGCCTTCACGTTTTCGAGACCAACGAGCGCGCGCGTGAGCTATACGCGCGCAAAGGCTATGTCGCGGATTGGATCCGCTGCATCAAGCCCTTGCGCGTCGAAGACTAGAACCGCGTAGCCGTCAGCGCGATATCGGCCCGCGCGAACGCCTTCAAGTATTGCTTTTCCACGAGGCGAGCTTCGTCGCCTCGTCCTTGAGCGCGGAGCGAGCGCATCAGACCGTAGAGCGACCAGCCATTTGCAGGCCACTTCTTCAGGTCGTCGCGATAAGCGTCCTCCGCCTGCTCGGGTCTGCCGGCATCGAGCAACACCGCGCCGAGCGAGTGACGCATCGGGTAGTGCCACGGGGCCGGCTCGGCGTAGAACAAATTGTCCTGTAGGTTCACCGCGGTTTCGAGGTAATGGATCGCGTCTTCCCAATTCTTCTCGGTCGCCGCGATCTCTCCCGCCATGGCATTGCCAGCAAGGGAAACCATTTCTTTCGTGTCACGTGAATACGGCGACGCGCCTCGCTCTTGTCGACCCACGCCGGTCATGCTCGGCCCGCCCAGAATGTCACCGTTTTCGATCTCGACGAGCGCCGCATGCTCTTTCCATGCCTCGGCCGGCTTCCCTTGGTTCGCGAGGGCAATCCCGCGGGAGTAGTGCCACATCGCGGTCAAGAATCGAAACTCGACCGGCGGCGCGGGCTGGCTGACAATGTCGCTCCAATAGCCGAAGCGCGTGAGCGTGTAGTACGTCGAGGCCATGTAGTTCTGATACCGCGACGATTGCTGGATCACTTGGTGAGGGATGGTGTTGAACACCTTGTCGCGAAGTTTTTGCGCCTGCTGGATAGCAACCAGACTTCGGCCTTCCATCGACGCGGCAACCCATACGAAATGCACGTTGTGCTGATAGAGACCTAGCGGGTAGATGCCTTCCTGGTCGGGTTGGCCAATGTAGAGCTCGTCGGCCATCGTCGCGTCGATATTGGTGTCTGCGGCCTGATCGTAATCGCCCGTCTGCACGAGAATGTGAGACCCCATGTGAACGAGGTGGCCCAAGTTCGGAGCCGTGGACGCGAGTTTCTGTGCCGGCTCGCGCGCGCGGTAGACATCGTCCGACGCCTCGACGCCGTGAATGTAGTAGTGGATGGCGCCAGAATGCCGCGGCTCGAGCTCGAGAGCTTTTTCGAGAGTGGCGACGAACCACTCCGTGTTCTCGTCGTTGGCCTTTCCATCCGCGTTCCAATATCGCCAGCGGCTCGTGTTCATTTGCGCCGCCGCGGCCAGCACGAGAACGTCGACGTTGTCGGGATACTGATCGGCGAGGGAGCGCATCGCCGCGGCGTAAGCCACGTCGAGCTCGGCTCGCGGGGTCTTGGGATCTTTCGCGACCCGCTGCGCCATGGCGTCGATGAGCCCCTGCTCGAGCGCCGTGCCCTTGGACTTTCGGCTCACGGCCTGCTGAATCGCCTCATACGACATCTCGAGATCTCGCACCGAAGGCGCACCGTTGTTGTGATACGGGCCATAAGCCCACGCCTTGCCCCAATAGAGCATCGGAGCATCCGGGTCCTGCCGTATGGCCTCTTCGAAGGACCGCCGGCACTCGGAGATCCAAAACCCGTAGTGCAGGCGCACGCCTTGGTCGAAGTATTTCTGGGCTAACTCTGAGCTCGTCGTAATCGGGATGTGGGCCGAGCCCAAACCGTCACGGAGCGGAATCTTGACGTCGGCGGCCTTCGCGGGCTCCTCGCCGGCGAAGGCCACCGAACAAACGCAGAGACAACCGAAAAACGCAATGGAACGAATTGTAGAGTTCACGGGAAAACCTCCTGAAAATCGATCCGGAATAGTACTCCAAGGCCGGCGATTTTGCAGATGCGGATACACTAAGAACCGCAATGGAGGAGGTCCTTACGTTTTGCTGCCCGTCGTGCCTGCAACACTCGGCGGTGACCGTGAGCCTCGTCCATTCGCGCCAACATATGGTCGAGGACTGCCAGAACTGTTGCGAGCCGATCGAGTTCGACGTGGAGGTCCGCAGCGGCGAGGTCGTACGGTTCGATTACCGAGGCGCGAACTAACGGCCGCCGATCTCAGGTCATTCTTTGGGAATCTCGACGCGAGCCGATCCGAAGCCCGCCCCCCGCGTGCGGGTGTAACGGGCATCACTCAAATAAACGATGTAGCCCGACGCCGTCTCCTCGACTTCCGCGAATGGGAATCGCGCCCAGTTCATGAAACCGCGCACGGAAGGAGAAGCGATCGCCGCACGCACCACGGCAGAGTCTTCGAGGCGCGGGAGCGTTCGCAGTGCGAGGTCGAGCTCGAACTCTGGCCACAGGCTGGCGCGGCCGTAGTGATACCCGTTCGACGTCTGGACCACGACATCGCGAACGAAGGGAGTGACAGGAACAGGGGCCAACATGATTTTTTCGACCGTGACTCCTCTCGCGGCCATCGCGTCGAGGACGCTGCGCTGCGTGCGTCGGGTGGCCGCTCCCATGACGAGAATATAGAGGGTAACCGCGGCTACGGCACCGAGGGCGAATCGCCGGGATGGTGCCTCCTCGCGACCGACGCCTCTCCATCGAAGCAAGACGAGGCCGGCAAGTGCGGCGCACCAGAAAATCTTCGCCGGTAAGAGTCCCGGCACCACCGTGAAGAGCAAGAAGCCGGCGAGCGTCACAAATAATCCCCACATCGCGAAGTTTGGCAAACGTCGATCGCCGGAGAGAAACACCGCGCCTCCGAGCGCGGTCCAGATCCAAGGGTCAACGACGAACAGTGTATCGCCGTAGAACCAGCGACCCTCGATGGGCATGAGCCACCGCATGCCGTAGTTGTTCATCCAGTCGAGCGTGGGATGAGTCCAAGTCGCAAAGTAGGTCAGCGCCAGGAGCACACCTGAACGCACCGGTACGCTCGCGTCACGACGGCGAGCCAAGAAAACGAAAAGGCTCGTGAGCAAGATGGGCAGCAGCACGAGCGCAGGCACACCGTGGGACCAACCGCGTCGGAACCACAGCGAGAAATCGGAGCCGCCGAACATCGCGATAGCGTCGATGTCGGGCAGATTCGCTCCGACAATTAGAGCGGCGCCGGCGTACGGCGTCGTGCGGCGTAGTCCGGTCTGGGCGAGAGAAGCTCCGACGAGCGTGTGTGCGATAGGATCCATAACGTTAGAGCGCCGTGACATCATCCCCGAAGCCAGCGCGAGGAGCAAACAATCGGAGGTCGTCGTGAATAGAACAATCGTCGCACTTTGCGTTTCCACGCTTACCCTAGCGGCTTGCACCAACCCCGGAAGCGACAACGCGGCCTACAACATCGTCTTGTCGGGCGGCCAGGTGATGGACCCCGAGTCGGGCCTCGACGCGATTCGCAACGTCGGCGTGCGCGATGGACGCATCGCCGCTGTGACCGAAGAGGCGCTCGACGGCACTCGTGTCATCGACGTGAGCGGCCACGTGGTCGCGCCCGGCTTCATCGACCTGCACGTGCACGGCCAAACCGACTATTCGTTCACGTTCATGATCCGGGACGGCGTCACGTCCGGATTCGAGCTCGAAGTGGGTGACGGCGACGTCGACGGTTGGTACCGAGAGCGAGAGCCAGGACAGCGCGCCAACTACGGCGTGAGCATCGGCCACATCCCGACCCGCATGATCGTGATGAACGACCCCGGCGACTTCCTTCCCGCCGGAGCCGCGAAGAACGATCCCGCGAGCGACGAGCAGATAGAAGAGATGAAGCGTCGCCTCAGCGAGGGGCTCGACCAAGGAGCCGTTGCCGTCGGATTCGGTACGGCGTACACGCCGGGAGCGATCTTGGAGGAGTTCGAGGCGATGATGAGCGTGGCGGCCGCGCGTGGAGCGCCAGCGCACATCCATGTCAAAACCGGACTGGAAGGATTGACCGAAGCCATCGATACGGCCGAGCGCACCGGCGCGTCTCTCCACGTCGTACACGCAAACTCGAGCGGGGCGATGGAAACCCCAACTTTCCTCGCCACGATCGAGGAAGCTCGCGCACGAGGACAAGACGTCACCACCGAGGCCTACCCCTACGGCGCCGGACAAACCCGAATCGAGTCCGCCCTGTTTGACGATTGGGAGAGCTGGGACGACGGGCAGTTCGGAATCCACCAGTGGGTGGCGACTGGCGAGCGCCTGACGCGCGAGAGCTTCGCGAAGTATCGCGAGCAAGGAGGCGGCATCATCATCCACGACCGTCCGGAAGAAATGACGCGAGCAGCCATCGAAAGCCCGCTAACGATGATTGCAAGCGACGGCGGGATCGGCGGTGGACGCGGCCACCCCCGCGGCTCCGGAACTTTTTCCAGAGTGCTAGGCAAATACGTCCGCGAAGAAGGTGTGCTCACGCTCATGGACGCGCTCCGTCGAATGACGATCGAGCCCGCCCGCCGCCTCGAGACCTACGTGCCGTCGATGAAGCAAAAGGGCCGCCTCCAAATAGGTGCCGACGCCGACATCACCGTCTTCAATCCCGATACCGTCATCGACCAATCCACCTACGAAAACGCCGCCCTCCCCCCGGATGGAATCCCCTACGTGATGGTCGGAGGCACGCTCGTCGTCGATGAAGGCAAGCTAGTCCCGGGCGTTCGCCCCGGCAAACCCATCCGCAAAGCGAATCCCTGATCCTCTCCCCCGTAGCGCCATCGGGTGACCCGCCGTGATTCGACGTGTTCCCGCCACCAAAAAAATCCCCCTCACCCTTCTCTCTTCGCGAGCCGACGTCGGTTGAGGGGGCCCCCGAAGCCCCATCAATCCACGTAGCTGTCGTGGCGTCTCAGCCACGCCATGGAGTACGGCAGGTCTTGCTCATCGCGGCCCTTGGGAACGAGATCTAGCATGTGATACGTCGCATTCAACATGTCGAGGCCGCGCGCGTAGCACGAGTACGTGTGGAAAACGTCGCCGTTGTCGTCTCGATAGAAGATACTCGCACCCGGAGCCTCCGCGGCCGGGAACTGCGACTTGCCGTAGTTGTAATACACTTCGCCCTTTTCCATTTCTTCGGGCGTGAACGAGACGTGGTAGTCGCGATTGAAATCGTTCCCCGCGGACGAGACCCATTTGAAACTCCACCCCATCCGCTTCTTGTAAGCTTCCAACTTCGCAAGGGGCGCCGCCGAGACCGCGACCAGGGTGACGTCGCGATGGTTCAAGTGAACGACGAGCGGGTCGTAGTTGTCCGCCCAAAACGAGCAGCTGGGGCAGCCCTCGTCCCAGTCGGCTCCAAACATGAAGTGATACACCAACAGCTGACTGCGCCCGTCGAAGAGATCGGAAAGCGTCTGCTCGCCATCCGGCCCATCAAAAACGTAGTCTCTGTCCACCTTCACCCATGGCAGCTCGCGACGCTCTCGGCTCAGCCGATCTCGCAGCCGCGTGAGCTCTTTCTCTTTGACCAAGTGCTCGCGGCGCGCCGCGACCCACTCGTCTCTCGAAACCACTTTGTGCTCGGTCATGGCTCTCCCCTTTCATGAGCTCGACGATCGAAGCCGTCGCATTTCGACGGCGAAGACGACTATCTAGCGCGAAAAGTCCGTAGCCGTACACTGGCTAGTGTCTCGTCTCAGAAGTTCTGTGCATAAAGCTCGAGGTCATTTTGTGCGCTGGCGAGGCGTGAATGCGATGGCATACCTGGGTATTTCGAGTATT